>NZ_JAIUIU010000008.1:0-240978 GCF_020165775.1 Mesorhizobium sp. B263B2A
TCGGCGAAGACGCGATAACGACGCTCGGCATGGAGCTGGTCGATCGCTTCCTCGAAGAACCGCTGATAGTTCATGTCGGCTTCCCAATTTTTGGCGGGATCATAATCATTGACCTATTGGTCGTCCACCGGGCCATTTTGGTCAAAATGCCACGCCCCGCACCTGTTCCTAACGCCGGCGGATCGTGGCCTATTCCCCTCCACGATACCCCCTTTGGATCACTTTTGTTTCAGCATGACGCCACATCGGTGAACGCCGGTAACCAACGGTTCTAATGGCCACGCGGCAGGCTTTCCAGTAAGGCGATGGTTGAGACAGTTTCCGATAAATCTTGGTAAGCGAGGACGCGGATGACGGTTTTGGTGACAGGCGGCGCCGGTTATATCGGCAGCCATATGGTCTGGGAGCTGCTGGATGCCGGCGACAGCGTGGTCGTTCTCGACCGTCTGTCCACCGGCTTCGAATGGGCGGTGGCGCCGGAGGCAAAGCTGGTCGTCGGCGATGTCGCGGACAAGGAATTGGTCGGTTCGATCATCAGGGACAACAAGGTCGACGCCATCATTCACTTCGCCGGCTCCATCGTCGTCCCGGAATCGGTTTCCGACCCGCTCGCCTATTACGAGAACAACACCTCGAAGACGCGCACGCTGATCGAAACCGCGGTTCGCGAGGGCGTGCCCAATTTCATCTTTTCCTCGACCGCCGCCGTCTATGGCGGCGCCGGACTGGAGCCGGTGCGCGAGGATGCCCGCCTGGCGCCGGAATCGCCCTATGGCCTGTCCAAGCTGATGAGCGAATGGATGCTGCGCGATGCCAGCCTCGCGCACGACATCCGCTATACCGCGCTGCGCTACTTCAACGTCGCCGGCGCCGATCCCAAGGGGCGCACAGGCCAGTCGACGCCCGGCGCCACCCATCTGATCAAGGTCGCCTGCGAGACCGCGCTCGGCAAGCGGCCCTTCATGCAGGTGTTCGGCACCGATTATCCGACACCGGACGGCACCTGCATGCGCGACTACATCCATGTCAGCGATCTGGCGGCGGCGCATCGCCTGGCCTTGCAGCGGCTGCGCGCCGGGGGCGAGAGCCTCGTCGCCAATTGCGGCTACAGCCATGGTTATTCGGTGCTCGAGGTCATCGACAGCGTGCGCCGTGCCTTCGGCCATGATTTCGAGGTGAAGATGGGCGCCCGCCGGCCCGGTGACGCCGCGGCGGTGGTTGCCAATTCGGATCTCGCCCGGGCGGAACTCGGCTGGATACCGCAGCGCGACGATCTCGACCAGATCGTTGCCGACGCGCTCGCCTGGGAACGCATCCTGACCGGCAAGAACTCCTCGCGCGGCTGAGTCAGCCCCCCGAGGGCTCGCAAGCCATCCGGCGAAGCGCTATGGAAGGCATTCGCGGAGGGCGCGGACGCGCTGCGCCGTGCCGAGCTTGGGGGATTGGCATGAAGATAACGGTGCTCGGAGCCGGCGTCGTCGGTACGGCGGCGGCCTATTACCTGGCCGGGGATGGTCACGAGGTCACCGTGATCGAGCGCCACGCGGCGCCGGCGCGCGGCACCAGCCAGTCGAATGCCGGCCTGGTGTCGCCGGGCGACGCCACCGCCTGGGCCTCGCCGGCGGCGCTGAAGACGTTCCTGCGCGCGCTCTACAACCACGATCTCGGCATCAAGGTGCGGTTGCGCTTCGATCCCTATTTCCTCGCTTGGAGCCTGCGTTTCCTGCGGCAATGCACTGTGGCGCGCCTGCGCGCCAACAGCCAGGTCAAGCTGCGCCTGGCGCTCTATTCCAGGGATTGCATCAACGCCATCTCCGCCGAAGCGGGCATCGGCTACGACGAGCGCAAGAAGGGCATCCTCTATTTCTTCCGCTCGCAGCACAGTCTCGACACCGGCACCGACAATTACCGCTATCTCGCCGAGCACGGCCTGCCGATCGAGATCGTCGGCCGTGACCGGCTGGTGGAGCTTGAGCCGGGTCTTGCCGGCGTGAAGGAAAAGATCGCCGGCGGCGTCTATTCGCCGATCGACCAGACCGGCGATTCCCGCCAGTTCGTCGAGAAGCTCGCCGCTCATGCCGTCGAAAAGCTTGGCGTGAAATTTCTCTACGGCACGGCGGTCGAGGGGCTGGACATCGAGGGCGACCGGGTGCGCGCGGTGATGACCTCGGCCGGACCGATTGCTGGCGATGCCGTGGTCATTTCTATGGGACCGGAGAGTGGTCTGCTCGGCCGCCGTTACGGCATAGACCTGCCGGTCTACCCGGTGAAGGGCTATACCGCGACCATTCCCCTGGAAGACGAGAGCAAGGGGCCGACCATGGGCGGCGCCGACGAGGACCAGCTGATGGCCTATTCGCGCCTTGGCAATCGATTGCGGTTGGCTTCGACCGCCGAATTCACCGGCTTCGACCGCACCCACAAACCCAGCGACTTCGCCACCATGTTCAGGACCGGCAAGGATCTGTTCCCCGGCGCCTTCGACGAGAAGAAGGCCGAACTCTGGGCAGGCCTCAGGCCAATGATGCCGAACTCCGTGCCGGTCATCGGCCAGGCGCGCTACAAAAATCTCTACCTCGACACCGGCCACGGCCATGTCGGCTGGACCATGGCCTGCGGCTCGGGGAAATTCCTTGCCGACCTTGTCGCCGGGCGAAAGCCGGAGATCGACCCGCAAGGGCTGGTCTATGTCAACTGAAGGAGCTCTCAAGCGGTCCACCGTTTCACGGAAACGTCGGACCGCTCTAACTCTTTGTTTTGGCGCGATTCCCCAAGGGAAAGCGCTACGCGCTTTTCCTGGGAAAACCGTTTCACACTTTTCCTGGAATTGCTCTATCGTCGTGCTGGCACCGAACCCATTCTCCCGGACTCAAACGGATCCTGTGATCATCCCCGCGCTTCGACCGCCCTGCGCCAGGCGCTGACATAGCCGGGCCAGGCCGAGTCGGTCGGCGGTTCGATTCGCCCGCCCTTGCCGTGCGCCGAGGCCTGATCCGATGCCAGCAATGCGGCGCCGATGCTGGTGCCGGTGGCGGCCTCAGAGGCAACTACGGTGCGTGCGGTCGCCGCCGCCAGCATGCCGACAAACAGCCGGTTGCGGGCGAAGGGCCCCTCGACGGTGGTCGGGCCGTCGGCGCCGATCAGGTCGAGGCAGGTCGCCGTCATCAGCGCCAGATAGAACGAGATGGCGGCGAAGCGCTGGCCGCTGTTCATGTCGTCGGCATCAAGCCAGATCGCGGTCTGATGTGGGAACGGCCCCGACCCCTGCTGGGTCGACGGCAGCAGCAACGTCCTACGCGCCAGCACGGCGTCGACATCTTCCTCGGTCCAGTTCTCCGGCTGGCCTTGCGTCAGCAACGAAAATTCGCGCCCGCCCATGAAACGGGCCGAGGGAACGGGATCGCCGAGCGCGTTGACATTGACCAGCGTGTCGCGCGCCGGGTCGAGCGTGACCTGTTTGCCGCCGACCGCCATCGACACCACCCAGGTGCCGGTCGAAACGACCGAGAAGGGCGGTGTATCGGAAAGGAGATGCGGCAGCAGCGAGGCGTTGGAATCGTGCAGGCCGCAGAAAACAGGTGTTTGCGGATCAAGGCCGGTTCGCGCCGCAAGCGCGGGCAGGGCCGGACCAAGGCGATCCCTGGCCGGCCGCACCGGCGCCATCAGCGCGCGCCAACCCAGGGTGTCGACCAGCGACGAAAAATCCGATTTCCACGGGTTCCACAGATCGGTGTGGCAGCCGAGCGAGGTCACCTCGTTGGCGGCGATGCCGGTCAGCCGCAAGGCCCAGTATTGCGGATACATCAGCACGGCGGCGGCTTTTGCGAATTCGGCCGGGAAGCCTTTCTGCTGCCAGAACAATTGCGCGCCGAGATTGAGGCCGAGCGGCAGGCGCGGCGTGCCGGTCTCGGCGAAGGGGGGGCGAACAGCGTCATAGTCCGCCGCCAGCCTGTCGGGGTCGTCGAACTCATAGTCGAGCACAGGCAGCACCAGTTCGCCCGCGGCATCGACCAGAACGCTGGTCGCGCCATGGGTGGTGATCGAGATGGCGTCGATGCGCTGTTCGCGGTTGAGGCCGGCAAGGCTGTCGAGGATGAACGCCCACAGCGCTTCGACATCGTGATGCGGATAGGGCGCCTGGCGCACCGGCGCATTCGCCATGCGGCGCAGCGCGACCTCGCTCAGCGTTGCGAGGTCGACCAGCGCCACCTTGGCGTTGGTCTTGCCGATGTCGATGACGGCGATGTGGCGCATCGCACTCATGCCATATGGAACACGGTTTCCAGCGGCACCGCCACCGGTTCGTTGTCCGGCTTGGTCTCCATGAGGTCGGCCATATCAGCCCACCAGCGCTGCATCACCGGATGCCCGGGCAAGTCGTCCATGCCGTGGTCGTCACGCCGCCACAGCACGCCGAACAAGATGTTGGTCTCCTCATCGAGGTGAATCGAATAGTCGCAGACGCCGGCCTGCTTCAGAAGCGCGACCAGCGACGGCCAGATTTCGTCGTGGCGCTTCTGGTACTCGGCCTTCATGCCGGGCTTGAGCTTCATCTTGAACGCGTATTTCTCAGGCATCAGCGTCCCCCGCGCAACCGCCGCCAGACGATCGGCAGCGCGATGACGATGATCAGCAACAGGCCGATGAAGATCGACATGACGATGCCGGGCACGTTGAGCAGGCCGAGCCCGAAGGTCACCAGTCCCATGATGAAGGCGGCGAGCACGACGCCCAGGATGCTGCCGGCGCCGCCCAGGATGCTGACGCCGCCCAGAACCACCATGGTGATGACTTCGAGCTCGTAGCCCTGCGCAATCGATGGCCTTGTCGAGCCGAGCCGCGAAGTGATCAGCACCGAGGCGATGCCCGCCATCAGTCCGGTCAGGCAGAACAGGGTGAATTTGATGCGGCCGACGCGCACGCCGGAAAACTGCGCCGCGACCGGGTTGTTGCCGATCGCAAAGACGCGGCGGCCGAAGCTCGTGCGATGCAGCAGGAACCAGTAGATGACGGCGGCGATGAGGAAGAGCATCAGTTCGAACGACACCACCCACCAGACATAGCCCTGGCCGAAGAAGGCAAAACTCTCGGGATAGCCCTTGTAGGCCTGGTCGCCGAGGATGATGAAGGCGATGCCGCGAAACAGGCTCATCGTGCCGATGGTGACGACGATCGAGGGCAGGCCGAGCCTTGTCACCAGCAGCCCGTTGAAGGCGCCGCAGCCGAGCCCGACGACGATGCCGATCAGCACTAGCACCGGCGTTCCGGCACCGGCCTGCACCGCCATGCCCATCATGGTCGAGGCCAACGCGATGATGGCGGCCACCGAGAGGTCGATCTCGCCTGAAATGATCAGCAGCGCCATGGCAAAGGCGATCAGGCCCTTCTCGGTGAAGTTGAAGGTCAGGTCCGACAGCGAATAGGGGTCGAGGAAGTAGGGCGAGGCGAAGCTGTTGATGGCGAAGATGGCGACCGCCACCACGATCAGCAGCGCCTCCCATGAAAAGATCGCCGAACGCAGCGGCTTGTCGAGCCGGTCGGGAATGTGGCGCGGGGCAGGGATGTCGGTCATGCCGCCTCCGCCTTTCTCAGGATGATGCGGCCCTGCTGGCGTTCGCCGCGCGCGTTGAGCACGACAGCCAGGATGATGGCGCTGCCCGAGATCGCCATCTGCCAGAAGGGCGAGATGTTGATGACCGGCAGAGCGTTGGAGATGATGCCGAGGAACAACGCGCCGAGCACCGCCCCACCGACCGAGCCGATGCCGCCGGCGATCGAAATGCCGCCGATGACGCAGGCGGCGATGATGTTGAGCTCATAGCCGTTGGCGACCTCGACCGAGGCGATCACATAGCGCGAGATCCAGAGATAACCGGATAGCCCGCCGACCATGCCGGAGATGCAGAAGACGATGAATTTCGTGCGGCCGACATCGATGCCGGCATAGACCGACGCCGTCGGGTTGACGCCAATGGCATAGATCGAGCGGCCGAGCGCGGTGCGTGTCATCACAACGAAGAACAGCGCGATGACCGCGATGGCGATCCAGGACAGCACGGGAATGCCGAGGAAGGCCGCTCGCTGGAAACCAATGAACTCGGGGCTCATCTTGTCGGCATTGACCCAGGCGCCGCCGGACAGGACGAACGTGGCGCCGCGATAGATGGTCAGCGTGCCCAGGGTCACCACGATCGAGGGGATGTTCAGCCGCCACACCAGCAGACCGTTGATGGCGCCAAGCACCAGCCCGACGGCCAGCGCGATGACGATCAGCAGCGGGATCGGGATCGCCGGATGCGCGGCGTTGAGCATCGCCACCACCATGCCGGTGAAGCAGAGGTTCGACGCCATCGACAGGTCGATCGACCGGGTCAGGATGACCACCATCTGGCCGAGCGCCAGGATCATCAGGATCGAGGTGTCGTTGAACACCTGGCGCAGATTGCCGGGATCGGCAAAGGCCGGGAAGCGCGTCGAGATCAGCCCGATCAAAACGATGATCGCCGCGGCCAGCCAGATTTCGCGGTATTTCAACAAAGCCTTCATGCCGCGATCCCCGCTGCCGTCCGGACCAGCGTCTCGGCGTCCAGTTCCTTGTTGTCGTAGACCGCCGCGACCAGCCCTTCGCGCATGACGACGACGCGGTCGGACATGCCGAGGATTTCGGGAAGCTCCGACGATACCATGATCACCGACAGGCCTTGCGCCACCAGCTCGGCCATGAAGCCGTGCACCGCGGCCTTGGAGCCGATGTCGATGCCTTTGGTCGGCTCATCGAGGATGATCACCTTGGGCGCGGTCGCCAGCCATTTGGCGATGACGATCTTCTGCTGGTTGCCGCCCGACAGCGTGCCGACATCCTGGCTGAGCGAGGAGGCCCGGAGGTCGAGCCGCTCGGTGTAGGAGCGGGCGAGCGAAAACTCTTCCGCCAGCCGCAGCAGGCCGGATCTCGACGTGCGCTTGAGCGAAGGCAGCGAGACGTTCTGGAAGATCGGCAGGCCGATCACCACGCCTTGCTTGCCGCGTTCTTCGGGCACATAGACGATGCCTGCCTCGATCGAATCCGCCGCGGATTTCGGCGCGATCGCCTTGCCGTCCAGCGTGATGGTGCCGCTCGAAATGCGGGTGATGCCTGAAATCGCCTGCATCACCTCGCTGCGTCCGGCGCCGACAAGGCCGTAAAAGCCGAGGATCTCGCCCTTGTGTAGTTCGAATCCGATGTCATTGAATTCGGTCGGATGCGAAAGCCCGGAGACGGTGAGCACGGGCGCGCCGATTTCGGCCTTGCGCTGCGGAAAGATGTGATCGACCGAACGGCCGACCATCATGCGCACGATCTGGCTCTGGGCAGCATCCCTGATCAGGCCTTCGCCGACCATCTCGCCGTCGCGGAACACCGTGTAGCGGTCGGCGATCCGATAAATCTCGTCGAACTTGTGGCTGATGAACAGGATCGCCTTGCCTTGTTCCTTGAGAAACTCGATGAGCAAAAACAGCTCCTCGATCTCCTTCATCGAAAGCGCGGCGGTAGGCTCGTCCATGATGACGATCTGCGCGTCGATCGACATGGCCCGCGCCACGGCGACCAGATGCTTGTTGGCGATGCCGAGATCCTTCAATCTTGCATCGGCGTCGATATGGCCGGCATGCATGGCATCGAGCACTTCGCGCGCATTCTTGCGCATCGTGCGCCAGTCGATGGTGCCGAAACGCGTGCGCGGCGCGTGGCCGAGAAAGATGTTTTCGGCGACGCTCAGATCGTCGAACAGCACGGTTTCCTGATGGATGGCGGTGACGCCATGGCCGAAGGCCGCATGCGCGCTTGGCAAGGTGACCGGCTGGCCATCGATGCTGATCGTGCCCGCGTCGGGCTGGTAGATGCCGGTCATGATCTTGACCAGCGTCGACTTGCCGGCGCCATTCTCGCCGATGAGCGCTGTTACCTGGCCAGGATAGAGCGACAGGCTGACATTGTGCAGCGCCCGCACGCCGGGAAAGCTCTTGGAGATGCCAGACAGCGTCAGGCGTGGGGCTGCCTTACCCTCCCCCTTGTGGGGAGGGTCGCGAACAATGTGAGCGGGGTGGGGGTCTACTAGCATATCAAGGTCCTGGTGCATGGAGATGTCGCCACCCCCACCCCGTCTCGCCTGCATCGCTTCGCGAAGCCGGCTCGCCGACCCTCCCCACAAGGGGGGAGGGTGGTGCGAGCGTCCGAGATCAATAGATCTTGGAGAACTTCTCGATGTTGGACTTGTCGAACTGGAAGGGCGGAGCCATCGCAGCCGAATTGGTGTCGTCGAGCGTGACCTTGCCGACGCGGCCGATCGACAGCGTCGCACCGGGCTTGGCCTCTTCCTTCTTCACCGCCAGGTCATGGGCGAGGTAGACGGCGGAGTAGCCGAGGTCGATCGGGTTCCAGAGAGCCACCGCCTGGCTGGCGCCGTTGTCGATGAACTTCTTGAACTCGGACGGCAGCGCGAGGCCGGTGACGTTGACCTTGCCGATCAGGTTCGCGTCGGTGACGACCTGGGCGGCGGCGACGACGCCGACAGTGGTCGGCGCGATGATCGCCTTGAGGTTCGGATAGGACTTCAACAGGCCCTTGGCTTCGTCGGTGCTCTTGGCCGAATCGTCATCGCCATAGACGGTGGCGACCAGTTTGATCTTGGGGAACTTCTCCGGCAGGATTTTCTTGGCCGCGTCGATCCAGGCGTTCTGGTTGGTCGCGGTCGAGGAAGCCGACAGGATGGCGACGTCGCCGCCCTCAGGCAGATAGTCGGCGGCAAGCTTGATGATGGTCTCACCGATCAGGCCGGTATCGGACGGGTTGAGGTGAAGCTGGCGGCCTTCCTTGGCAACGCCCGAATCCCACGAGATGACGGTGATGCCGCGTTCCATGGCCTTCTTCAACACCGGCACCAGGGCGTCGGCGTCATTGGCGGAAATCGCGATGGCGTTGACCTTCTGCGCGATCAGCGAATTGACCACTTCGATCTGCGCTTCGGCGGTCGCCTTGGTCGGGCCGGTGTAGATGATGTCGACATCGCCGAGTTCCTTGGCCGCCTCTTCGGCGCCCTTGTTGGCGGCATCGAAGAAGCCGTTGCCGAGCGACTTCACCACCAGCGCGATCTTGACGTTTTCGGCGTAGGCGGCATTCACGAACATGGCGGCGGAAAACGCCGCCGTAACCATCAATTTCTTCAGAAAGCTCATCGAATTTCCTCCCTTGAGCGTTGCATTCCATCGCCGCTGCGGGCGTGAGTTGGCCTCAGGCCTGCAGCGAAGATTCTTCCTTTGCCGATTTGCGGGCGACGATCAGCGTCACGCCCGCGGTCTCCAACATCTTGGCTTCGCGATCCTCGATGCCGTCATCCGTGATGACGGTGGCGATGCGCGACAGGCCGCACAGGATCAGGCTGGAGCGCTTGCGGAATTTCGAGGAGTCGACCAGCACCACCAGCTCGTCGGCCTGGTCGATCAGCTTCTGCTCCGCCTGGATCAACAGCGGATCGCCTTCCATCAGGCCGAGCGGCCCCAACCCTTGAGCGCCCATGAACATGCGGCGCGCGTAGAAATTGCGCGTCACGTCATTGTCGAAAGGCGACAGGATGATGTTCTGCTCGCGGTAGATCGTACCGCCGGACAGCATCACCGTGTTCTTGGAATGCTTGAGCAGATGCTCGGCGATCGGGAACGAATTGGTGAAGATCGGCATGCGCCGGCCGGTCAGGAAATGCACCATCTGGAACGTCGTGGTGCCGCCATTGATGATGATCGGCTCGCCATCCCCGCACAGTTCGACCGCTTCACGCGCAATCGCCCGCTTCTGAGAAGCATTGATCGTTTCGTTTACGGAAAAGGGCCGGCCGGCGAGCCCGATGAACTGTGGCGGCGAGATTGCCTCGGCGCCGCCTCGCACCCTGCGCAGCCGCTTCTGGACATGCAGTGCCGCGATATCACGCCGGATCGTCGCCTCGGAGGACTCCGTCAGGTCGACCATCTCCTGCACCGTCACCACAGGCTTTTCCTGGACGGCGGACAGAATGATCCTGTGGCGCTCTTTTTCGTGCATGGTTCCTCCCTGCTTGGCCATCTAGGCACTCAAAACGAGCAGTGTCAATCATTTCCGATCATATAATTTCATTGTGCAGTGCAATATGATCGATATTGATCGTTTATGATTGACAATCGGCCGGCTTGCGTAGACATTCCCGGCAAAATGGACTGCACCCTTTTGCGTCCCAGGGAGGATACCTATGCTCGACAAGCGCTCCGGCTCGCGCCTGGCCAATCTGTGGGATGATGCGAAAGCCAAGGGGATGAGCGACCCAGAGCTTCTGGTCTATCGCTCGAACACGCTCGGCTCCGACAAGCGCGTCACCAACTATGGCGGTGGCAACACCTCCTCCAAGATCTGGCAGAAGGATCAGCTCAGCGGCGAGACCGTCGAGGTGCTCTGGGTCAAGGGCTCCGGCGGCGACAGCGCCTCGATCAAGCTCGATGGCTTCGCCACGCTCTACATGGACAAATTGCGCGCGCTCAAAGGCCTTTATCGCGGCGTCGAGCATGAGGACGAGATGGTCGGCTTCCTGCCGCACTGCACGTTCAATCTCAATCCGCGCGCGGCCTCGATCGACACGCCGCTGCACGCCTATGTGCCGAAGCCTTTCGTCGACCACATGCATCCCGATGCCATCATCGCCATCGCCGCCGCGAAGGACTCCAAGGCGCTGACCAAGGAAATTTTCGGCGACGCCATCGGCTGGTTGCCATGGAAGCGGCCGGGCTTCGAACTCGGCCTGTGGCTGGAGAAATTCTGCATTGAAAACCCCGAGGCCAAGGGCGTCATCCTGGAAAGCCACGGCCTGTTCACCTGGGGCGACACGCCCAAGGAATGCTACGAGACGACGATCTCGGTGATCAACCAGGCGATCGAGTGGTTCGAGCGCCGCTCCGAGGGCCTCGCCATATTCGGCGGCGAGGTGGTGAAGTCGCTCGACGCCGCCGCACGCCGCGCCATCGCGGCGAAACTGATGCCGAAAATCCGCGGCCTGATCTCGGAAAAGAGCCATAAGCTCGGCCATTTCGACGACCAGCCCGCCGTGCTCGAATTCGTCAACTCCAGGGATTTGCGCTCGCTGGCCGCACTTGGCACCTCGTGCCCGGACCACTTCCTGCGCACCAAGATCCGCCCGCTGGTCATCGAGTTCGATCCGGCCAAGCCCGATGTCGACGCCGTCATCGCCCGCCTCGCCGACGACATTGCCGCTTATCGTGTCGGCTACCAGGCCTATTACGACAGCTGCAAGCATCCGGACTCGCCCGCCATCCGCGATCCCAACGCCGTCGTCTACCTGATGCCCGGCGTGGGCATGTTCACCTTCGCCGGCGACAAGGCCACCGCACGGATCTCGGGCGAATTCTACGTCAACGCCATCAATGTCATGCGCGGCGCTTCGACCGTCTCCTCCTATGTCGGCCTGCCCGCGCAGGAAGCCTTCGACATCGAATACTGGCTGCTCGAGGATCTGAAGCTGCAGCGCATGCCCAGACCGAAGTCGCTCGCCGGCCAGATCGCGCTGGTCACCGGCGGCGCCGGCGGCATTGGTCGGGCAACGGCCAACCGGCTGCTGCGCGAAGGCGCCTGCGTGGTGCTGGCCGATATCGATGAGGCGGCGCTCGCCAGCGCCAATGAGGAACTGGCGAACGCCTACGGCAAGGATTTCGTCCGGCCAGTGGTGATCAACGTCACCTCGGAGGACCAGGTCGTCGCCGGCTTCGCCGAGACGGCGGTCGAGTTCGGCGGCATCGACATTCTGGTGTCGAATGCTGGGCTGGCCTCCTCGGCGCCGATCGAGGAGACGACGCTGGCGCTGTGGAACAAGAACATGGACATCCTGTCGACCGGCTATTTCCTGGTCTCGCGGGAAGCATTCCGGCTGTTCAGGGTGCAGAAGATCGGCGGCAACGTCGTCTTCGTCGCCTCCAAGAACGGCCTTGCCGCCTCGCCCAACGCCGCCGCTTATTGCACCGCCAAGGCGGCCGAAATCCATCTCGCCCGCTGCCTGGCGCTTGAGGGCGCGGAGGCCCAGATCAGGGTCAATGTCGTCAATCCGGACGCCGTCCTGCGCGGCTCGAAGATCTGGACCGGCGAGTGGAAGGAACAGCGCGCCGCTGCCTACAAGATGTCGACCGACGACCTGGAAGAGCACTACCGCTCGCGCTCGATGCTGAAGCGTTCGGTGTTTCCCGAAGACATCGCCGAGGCGATCTACTTCTTCGCATCCGACATGTCGGCCAAGTCGACCGGCAACATCATCAACGTCGATGCCGGCAACGCGCAGAGCTTTACGCGCTAGGCCTTCTTCCTTCTCCCCGTTCACGGGGAGAAGGTGGCCTGAAGGGCCGGATGAGGGGCAGCGTTGACGGAACGCATTTTGGGAGGAATAGCAGTTGTCCGAAACCATCATCTCCACCGAAATCGTCGAAAAGGACAACGCCGCGCGCAAAGCCAACCTCGAGCGTGACTACGCCTCGCTCGGCGAACGTCTTGATCGTCGCGGCATCGCCATCGACGCCATCCGCGACAAGGTCGAGAAATTCGCCGTGGCCGTCCCTTCCTGGGGTGTCGGCACTGGCGGCACACGCTTTGCGCGTTTTCCCGGCGCCGGCGAGCCGCGCGACATCTTCGACAAGATCGAGGATTGCGCCGTCATCCAGCAATTGACGCAGGCGACGCCGACCGTCTCCTTGCACATTCCGTGGGACAAGGCCGACCCGAACCGGCTGAAGCAGGCGGCCTCACGCTTCGGTCTCGGCTTCGACGCCATGAACTCCAACACCTTCTCGGATGCCAGGGACCAGAAGCTGTCCTACAAATTCGGCTCGCTGTCGCATGCCGATGCCGGCACCCGCCGTCAAGCGGTCGAGCACAATCTCGAATGCATCGAGATCGGCAGGACGCTGGGCTCCAAGGCGCTGACGGTGTGGATCGGCGACGGCTCGAACTTCCCCGGCCAGGTGAATTTCGCCAAGGCGTTCGAGCGCTATCTCGACGCCATGAAGCAAATCTATGCCGGGCTGCCGGCGGACTGGAAGCTGTTCAGCGAACACAAAATGTACGAGCCGGCCTTCTATTCCACCGTCGTGCAGGATTGGGGCACCAATTACATGATCGCCAGGGAGTTGGGCGACAAGGCCTTCTGCCTGGTCGACCTTGGCCACCACGCGCCCAACGTCAACATCGAGATGATCGTGTCGCGGCTGATCCAGTTCCGGAAACTCGGCGGCTTCCACTTCAACGATTCCAAATATGGCGACGACGATCTCGATGCCGGCTCCATCGACCCTTACCGGCTGTTCCTGGTCTTCAACGAATTGGTCGATGCCGAACTCTCCGGCGCCGAGGGTTTCGATCCCGCCCATATGCTCGACCAGAGCCACAACGTCACCGATCCGATCGAAAGCTTGATGCTGTCGGCGGTCGAGGTGCAGCGCGCCTATGCGCAGGCGCTGCTGGTCGACCGCAAGGCGCTCGAAGGCTTCCAGGAGGCCAATGACGCGCTGATGGCGACGCAGACGCTGAAAGCGGCCTACCGCACCGACATCGAGCCGATCCTGGCCATGGCGCGGCTGAAGACCGGCGGTGCCATCGATCCCGTCGCCGCCTACCGTGCCGCGGGCTACCGCGCCAAGGTCGCGGGAGAGCGTCCGGCGGTCGCCGGCGGGAGCGGCGGGATAGTGTAGCCCATAATTCGACGTTTCAGTCGATCCGACAGGGGCGAGGACAGCACTTGAGCACCCCCCTCTGCCCTGCCGGGCATCTCCCCCGCAAGGGGGGAGATTGGCCGCTTCATCGGCGGCGCTCTTCCTGCAACGTCGGAGATTGGCGAAAGCAGGGACAACAACCGATCTCCCCCCTTGCGGGGGAGATGTCCGGCAGGACAGAGGGGGTGTGAAGGATCGCCACCCGTTATTATTGGCTGGACTAACCCACCCCAAGAGGCTCTTCTAGGCGCACCCCTCACGCTCCCGGAGGCACGCCATGCCGCTCACCCGCAGAACGCTGATCGCCGTCAGTCTATCGTTGATGCTTACCCTTCAGTCGGTGGCGGCTTTCGCCGCCTCGCCGGCACCGGCGAAGGGCGAACACGGCATGGTGGTGACGGCCCAGCACCTGGCATCCGAAGTCGGCGTCGAGGTGTTGAAGAAGGGCGGCAATGCCGTCGATGCGGCGGTCGCGGTGGGTTATGCGCTCGCCGTCGTCTATCCGAACGCCGGCAATATCGGTGGCGGGGGGTTCATGACCATCCGCTTCAAGGACGGCAAATCGACTTTCCTCGATTTCCGCGAACGCGCGCCGCTGGCGGCGACCAAGACCATGTATCTCGACAAGGACGGCAAACCGGTGAAGGGGGCGAGCCTCGACGGCTACCTCGCCGTCGGCGTGCCGGGCTCGGTGGCCGGCTTCGAGATGGCGCGTGAAAAATATGGGACGCTGTCCCGGCAAGACCTGATGGCGCCGGCGATCACCTATGCCAAGGACGGCTTCGTCCTCAACCAGGGCGATGCCGCGTCCCTTGCCGGCAATGCGGAGCGGCTGGCCAAGGATCCCGCCGCGGCCGCCATTTTCCTGAAGCCCGATGGCAAGCCCTATGGCATCGGCGAGCGGCTGGTCCAGCCTGATCTTGCCGCCTCGCTCTCGGCGATTTCCGACAAAGGTCCTGATGCATTCTACAAAGGCGCGATCGCCGACGCCATCGTCAAGGCAAGCGGCGCCAAGGGTGGCATCCTGGCCAAACCAGATTTCGAGCAATATGCGGTGCGCGAACTCAAGCCGGTGACCTGCAGCTATCGCGGCTACGAGATTACATCCTCGCCGCCGCCAAGCTCGGGCGGTGTCATCATCTGCGAGATACTCAACGTGCTGGAAGGCTATCCGCTGTCCTATCTCGGCGCTGGTTCGGCCGAGACGGTTCATGTCATGGTCGAGGCCATGCGCCATGCCTATGTCGACCGCAATTCGGCACTTGGCGATCCCGATTTCGTCGACAATCCGGTCTCGAAGCTGCTCGACAAAGGCTACGCCAAGGACATCCGCGACAAGATCGATCCGTTCCGCGCCGGCGTCTCGCAGGATCTGATGCCGAAGGGCTTTGGCGAGTCGAAGGAGACGACCCACTACTCCATCATCGACAATGAGGGCAATGCGGTCGCGGTCACCTACACGCTGAACGGCTCGTTCGGCGCCGGCGTCGTCGCCGACGGCACCGGCATCCTGCTCAACAACGAGATGGACGACTTCACCCAGAAGCCTGGCGTGCCTAACCTCTATGGGCTGGTCCAGGGCGAGGCCAACGCCATCCAGCCCAAGAAGACGCCGCTGTCGTCGATGAGCCCGACCATCGTCGCCAGGGACGGCAAGCCGTTCATGGTCATCGGCAGCCCGGGCGGCTCGCGCATCATCACCATCACGCTGGAAGCGATCGTCAACGTCATCGACCACGGGATGAACATCCAGGAGGCGATCGACGCGCCGCGCATCCACCACCAGTGGCTGCCCGACACGGTTTACATCGAACCGTTCGGACTGTCGCCGGACACCGAAAGGCTGCTGGCCGGCATGGGCTATCACCTCGATCTGAGCGACCAGACCTGGGGCCAGGCGGCCGGCATTCTCATTGGCGGCAAGAGCCTGGCGGAAATCGGGAAGGGCGGCGGCGCGCGCTACAATGGCGCCATCGACAGCCGCGCGGCCTCAGGCGAGGCGCTCGGATACTGATTCCAGGCGGATTCTCGGACAGCGCCGGTTCAAAGCCCGGCGAGGGCCGTCAGGTCACCAGCGTGATCGTCGATGCGATCAGCATCAGGGCAGCGATGGCGACGAACAGCGCGTAGATGCGCGGCCGGTCGAGCAGAAGCGCGTTTCCGGAGATCCACGCCGATGTGGCGCCGCCCAGCGCGAAAAGGAAGCCGTTGCGGTGGCCGAAGGTCATCGATGCGGCCATCAGCCCGCCAATGATCAGGGCGCCGAACACGATGATCACGGCGACCGCGTATTTCTCGAAATCGTTGTTGCCGATTCCCGGCCCGATCGCGTTCAGATTTGGCAGGTCGTCCGGATCGAAAGGGTTGGCCGACCCATACTCGTCTTGACCTAAGGATTCTCGCATCACTCGTTCTCCGCTGACCGGCAACAAACCATCAACACTTGCCGAGCGCAACCCGATCGTATGTCCCCCTACATGCTGAGTGTCATCTTCAACACGTTCCAGCGGCGCTTGTCACTGTCTTTTCAGATACCTGGCTTGACCGCGCCCGCAATTCGCCCCCCGTTTCGGCCTTCGCGACTGCGGCCGCGAGTCGCAGCGCCTGCCTGCAGCCGCCAGATTGATGGCTCCTGGGCACCTAAAATCTTGACTATGAAAATCATGTTTTATAGTCAGGGCATTAGTCGTTCGACGCCAAGATCCGCAGACAGGCACGTCACGTTGGAAACAGATCAGGATAACCGGCTGGGCAAGGCAGCCGATCGCCCGCGCGGTCGAATGAGCCGGCGCGGCGCGCTGGCGCTGTTCGTGCTGCCTTTGGTCGCAACCATGGTTCGGCCGGCTGACGCGAAGCCGCTGCGTGTCGTCTGCCTGGACGATGGGCTGGCGGAGACTTTGCTGATACTCGGCGTCACGCCGGTCGCCGTCGCCGACCGCGAGGTCTGGGAAAAATGGGTGGTCGAGCCGCCGCTGCCGCCGCAGGTTGCCGATATCGGCACGATCCTGGAGCCCAATCTCGAATTCCTCCAGCAGCTTCGTCCCGACGTCATTCTCTCCATCCCCTATCTCGACGGCATCAAACCGCTGCTCGAACGCGTGGCGCCGGTAACGACGATCGGCATCTACACGCCGGATGGCCAGCCCTACCAGCGCGCCATCGAGGCGACCCGCCAGCTGGCGGCGCTTGTCGGCAGGGAAAGCGAAGGCGAAGCCCTGATCGCCGCAACGGAGGCGCATTTTTCTGATGTCAGGCAGCGGCTGGCGCCGCTGTCGGCGAGGCCGATCTATGTCGTCAGCTTCCTCGACCCGCGCAATGTGCGTGTCTACGGCGAGAAAAGCCTGTTCCAGGCGGTGTTCGACCGCATCGGCATCCGCAACGCCTGGACCGGCGAGACCAATTACTGGGGATTTGCAACTGTCGGCATCGACGGGCTGGCGACATCGGACGATGCGCGCCTTGCCTATCTCGAACCCTTGCCGGAGGGGGCGGGCGGCACGCTGACCGAAAGCCCGATCTGGAATGCCATGCCGTTCGTGCGCAACCGCTCGATCATGCGTCTTGCCCCCGTTCTGATGTTCGGCACGCTGCCTTCGGCGAGCCGTTTTGCCCGGCTGCTGGCGCAAGCGCTGACGACGGAGCCCGCCGGTGGCTGAGCAGGAGGCAATCTTGTCCGACGACACCAGCCTCGCCCCGCCAGTTTGTGCGTCGTCGTTTCCTATCCTCAAGAAATATCCGGCGGGCGCGATCCTGCTCTGCGCCGTGCTTATCGGCGTCGCCGCTGCCGCAAGCCTTTCCAACATGATCGTGCAATTGCCGCCGGCACTCTGGCTCGATGCGCTTGCAAGCCCCGATATCGGAGACATGCGGCAGGTGCTCGTCCACTACGCCTTCCTGCCCCGGCTTGCCGTCAGCCTGCTCTGTGGCGCGGCACTCGGCCTAGCCGGCACGGTGCTGCAGCAGGTCCTGCGCAACCCGCTCGCCTCGCCTGAAACCGTCGGCGTCTCGGCCGGCGCCTATCTGGCGCTGGCGCTCACGACGCTTCTTGCGCCGTCGCTGCTTGCCTTCGGCCGCGAATGGGTGGCGCTGGCCGGCGCGTTCACGGCCCTGGCCGCGGTCTTCGCGCTGTCCTGGCACAAGGGGCTGTCGCCGCTTGCGGTCGTGCTGGCCGGGCTTGTCGTCAGCCTCTATGCCGGCGCCATCGGCGCGGCGCTGGTGGTGCTGCGGCATGAATGGCTGGCCAGCCTGTTCATCTGGGGCGCCGGTTCGCTCGGCCAGCAGGACTGGTCGACGACGCTGTGGCTCTTGCCGCGCCTGGGCGGCGCCGCGCTGGCGATCGGCCTGATGGCGCGGCCGCTGACCTTGCTTGGTCTCGGCGACGAAGGCGCACGCAGCCTGGGCGTTCCGCTCGGCATCTGGCGCTTCGCCGGCCTGGCGGCCGCCGTCGCCCTCATCGCCTTTGTCGTCGCCGCTGTCGGCGTCATCGGTTTTGGCGGCCTCGCCGCCGCGACCCTGGCGCGCATCGGCGGCGCCCGGCGTCTCGGCCAGCAGCTCTTGATGGCGCCGCTGATCGGCGGCGCCTTGCTGTGGGCCGTCGACCAGGGCGTGCAGGTCGCGACCGGCCCGCAGGGCGATCTCCTGCCGACCGGCGCGATGACAGCACTTCTCGGCGCGCCGCTGCTGCTCTGGCTGCTGCCGCGCCTGAAACTTGCCACCGAGACGCCGTCGCTGGGCTCGGAGCACCTGCCGCGTGCCCGTCGGCCCGGCCTGGCGCTGGCGGCGATAGGCGGCCTCCTGCTTCTGTTGCTCGCCCTGGCCTTGCTCTACGCACCGGGGCCGCATGGGTGGACATTCGCGTCCGGCGACCAGCTGCAGCCCTTGCTATCCTGGCGGTTGCCCAGGGTGTGCGCCGCGCTTGCCGCCGGCGCAATGCTGGCGCTGGCCGGGTTTATGATGCAGCGGCTGACCGGCAACCCGATGGCCAGCCCCGAAGTGCTCGGCATCAGCGCCGGCGCCGCGCTCGGCATGATGGTGGCGCTGTTTTCGCTGTCCGATGCGGGCCGCCCCGTCCAGACCGCGGCCGCCACCATCGGTGCCTTCGCCGCTTTGCTGGTGACACTGGCGATCGGCCGCCGCGCCGCCTATGCGCCGGAGCGGCTGCTGCTTGCCGGCGTTGCCCTGACGGCCCTGTTCGACGCGCTGATCCTAGTGCTCACCGCCACCGGCGATCCGCGCGCCATGCTTTTGCTCAACTGGCTGACCGGCTCGACCTATGGCGTCGATGCGAACTCGGCGCTTTTGACCTCGGCGATCGCCTTTTGCCTGTTCTTGCTTGCTCCGCTCTTCATGCGCTGGCTGGACATGCTGCCGCTTGGGTCCGTTGCCGTGCAAAGCCTCGGCGTCAATCTGGGCGCGACGCGGCTCCTCGTGCTTTTGATGGTCGCCGCACTCACCGCGGCCTCGACCCTGGTGGTCGGGCCGCTGACCTTCATAGGCCTGATGGCGCCCCATCTTGCCCGCCGTCTCGGCCTCGCCCGCGCACTGCCGCAAGCCGTTGGCGCGGTGCTCGCCGGCTCGCTGATCATGGTTGCCGCCGACTGGATCGGCCGCACCGCCATCTTCCCACGCCAGAACCCGGCTGGCCTCGTCGCCACGCTGATCGGCGGCCCGGTGCTGATGTGGCTGCTGCGCCGCCGCTGATTTTGTCCCCTGGAGAAGAGCCATGACCGTCTCGCCGCAGGCGTCGCCCGCCTTGATTGCCGACACCACCATGCACGATATTGTGCCGGTCGGGGGTGGCGATCCCTGGCGGGTCTTCATCCATGTGCCATCAGGCCCGGCGCCCGAGGCCGGCTGGCCGGTGCTCTACATGACCGACGGCAACGCCGTCATCGCCACGGCGGTCGACGCCATGCGCGCGCAGGCCTTCTATCCCCTGGGCACCAATGTCGGCTGGGGCGTCATCGTCGCCATCGGCTATCCCGTCGAGAGCGCCTACGACCCGCTGCGCCGCTCATGGGACCTCGGCCCGCCGCCCGGCAAAACCTATCCGCCCTTCTACGAGGGCACATCCGAAGTCAGGACCGGCGGGGCAGGGGATTTCCTGGCCTTCATCGAAGACGAATTGAAGCCGTGGGTCGCCGGCCGGACCAGGATCGACGGGAAGCGCCAGGCACTCTATGGCCACTCCTTCGGCGGCCTGTTCGCCCTCTACGCCTTGTTCACGCGCCCGCTTTCGTTCCGAACCTTCATCGCGGCCAGCCCCGCCATCTATTGGGAGGACCGCGCCATCGACCGTTTCCTGGAAACTTTCGAAGCGGCTGTTCCCGATGGCCTGACGGCCGATGTCATCCTGTCGGCAGGCGAATATGAGACCGGGAAATTGGCACCATTCCAAATCGGTGCCGACGACGAACAAAAGCGCCTTGAGCAGAAAAAGCTGACGCGCACCGACGAATTCGCCCGGGCGATGGCGGAGCGCCTCGACGCCTTGCCCGGGATACGCGCGAGCTTCGAACTGCACGCCGGCGAGAACCACATGTCGATCCTGCCGGTGACAGTCAACCGAGCTGTGCAGGCGGCGTTCGAGGTGCGGCAAGGGAATATTGCCGCTGCCGAACGCCTGCCTCGGTAAGAAGCGCCATCATTCCTGTGAGGGGGGCGCGCTCAATCGACGATAGGGGACGCCATCGAATCTTGCCGTCACAAAATCCGTGACGGACATCCTGCGCTTGCGTCCGTCGCTGCAGGCGTAGACCGGCCAACCGGCATCGCTGCATTCGCTGGCGGCGCAGATACGCGCCAGGCAGTTGCCGATAGTCAACCGGAAGCCGCCCTTGCCGGCGAAGCCTTGCAACAAGCTGCCATCCGCCGAGCGCCATGTCCGCGCACGGAATTCCGCCCGCAAAAGCGATGGTTCGAGAGGGACCGCAAGATTGGTTTCGCCGGCACGCCCTGCGAGCTGCAGACGGAAATGCGCCATTGCAGTCGTGTACGCGGTCACAAGATCCGATTCGCGAAAATAGGCGATCGCCATATTGGAGCGGTCAAGCAGATGAGACATACGCTCGCTTGCCTCTACCGGCGTCAGCAAGGCAACAAAGACAAGAAAGGCGAAGCAAGCTCGCGACATTTTCCAGCAGCCATATCGATCTCGGCCTGCCGGTTGGCTCCGGTTGCCCTTCAGCAACATCCCGCCAATCGTCGCCCTGCGCAAGCCGCTTGCTGAGACAGTCAATAGGTGGCCGAGTGTGCAATCCGCAAGGCTACCCAGTCGAAGGGCTTGGAGCCGAAGACGGTGACGACGAATTTGCGCGGACCTGGCGAGGTGCAGGCGGCGTTTGCGGCAAGGAGCAACACCTGCCGCCAGGGTTCCTTAGCTGGCGCGGGCTGGCGGCAGTTCGAACAGATTGGCGCCGTTCTCCTGGCCGCGCTCGACGTAGCCGATGATGTGAAACCATCTGGCGACATCGGGCCCCTTGAGCCAACTGCGCGAGTGGATGGGAAGGTTACCGGCCAGCGCCTGGATATGCCTGATATGCCGCTTGCAGAAGCGGACGGTCGAGGCCCGGAAGAAATCATCCTGCGCGGCGAACAGCGTATCGGCGGCGTCGCTGCTTTCATGCCAGGCGATGATCGCCACCGCCTTCTCGCCCTCGATCAGCGCGTGCGCACGGCCTTCCTTCAAATTCATCATCAGATTGTCGTAGGCGATCTTGCTGTCCTTGCCGGCGGCGACGTACTCGTCCGACATCCGCTTGGAGAGGCCATGAAAGACGTCCTCGAGATCGCCGAGCGTAGCTGCGCGTGCTCTCATTTCACCTCCTGCAGCCCCAAGGGAAGTTTGCCCTAGGGTTGAGGGGGCGCCAAGCAAATTGAATCCCGACACGGGTGGATCAGAGCAAAGTTGTTCCGCCAGATCGCGGGGGAAGTCGCAACGGGGTCTTGGGGAGAAGATCGACAGTCGCGACGCCGGCCAATCGCTGCACGCGGTCGGCCATGTTTGCCTCAGCCAGCTTTGCCAGTGCGTGCTCGACTTGGTGCGCCGAGTCGTGCCGAAGCCTTCCGGGCTGGCGGGTCGATCTTCATCATCTGTCGCTTGGCCTCGCTCACCCGGCGTTGAGCGGACCGTATCCGGCCGCACAACGCCAAGCTGATGCCGATGCCGCAGTCGTCTCCGAGCAATTCTTCAGCACGTTCGAGATCCAGCTTCGCCCGGCCGACATTCTGCCTGGCCTTGGCCAGTTTCATATCCAGCAAATCCATTCTTCCGCTCCCATTCGGGTTGCGGTCCCTTCGCTTCGTTAACCGCGGCTGATCGCGTTGGTTCCGACAACGACTGATCACGGATGGCGAATTACATATTTGAAGCTGGCCGGATGGGTGGCCGAGGTCGATATTCCGGCCTCTGCGGTGGTTTGAGCGGAACATCGGCCAGCGATACCCGCATCGGCTTGCCGGGCAGCGATGGCACGGCAGCAGCCTGCCGCTTGCGCAACGCGGCCGACAGCTTGGAAACGAAGTCTCGTATCTCCATGGGCGCTCCTCCCGAGCAGCCCCCCGAAGCTTGCATACACTACCGCGGCAGTCGCTGCATTTAACTTTGATGTATCGGCGCGCCGGGCGTCGCGAACCGGCACTCGGGACCAAACGGGAAGGCAACGGCGGCTCGATCAGAATTTGCAACGTCAGTCGGGGTGTGCGCTGGGAGCGGTCGAACGGCGGCATGCCGAAGCGCGCTTCCAACTCCTGTAGTCACATCGGAACCTCGGCGCCATGGCCCGGTTATCTCACTGCGAGGAGGTGCTCCATGAATGCGACGAAAGAATTCCTGCGCAGCTGGCTGGAGGAGAATGTCGGCAACTTGCCGGCCGACACCGAGGTCAGCGTTCCGATGCTGGCGCAGCAGTTCGAGCAGGATGCCGATGCGGCCGGTTACGGGCGCGAAGTGCGGGAGCAGGAGCTAGGCAACATTGAAGATGCCATCCAGCGCGCACTCGATAGAACTGGCGACGGAAACGAGCAGGCGTATCTCGGCGAGGAGAATTCACTGGCGCCAGTCATCGATGCCCTGGAAGCAGCCGAGCCTGGGCATGAGACTTCGGAGGATGCCGAGGGCCCGCAGTAATGGATCTGCGTGCATGCCGGAACAAAAGGCCGATGCCAAAGGTTTGGCGGACAGATAATCCGTCGAAACAGAGAACGTATCGATGACGAAGTCTAATGAGAAAGCGAATCCTGCCAGATCGGGATCTAGCAGCAGTCAGCCCGTCCGGCAAACCGCGACGGACGAACGTTTGTCGCAAGAAGATCCCGTGGAGGGATCTCGCAAGACGGTGGATCATGAGCTCGATCGACAAAAGCAGCCGGCTGACACCGAGAACGCGAAATCTGGACGCCAGGCGCTACGCAATCAGGTCGAGGAAGAGACCGAACTGCCCCAGAAAGGATCGGCCTGAACCGGCCCATCAGTGACGCTGCGCCCCCGAGGATCGTTAAGCCCTGCTGGTGGACTCCCCGCCCTCGAATCCTTGCAATCGTGACCGCAAAGCCCAAACGGAAAGCCGTCCTGTTGCTTGCGGCGGCAACGGTTGGCTTGGCCCTGTACAACAACCTGCTTGCGAGACGGGCATTGGCTGGACGCCCGCTCGGGCGCTTCATCCACCTCCGCAGAACGAAGCTGCATTTCTTGGAGGCAGGCCATGGGCCAATGCTAATTCCGCCTCGGCTGGAGTCCGGCGCGCAGCGCGAGCAGATGATCGGTCGCCAGGCCACCGAACAATAGCCAAACGATGTCGGAAGCAGGCCCTGCTGCCAGCACGGAACCCAGGCCAGCCTCGACGCCGCAAATCGCGGACGAGAGGAACTTTCCTGTGGTTGCGGGCTTTATCTTCATGATTTCAAGCGATTGCAATGAGGGGAAGATGGTCGGCCCTGTTATTCGGCTGAGCCGCGCCTGCCTACCGCTGCTCTTACTGGCGCTAACCTCCTGTTCTTCGTCCGACACCGCCGAACAGCAAACGGAGCTTGCAAGCTCGACGGCGCAGGCGGCCGCGATGGTGACTGATGCCTGGCTTTCGGGTGCCGCGCCATCCTGTTACGCCTCTTCTGCCTTGCTATCCTTCGCCGAGACACTCGCCGACGCCGCCCGGCAGGTGCAGTCGGCCTCTCCGTCCGATCCAGCGAAGCGCGATGCGTTAAGCACTGCCTTCAGCCGGTTGTCGAACGCGGCGAACCGGGCCGCGAGCGCGGTCAAGACCGAACACCACGCGCAGGCCGACCAGGCGCAACAGGAGCTCCGTGCCGCGCAAGGCGATCTCGCCAAGGCCTACAGCGAATATTTCGCGCCGCAACGATGAAGAAGCTGCTCGAGATCTCGCTGGGTGTCGTGACCAGCGTCGGCGGCTTCCTGGAGGTCGGTTCGATGGCGACGGCGGCACAGGCCGGCGCGCTGTTCGGCTTCCAGCTCATCTGGGCGGTCGCGCTCGGCACCATCTGCATCATCTTTCTGGTCGAGATGGCTGGTCGCTTCGCCGCGGTGAGCCGTCATACCATCTCCGATGGCATCCGCGAACGGTTCGGCTTCAATGCGTTCATCTGGCCGCTGCTTGCAGCCTTGTTGGTCAACTTCCTGGTGCTCTCCGCCGAGATAGGCGGCGTTGCCATTGCGGCCGAGCTTGCCACGGGCATTGGTTTCCAGTGGTGGGCGTTGCCGGTGGCGTTTTTCGCGTGGCTGCTGTTGTGGAAGGGCACGTTCGGCCTTATCGAGAAAGGCGTGTCGATCCTTGGCCTCGTCACCCTCTGCCTCGTCGTGGCAGCCGTGATGCTTCACCCCGACTGGAAAGGGGTGGCTGCCGGTGCCGTGCCCAGCCTGCCGCAGCACGACACGGCAAAATACTGGTTCATGGCCGTCAGCATTCTCGGCGCCTCGATCTCGCCCTACCTTTTTATGTTCTATTCCTCAGGCGCGATCGAGGATCAGTGGGACAAGAGCTATCTCGGCGCCAATCGGGCGATTGCTGGCCTGGGCATGACTTTCGGTGGAACGATTTCCGTGGGCGTTCTGATCGTGGCGGCGGTGGTGCTTGGCGCTAATGGTGTTACCGAGGTGGACGACTATAACCAGCTTCCGCTGATGCTGATCCCGATATTCGGCTTCTCGGGTTTCGTACTTTTCGTTGCTTCGCTGGCCGTCGCCTGCTTCGGCGCCACGCTCGAAGTGGCGTTGCAGCAAGCCTATCTTGTCGCGCAGGGATTCGGCTGGACGTGGGGCGAAGATCTCAAGCCGCGCGACGATCCCGGCTTCAGCCTCGTCTACACGCTGAGCCTCTTCCTCGCCGCCGTTCCGATAGCGCTCGGTCTCGATCCCCTGAAGCTCACCATCTTCTCAATGGCGCTGACCGCAGCCAGCCTGCCGCTGACCGTCGTTCCGTTCCTTATCCTGCTGAACGACGACCGCTATGTCGGCGAGCACCGCAACGGCGTCGTTTCGAACACGGCCGTGATCTTCATCATCGCACTCGGCTTCGTGCTGGCGGTGGTGACCATTCCGCTGCAGATATTCGGAGGCACCTGATGCAACTGCTGCGCGATATCCTGGACAAGCAGGTCGTCGACCGCGAACAGGTCAAGATCGGCAAGGTTGATGGGCTGGTCGCCGAGTTGAGACAAGGAAAACCGCCCAGGGTCGTTGCCATCGAACTTGGTTCGGTCGCGCTGGGGCGACGGCTTGGCGCGGCGCCCGGGCGATGGGCCGCGCGGCTCGCGGCAAGGCTGAGCGGCAAGCGCCAGGCACGGCCGCATCGGATCGCGTGGAACAAGGTGCGCGACATCGGGGTCGACATCGAATTCGATATCGACGTGCGCCGGACCAAAGTCTTTGCCTGGCAGGACTGGCTGCGCCAACACGTCGTCGGCCGGATTCCGGGAGCCTGACGATGGCGACTGTCAATCTCGACCATCTGGCAGGCAGGCGCGTGTGGTCCGAAAACGGCAGGAGCATCGGCTATATCGAGGAGATCATCGCAGAGCAGGATGGCGACGACCTCGTCGTGACTGAATTCCATGTCGGTATCTTCGCCGCTTTCGAGCGCCTGTCCGCTTCGACCATCGGCACTGCATTGCTCGACGTCTTCGCGCTGCGGCGCCGCGAGGGTCTTTATCGGATTCCCTGGGACAAGATCGATATTTCCGAACCGGCACGCCCGAGGCTGCTCTGCTCGGAGCAAGAGCTTTCCGGCTTTACGGCCGGAAGCCAACGACGAAAAACTTCGCACTGAAATGCTCGTCAGACACGGCTCAAGCCAACCAACCATTGATCCCGCTCGGGTCTAGGCTGCAAAAGTCGGGTATCGAACGTGTCGGGCAAGCGCGGGTGAAATGGTGCCCTGACGGATGCAGTGGTCACAAACGTCCGGCGGCAAGAGGACGATCATCTTCGCTTCTCGCTCCGCCAAAGCGGTCTGCCGGCCAGCGAGAAGGGGATTGCGAGCACGCATGTCAGGAGAAGCGCTACGAATAGGTTCGCAATGATTTCGCCGAACTGCATGTGCAACTCCCGCAAACAAACACCCGCCGTGTCGCAGGCAACGGCGGGCGTTTGTGAACCGACGACAAAGGGACTGATGCTCGCCGGTTCCTAACCAAATGAGCTTCACCGGCTTATGTTTCGGGATTGGGACCAATGCTTTCGCCCATGGACTACAGTCGCAAGGCGTTCACATCCAGCTCAAGGCCGCTACGGTCGGCAACGTGACATTTCGCCAGCCGTTTTGCGCGGATGCCTCCGGAACCATCGCCTCGGCCTCGCCGTTCAGGGTTCGAGTCAGGAAGGAGGTTTCGATGACCGGCAAAGCACCACCCACACCTCCCGGGAACCAAAGCCCAAAGGGTCCCGGCGACCCGAAACAGGCGCCGCTTGATCAGAAGAGCAAGGGCGGATCTCCAGTTCAAGATCCGGAGAAACGCGGGCACCAGGGCAATACCAGGGTGAACGTCACTCCACAGCGTAGTCAGCAGGACCGTTGAACATGTCGACATCCAGCAAGACGCCCGCGAGCGTAAGACAAGGCGGCCCGGGCGCAGCTCACGAGAACGCCAAAGCTCCATTGAAGATCAGAAAACCGACGGCGAGTTCCGATCAGCGCAGCCATAGCGGGGTCTCCGGTGGTGGCGGCGAGCGCGACCGTCATCATAGCCATGATCCGGAGAGAAAAGGCGACACGCGCCCTGCACACCGGCGGTGAACCGCTTCCCGGGTTGTCTGGCGGGTTTGCTTCTGACTCCGAATGCTCGCGCGGGGCCATTGCCGTGGCTGTGCTGGGCTAAGAAACGAGTTGCTTGAAATCGCGGGCGAACGATTTCACCCTTTGTCAGATCGGCCTGCGAATTGATCGACTGCCCCCGCCATTTGTAGCATCAGCTCGTCCATTGAGATTGAATTGTCTCCATAGGGATAGAAGTCTGATTTGTCGCCGGTTTTCCATTTCTGCCGCAGTTCGGGTTCGGTAATGTCCCAATCGCGATAGGTCTGGCGCGCCAACTCGCGCAGATCGGCGTGCAACTCCGAGACCGCCGGTCGTCCCCAATAGTAATAGCCGTTGTAGATCTTAAACACTTTCAGATCGCGGCCGAGCACGATTGTGTGCGGGATCATCACGTCGTGCGACGTGTCAGTATATTCCTTGATGTCCAGATCCTTCTGTACGATCCGCTCCTCGTCATAGAGGAACGGCCACGAGGCCGCGGTCTGCTGGCGGTAGTTGTTCGTGGTATGCCAGTCGTCCGTTGTGATGGTGACAAGTTGGGTGTAGCCGACGACGAACTGCGGATGGAAGCGCACGAGCTCGAGCACATGCCGACGATCCTTCGGGCAGAATGAGCCACGCGTCAGCACAATGACCATAAGCTGGTCGCCCTGCAGATCCGATAGGCGCCGAGCTGTCTTGGTGTGGTCGGGAAGAACATAATCCGGGAATTTCGCTCCAGCCGATATATCCTGTCTCATCCGGAATTCTCCTATGTGTTTGGGACATGTACCGAACCCGCGTGGCTGCTGCTTGTTCCTGGGATTTGCGCGGCGCGAGAGGTGGAAGCCTCCAGGCTGAGCGCGCCGGTCTCGCGCTGGGCCGCTCATGGCCGCTTTCGTGGAATGGAACAGCGGCTTTGTGAAACTGTTGTTTATGCTGCAAAGGAGAATGCCAACGGTGGCAGTGAGAGCGAAACCATACTGGCAGTGACCTTCATCATCGTTGCGCAGCAGGCGCAGACAGGCAGCTGACGATGCGTAGGAAGCGTACAAATGCGTCCGAGAAATCGGAAGTCGAACGGCAAGAGGGCAGCGCGATCAAAGAAAGCGGGACGCTGCCGGGATCCGCGCCGACGGGCGACGATTTTCCTCGTCGGCCCAAGAAGAAGCGAGCGCTCGACGGAAATGACCGGGATGCGCATCCGGTCAGCGACGAGCCACTGCCGGACGACGAGGAAGAGCTCGTCACCTCGCAGAACCCGTCGAGGCGAGACATTGACGAGCCGTGACTGGGACGTTCGGGCTGCGACTTTCCGGGCGAACAAAAATGTCAGACCGCGACAACCGCGTGCATTTCGACATGTCGACCGAGGCAACCGGCGTGGTCGTTGCTTTCCGAGCACCAGCGGGTGAACCGATCCGCGCCCACGAGCTATCGGTGATCGGGACCATCGCTCGCGCCATCGCTCGTCTCAAGGGATTTTCCTTCAGAGAGGATGTCGCAGGCGTCACCAACAAGGCGGGGAACCACTATTTTGTCCCTGACGATAGCCTGCTTGCGGCCGATGCAGCCCGCTTGGGAATTCGTGGACCAGAACACCTCTATGGCGGGGTTGTGCCGTGGCATTTCGTAAAGACCAAGGCCATAACGCACCCACTCCTCGACGGTTCAGCCGACCGACCGAATGGATGGCGCTCACAGTTCGGCGAAGCCACCTGCATGGCTGTGCTGCCTGGCTATACTGTTTTCTCGCGATCGGATGCTTTGCGAGCAGCAGAACGTCTGCTCAGGCGTGGTCCGGTTCGTCTCAAGCCCCCGCTTTTTTCGCGGGGCAGTGGCCAAGTCGTCGCGACGACGTTTCGTGACTTCGAGAGGCTGATGGAGCGTTTTTCCTCGTCTGATCTGGAAACGTGTGGGCTTGTGCTCGAAACGAATATTCACGCCATCATCACGCTGAGCGTTGGCATAACGAGAATCAATGAAATCGAAGTCGGCTACCACGGCACCCAGACGACGACTCTCGACAACAAAGGTCGGGCCGTCTATGGCGCCTCTCATCTGAACGTTCTGCGTGGTGGTTGGCGGGCACTTCAGAATTCGGACCATCCGCTCACGCTGAAGCTGGCCGTCGAGCAGGCGCAAGCGTACGACGCGGCCATGGCCAATTACCCCGGATTTTTTGCCTCGCGACGCAACTACGATGTCGGCCAAGGGATCGACTCGTCCGGCATTTGGCGGTCGGGCGTGCTCGAGGCCAGTTGGCGGGTCGGCGGCAGCAGCTCGGCCGAGCTCGCTGCAATAGAACTGATGAACGCGGATCCGGAAATCCGAACCGTCCGCGTGTCCGCCGTCAAGCAGTACGGGAAAGATTGCAGGCCTCCGGAGGCCGCAGACATCCACTTCCAGGGAGACGATCCCGAGGAAGGCCTGATCACGCGCTATACCGTCGTCCTGCAAGCTAAGCGCCGCCTGCCTGGACAGTCATTCTCGTCCTAGGCGATCTGTTATCGTTCAGAACCGAACCGGCGCCTGAGCACTTATCAAATCCAGAACGATAAAAACTCCTCGCACGCAGCCGGAACGACACAGTCCCAATTGCCGTTAGCAATAAAAGCACAGGAGAAAGCGATGACCGGACGCAGAATCCGTGAGCAGCAAATGCGCAACATCGAGGAGCGCGAGAACACGAAAAACGCGCCCAAGGAATTCGACGCCGAGGCGGACCTGAAGCAATCGGCTGCCGAGCGCGAGGCGCGCCGGAAGGGGTCGGATATCAGAAGCGACCCGCCCGACCTCGTCGACCCGGACGACCGCAACATCCTTCGCAGCAAAAATCAGGAAAGTGCACACAACAAGAATCGAGGTGCTAAGTAGCACCGCCTTGCACCGGCGCGTCCGCTTTCGGCTTTGGCTCTTGCACCCCTATCTCTGAATTCTTGAACCTCCGCTTCGGTGATGTTCGACGCCAACAAACTCGTTTTTGGCCCGATCGAATGAGTTCATGCGCGTGAAACAAAAGAATGCCGAGGGTTCGCGGAAGGCTGGTGCGACGCCAAGGAAGCGGCCGCTCTGCTGAAAAGGGGATGAAGAATTTCGCAACAAAGGAAAAGGCGGCACGCTGATTGACTGCTGTCTCACCGCGCCATTGCCCCGTCAAAAGAATGCGGCCCCGGTCAGATTACCGGGGCCGCATCGCCAGACTCGGCGTGGCATGCGAACGGCAGCGCATGTCTCGTCAGCGCGCCTTACGCGGCCGCCTGCAGGGCCCGCTTGTTCGCACCGCTTTCGCCGAGCCTGGTAAGCGTCTCGTCGGTGGCGGATTCTTCCTTGAGAGTCTCGCGCAGCAAGGGCAGGGCGTCTTTCAGCCCCAGTTCCTCCGCCCAGGCGATCAGCGTGCCGTAGCGCGCTATCTCATAATGCTCGACCGACTGGGCGGCAGCTACAAGGCCGGCGTCGAGCGCCGGCTCGTCCTTGTATTCCTCGAGGATCTCCGATCCCTCTTCGATGATGCCGTCGATCGCGGGGCACGTCTTGCCTCGTGCCGGCTTGCCCAGCATTTCGAAAACCTGTTCGAGCCGGTCGACCTGGCCTTCCGTTTCGGTGCGATGCTTTTCGAAGGCCGCGCTCACCTCTTCCGCCTGAGCCGCCTTAGCCATCTTCGGCAGCGTCTTCAGGATTTTCTTTTCCGCATAATAGATGTCTTTCAGGCCGTCCACGAACAGGCTTTCGAGGCCGTTCGCGGCGCCGGACGAACTTTTCTTCGCCATGAATGTCTCCTTTAGTGGGTTGCCTTTCCAAGGAAAGGCGCCAGATCGTTGTTCTTAGCTACTGAACTCAAGGAAGGTGTTCGACTTCCTTGAGCAACAAAACAGGCATGATCGACCGATGTTCCCGACGAAATAACTTGTGAACTGATGTTCAGAAAATTCCGACGAGCCGAAGTAGGAGGAGGTAGTCACGTCAGCGGACCTTTACGGTCGCCGGACGAAAGCTGGTCGAGTATGCTCAGCGCTATGCTCGGCCCGGAATCCTCCAGCAGACCCTGCTCAGCGGCCGCTTTCTTGAAAGCAGCAAAGGCGATTGCCGGACGGCAAATCCCTTCACCCGCGTCTTCCACAAGGCGAGCCGCCTTGAGATAGGCTGGCGCGTCCTTATTCTTCCACGCCCTGCCAAGTGCCTTCTTGGCGTCGGCGATCGAGGAAACCACCATCGTGCCGCCGTTGACGAAGTGGATCGTGAGCGGCAGGAATCTGCTCAAGGCTCTTTCACCATCCTAACCACTCGTTCACGCCGCAGGCGGGGCCGATGAAGGGCACCGCCGTCAGGGCCGCCGCTGCCGGAACAAGAATGGGATTGTAGGTCCAAAAGGATTTCATCTTGCCACCGTGTAGTGGCCATAAACGAAGCTGCCGCCGAGTGGTTGCATCCAACTTCGATGTATCCACAGAGGGCTGGCGCCTGCCCGAAGATGACCGGAAAGCTGGAGGCGCGGTGCAACCTCAACCTTTTCTGTCCGCATGCGTTGTCCCCCGAAAGCGAAGGAGAAAACCGATGCCGACGAAATCCGCCAGGGCCGCAGTATCCGCCGTACCGACCAAATCCGCCACGCGGACCAGATCCACTTCCGAGCAGGCGGCTAGCAAGCAGCGGAGTGTGCAGCGCAAGGTCGATGCGGCCGATCGCGCCAAGCCGAACGGCAAATCCAAATCGCAACGAGCCATGCAGGCGGGCGCGCGCAAATATCCGGTGCCGCCGTTCCCGAAGCAGCATCATCCGAAACCCGGTGAGGAATGGGCGATCGAGCCGGCGCCGCTTTATGATGCGCCGTTCTGGCAGGGATCGAACAAGCTGACTGGCAAGGTGGCGCTGATCACTGGCGGCGACTCCGGCATCGGCCGCTCGGTCGCCGTGCTGTTCGCCCGTGAAGGGGCCGATATCGCCGTTGTCTACCTCAGCGAGGATCGCGACGCGAAGGTGACAAAGCAAGCAGTCGAGGCCGAAGGCAGGAGCTGCATTACCATACGCGGCGATGTCGCCAGGCGGACCTTCTGCCGCAAGGCGGTGGAGCAGACGCTGAAGGTCTTCGGCAAACTGGACGTGCTCGTCAACAACGCCGCCTTTCAAGTGCATTCGTCGGATTTCGCCGATCTCACCGAGCAGCATTTCGACACCACGCTGAAGACCAATCTCTACGGCTATTTCCATATGGCGCAGGAGGCCGTGCCGCACATGAAACAGGGCTCGGCGATCATCAACACCGGTTCGGTGACCGGCATCGAAGGCTCGAAGGATCTGATCGACTACTCGATGACCAAAGGCGGCATCCATGCCTTCACGCGGGCTCTCTCGGGCAGTCTGGTCAGCAAGGGTATTCGCGTCAATGCCGTGGCGCCTGGACCTGTGTGGACGCCGCTCAACCCATCGGAAAAGGAGGCGGAGGATGTCTCGCGCTTCGGCGCCCAGACGCCGATGAAGCGGCCGGCCCAGCCGGAAGAGATCGCTCCAGCCTACGTCTTTCTCGCTTCGCCGCAATGCTCCAGCTATATCACCGGCGAGATCTTGCCGATCATCGGAGGCTATTGAACGCAACCGCCGCTGCCGTAAGACCAGGCCTATTTCGACCAGGCATTGAAGGTCGGAACCATTCGATCCACGCGCAATTGACCTCTGCGGGCCGCGTTAGTCGGACCTGGTGGTAAAGAGAACAGGGTGGTCTTTCCGGCTTCACACCTTGGCCAACGAAAAGGCAGTCGAGCTCTTGTCCCACCCGACCCGCTTTAATTGGGCGCTGGCCATCGCATGGCGGAAGACAAGAAATCGAAGACCGACTGGTCGCAGGAAGGCTGGCTTTTGCTGAAGGAAAGCGTCAGCGGCTACGTCAATGACAACGCGCTGAGCCACGGCGCTGCGATTGCTTTCTACGCGGCGACCTCCCTTGCGCCGATCGTTCTCATCGTGGTGGCGATCGCCGGCATCGTCGTCGGCAACGATGCTGCCCAGCTCGCGCTCTCAGCCGAGTTCGCGGGCGTGATGGGGCCGCAGAGCGCCGATCTCCTCAAGGCAACGATCGAGACCGCTTCGCATCGAGGATCCAGCACGCTGGCCACCCTCATCGGGCTGATGGCGCTCCTTGTTACCGCCTCCGGCGTCTTCGGCGAGATGCAGCTGTCGCTGAACCAGATATGGAAGGTCAGGCCCAATGGCGTTTCGCTTTCGCGCCTGGTGCGGGCGAGGGCTGCGAGCCTAGGCCTGGTGGCGGCTCTTGGTTTCATGCTTCTGGTGTCGCTCGCGGCAAGCACGGCGATCTCGGCGCTGGGCGCGGTCATCAACCAGCACCTGCCTTTCGGCGAGCTGATCGTGAGCGCGATCAACACCGTCGTGTCGTTCGTGCTGATCGCGCTGCTCTTTTCCGCGATCTACAAGGTCCTGCCGGACCGAACGCTGAAATGGCGCGACGTCGCCGTTGGCTCGTTGGTCACGGCGCTGCTGTTCACCATCGGCAAGTCGCTGATCGGCTGGTACATCGGCACCAGCGCCATCGCGACGTCCTATGGCGCCGCTGGCGCGCTGATGGTCGTGCTGCTCTGGGTCTATTACTCGGCCCAGATATTTCTATTCGGCGCCGAGATCACCCGCGCCTATTCGGTGCTGAGCGGCAGCCGGCAGGATCGCGCGCCGATGGTGCAGAGCAGGCCGGGCTCGCAATTTCGATCTGGACCCACGACCGCAGTGCGGTTCGGATCTCCTGAGAACAAGATTCGTGGTTGGATCGTTTTCATCTGCCTGATCACGCTGCTGGTCTCGCAGGTCTGGCGGCGGGAGGACTGAGCGTCGCCCCTGCCGACGCCGCCAAGCGCGTAGACACCGTCCTCGCCGGCATGGACGATGCCAAGAACAAGGCAAAAGCGGCCGCCGATACGGCCAGGAAGGCAAGCGCCGCTTTCGCGCTGGTCGGCGCTTTATCCGTGATTGTGGGCGCTTTCATCGCCAGCGTCGCCGCAGCGCTCGGCGGCAAGCAGCGCGATGAAGACGAGGCGCTGTTCGTCCGGGACTGACTGCAAACGCCGCTCGCTTGCTGACATTACTCAATCAAATTCGCCCGCTGGCTTGCCGGCGGGCGAATTATTTTTAGTGGAGCTGGCAGGTAGTCATCCCGAGCCGCCCTGGCGGCTGGCGTCGCCTCATTGTCGGTCCTATCGTTCTCCCATCGCTTTTCGATCTCGTAGGAAAGCCAGCGGCAGAACATGCCGATGATCGAAGTGGCGGCGCCGCCGAGCAAGCAGGCAATCAGCAACGGACTTTTCGATGCGCTATCCCAGCTGACGATCGCCAGCAGGATCACGCTTGCCGCGGAGATCGAATATCCGATGCCCTTGAGCAGATGAAGCGACGATCTGGTCATGCTAATCCGCCTCCAAAGATGGAACAATTAGCTGTGACTGAAGTTCCATCTCCGCGATATGTCTCCAGCGGCGGGGCGCCGGGCGGCTCCGTCCGGGTCGGCTTGCGATCGCAAAGGCGCAGGTTCCCTCTCGGCACGTGCTTATCCAGAATGCCCGCAACACAGCCGCCATCCATGCAGGCCAAGCCTAACGAGATTGAGTGTTAGCGCTCCCGTTCGCTGGAATCTCGTACCCCGGGGATTCACTTGCCTGCCGAATAATTCTTAGCGCTTCCTCAGGCGTGAGACCGCATTTGCGGGCAAAATAAACCGCCTCGGTAGCCTCCGAGCGAGAGGCTGTCGCTATGGCGGACAATGCTGATTTCAATTTCTTCTTGGCCATGGTTCACCGTGGCAGACTCATTTGGTCAGCTAATAGCTTCGCGGCCCCAAATTCGGACTTTGAAGCATGGCGAGAGCGCAACGTTCGTGTGGTCATACGCTGACGCGAGTTGGAGAAGGGTTGATTCGAGCGATACAACCCTTCTTCATTGAGCGTTGGCCTACCAGCCTTGGCGGCGAGCCCAGTCATCGACGTCGGCGCGGACACGATCCTTCTCGATGCCGTAACGTTCCTGGATCTTGCCTTCAAGCTGGTCGCGCTTGCCGGCGATGCGGTCGAGATCATCGTCGGTGAGCTTACCCCATTGTTCCTTCACCTTGCCTTTGACCTGCTTCCAATTTCCTTCGACGCGGTTCCAATCCATGGTCCAAAGTCTCCTTAGGTTGCATTGCATAACAACGGCGGCGATGTCCGGGAGTTCCTGCCAAGAGGGTTGTCGCGAGTAGGCGTTTGCTTTTGCAAACGTATTGCGCCTCGCTGGTACCCAACTACATTTTGCAGTTGCAGATCGACGACGGCGCCACCTGATGGAACCTTATCCCGCTTGGTCGACTTTATGATCGAGGGCAAGGGCGCCCACGGATTTCATGGTCGATATTCGAAACCGCATTTCACCTGCTCGCGCGAACCGGACAAGCTCGCCGCAAGAACAGGCGCGCAACCGCTTCATTATTGTCATCGGCGCGTCGGCGGGCGGAATCGAACCGCTGAAGAAGATCGTGAGCGATCTGCCCGCGGAGCTGCCGGCAGCCGTGTTCATCGTGCTCCATGTCGGCCAGATCAGCTATCTGCCCGCAATCCTCGACCGCGTCGCCACGCTCAAAACCTCGGTCGCCGAGAACGGCGCGTCCTTCAGGACCGGCAACATCTATGTGGCGCCGCCCGGCTTCCATCTTCTCCTGCATGGCGACCACATGATGCTGCGGCGCGGACCGCGCGAAAACCTCGCCCGGCCGGCCATAGATCCGCTGTTCCGCTCGGCGGCGCTCAGCTACGGCGCGAGCGTCATCGGCGTCCTGCTCTCGGGTGCGCTTTCCGACGGCACCGCCGGCTTGAGAGCCGTCAAGGCGGTCGGCGGGATCGCGGCCGTGCAGCACCCGAAGGACGCGCTGGTGCCATCCATGGTGGAAAGCGCGCTGCAATATGTCGAGGTCGACCATTGCGTGCCGGCGGCCGAGCTCGCTCGCCTGCTGGCTAAGCTGGCGGCCGAGCCGGCTGACAGCACCTTGCCTGCCCCGCCAATGGTCAGACTGGAGGCGGCCATCGCCGCGCAGGAGCATTCGACCATGAAAGAAGCAGATCGACTTGGCGAATTGTCGGTGTTTACATGCCCAGAATGCAACGGGCCGCTGTGGGAGCTCGAAGACGGTGACATGCTGCGCTACCGGTGTCATACCGGACACGCTTTTACTACAGAGGCGGTATTGGAAGCGCAGGCGATCGAGGCGGATGAGATTCTATGGAGCCTGCTGCGGTCACATCAGCAACGGGCGGAATTTGCCCGGCGCATGGCCGAGCGGGAAAGAACACGGCATCGCTCGCAGCTCGCGAAAGAGCTTGGCCAGCGGGCAAAAGAATACGATGCGGATGCCGCTCTCGTCGAGCGCATCCTCGAAAGCAGGCGGGTTCGGGTAACGGGCAATGGAACAGTCGACCAGGAAGGCAACGGCAAGAAACGCGAAGGCTAGGCCACGGGGGGATGCCAAAGAGCCCGCGTCCTTCCCCATCATAGGCATCGGCGCGTCGGCGGGCGGCATCGGAGCGCTGCAGCAACTCTTTCCCGAAGTGCCGGCCGACAGCGGTTTTGCCTATGTGGTGATCCAGCATCTCGACGCCGAGCATGAAAGCGCGCTTGCCAGCATCATCCAACGCTCCACCACGATCGAAACGCAAACAGCGGCAGAGGGTGTGGAGATCGAGCCGGACAATATCTACGTGATCCCCCCGGGCGTCTCGGTAACAGTCGAGGACCGCCACTTTCACCTCGCCAAGATGCCTGCCGCGCGTGTCAAGCGCACGCCGATCGACGATTTCTTCACGTCGCTGGCGCGGGAGCAGGCTGAGTATGCGGCGGGCATTATCCTTTCGGGCACCGGCAGCGACGGCACGATCGGGCTGCGGGCAATCAAGGAGCACGGCGGACTGACGCTGGCGCAGGAAAGCGCCGAATATGACGGCATGATGCGAAGCGCTGTCCAGGGCGGGCTGGTCGACATGGTGCTTCCCGCAGGGCAAATGGCGGGAAAGCTGGTGGGTTATTTCAGCCGCTCCAACCGGACCGAAAGCGAGCGCGACCGCCGCAAGCGCGACTTGGCGGAACAGCTTTCGCGGATCTCGACGCTGCTCCGAGTACGCACCGGCCACGATTTCAGCGGCTACAAGGATAATACTATCATGCGGCGCATCCAGCGCCGCATGCAGGTGCTGCAGATCGACGATCCGGCGACTTTCTATGAGCACTTGCGCGACGATCCGCAGCAGATCGATCTGCTGTTCCAGGATCTGCTCATCGGCGTGACCAGTTTTTTCCGCGACACGCGGGCCTTCGAAGCGCTCGAACGTTTCGTCATTCCGAAGCTTTTCGAGGACCGCAAACCGGACGAGACGATCCGGGTCTGGGTGCCGGGCTGCGCCACCGGCGAAGAAGCTTATTCGATCGCGATGCTGCTGAAGGAGAACGCGCGCGGTGCCGTTTCGGCCAGCCTGCAGATATTCGCGACCGACGTTGACGAGCGCGCGCTGGAAATAGCTCGCGCCGGGCGCTATCCCGCGGCGATCGCAAGCGATGTCACGCCGAAGCGCCTCAAGGAATTCTTCACGCGCGAGGACGGCACTTATCGTGTCGGCGCCGATTTGCGGGAGATCTGCCTATTTTCAGCACACAATCTTCTACGCGACCCGCCGTTTTCCAGGCTCGACCTGATCGCCTGCCGCAACCTGCTGATTTATCTGGGCCCTGAACTGCAGGAGAAGATCGTGCCGGTCTTTCATTACGCTCTGCGCAGCAACGGCTATCTGTTTCTCGGATCGTCCGAGAACGTCACGCGTCACGGGCGCCTGTTCTCGACCGTGGACAAGACCAGCCGCATCTTCCAGAAGCGCGGTGAGGTGGCGGTGCAGCGGCTGCCGGAATTCCCGCTCGCCGCGGCGGGCAGGCAGCCCGCCCCGCATGCACGTCAGCGCGCCACGACTTCAACCTTGCAGGAGTTCGCGGAACGGCTGATCCTCCAGCGCTATTCGCCCGCCCATGTGGTAGTCAACGCAGCCGGCGAACTGATGCACAGTTCCGGCGGCACAGGCAAGTATCTTGAACTCGCCGCCGGCGCACCCGACCACAACGTCTTCTCCATGGCCAGGCGGGGCCTGCGCATGGACTTGCGGGCAGCGCTTCATAAAGCAGTCAGCTCCGGACAGGTGGCGGTCCAGAGCAACATTACGGTAGGCACCAATGGCGGACGCCAGACGATCAGCCTCGTCGTTCAGCCGCTGCCATCTGACGGCTCGGCAGATCCGCTCTACATGCTCGTGTTCCGCGATATCGGCGGCATCAAACCGGAAGCCGTGGACGAGCCAGACCGCACAGCCGACGATGTCGAAAGCGCCAATGTCAGCCAGCTCGAAAAGGAGCTGAGGGAAACCAGGGAACGGCTGCAGATCACGACGGAGGAACTCGAATCCTCCAACGAGGAGTTGAAATCGTCCAACGAGGAGCTGTCATCCATCAATGAGGAGCTGCAGTCGTCCAACGAGGAACTGGAAACCTCGAAAGAGGAATTGCAGTCGATCAACGAGGAATTGCAAACAGTCAATGCTGAGCTCAGCATCCGTGTCGACGAACTCAGCCGCGCCAATAGCGACATGGCGAACTTGCTCGAAAGCACCCAGATCGCGACCGTCTTCCTCGACCGCGATCTCTGCATCAAGAGCTTTACGCCGACGGCGCGCGACCTGTTCAGGCTGGTCGAAAGCGATGTCGGGCGGCCCCTCGCGCATGTGCGTCCGCGGTTTCTGGCCGACGGATTGCAGGGCGACTTGGAGCAGGTGCTACAGCGGCTTGGAGCGATCGAGCGGCAGATCGAGGGCGTCGACAACGACCGGCGCTACATCATGCGCGTTCTGCCGTACCGTACGGTCGAGAATGTCATCGCCGGCGTGGTCGTCACCTTCGTCGATGTCACCCAGATCGTGAAAGCCGAGGAAAAGATCGGCACGCTCTCGCAAGATCTGCGCAACCGCGTCGAAAGCCTAGCAACGCTGCTGGACCTGGTGCCGGTGGGCATTCTCATCGCCGAGAACGGTAACTTCGAGGCGATCCGTGCTAATCGCCGGGCGGTTGAACTTGCTGCCCGGAGCGGCGCGGACGGCAAGCTGGCATCAATGGCGGTTGTGCTGCCCCTGACGGTTAACGGCGTTGCAGTGGACGCGGGGGATCAGCCCCTGCAAAAAGCGATGCGGACGGGCAAAGCCATTCCCGGATATGAGGCGCGCATCACGCGGGCGGACGGTTCAAGCGTCGACGTGATGATTTCGGCAAATCCGCTGTTCGATGAATCCGGCAAGGTCCGCGGTGCGATCGCGGCCCTGGTCGACATATCGACCCACAAGGAGGCGGAGCGGAGCCAGGAGAGGCTGCTGCACGAGTTACAGCACCGCGTGAAGAACATCCTCGCCACGGTTACCGCGCTGGCTTCGCGCATGACCCGTTCGTCGATCTCGATAGGCGAGTTCTCGACATCATTTCACGAGCGATTGCAGGCGATGGCCCGCACGCACGAGGTCCTGTCATCTTACAATTGGGGCGATGCCGATCTCGAGCAGCTGCTCAGGGCGACTCTCTCTCCCTACGGCAGCACGGAACGCCAGGCCGTTGTTGTCAAGGGGCGGCCGCTCCACCTCAATTCGGCCACGGCGGCGACGCTCGGCATGGTTTTTTTCGAGCTCGCCAGCAACGCCGCCAAATATGGTGCGCTTTCCGTAGACACCGGCCGCGTCGAAGTGTCCTGGGATGTCGTAACGTTGAACACGTTAGCGATCAGCTGGAAAGAAATCGGCGGCCCGATCGTAGAAGAACCATCCCGCAGGAATTTCGGAACAACCTTCATCCAGCAGAGTTTGGAATACGAGTTGGGGGGAACTGTGGGGTTGAGCTTCAAGCCCTCCGGCGTGGAATGCCTGCTTGAAATACCCTTGTCCCGGACGGAAGCCGTCGATCTTCCGCTCAGAAACGAATGAATAAGAACGCTCCATTATCCGGCCTGCGGGTTCTCGTCGTCGAGGATGCATTCCTGCTTGCGCTCGATCTGTCGGACGAATTGAAGACAGCTGGTTGCGATGTCGTCGGTCCCGCACCCTCCGTCCAACAGGCACTTGAGCAGATCGACGGCGTCAAGCTGGACGGGGCGGTGCTCGACGTCAACTTGCATGGCGAACGCAGCTTCCCAATTGCGGAGCACCTCGCCACCCGCGGTGTGCCTTTTGTCTTTCTCACCGGCTATGACAGCGCCACGGTGTTCCCCGATCAGTTCCAGGATTCGCCGAGACTATCGAAGCCTGTCGACACGACGATGTTGATCGAGGCGGTCGCGCGTTTCGGCGAGCACAAGGATTAAGGCCACGCGGCGCTCTGGCCCGTAGTGATCGGCCTTCTCTCAGCAAACTGCGGCATCTTTCATAGACCACTGCCGCCAGGGCAGGCGAACTTGCGCCTGTAGCCAACAACCAACCAGACGGAGCCTATTGGCGGTTCACCAGCCATAGGCAGTCGTTCCAAGAGCTCGGAAAATTCTGCTCACGGGATGTGATGCATGACCTCCACAGCTGGATGGCCGGATCCTGCGGCGGAACAAAACGCCCGACGGGGCAGTTCGGCCGCAGGAATCAAGGCGGCACCCATTCACTCATGTTTGGCCGATCCTTTTCCGACGGCACCGGGCGCAAGTGATGACCGAGCAAACCAATAATGAGGCGGACAGGCGAGGGCGCAAAGGTGTCGGAAGAGCCGTTGGGCTGGCCTTGATCGCGGGGGCAGCCGACGACGATTGCTCGGCAATCGGAACTTATGCCAGCGCGGGAGCAAGATTCGGGCCCGACCTGCTTTGGACCGCACCCGTGACACTGCCGATGATGTACACTGTCGTGTACCTCTCATCGAAGCTCGGCCAGGTGTCGGGTCGGGGATTGTTCCAGGTCATCGCGGATTTCTACCCGCGCTGGCTGCTATGGTCGGTCCTGGTTGGAGTCTTGATTGGCAACGCGATCGAGGCTGCCGCGAATCTCGGCGCCATGTCGGCGGCGATCAACCTGTTCGTGCCGTTGCCCGTGCCGATGATCGTCGCTTTCATTGCAGCATCTATGTTCGCTCTTCAAGTCTTTGGTTCTTACGGCCTCCTGAGGAATCTATTCCGGGTGCTGGCGTTGGCGCTGCTCGCCTATGTTGTCTCGGCTGTCCTCGCCAAGCCAGAACTGAGTTCGGTGTTAGGCGGTACTTTTCTGCCGAAGGTTCATCTCAACCGTGAGTACTTGTCTATACTGGTTGCGATCATAGGAACGACACTTTCGGCCTACCTCTACACTTGGCAATCCAACCAGGAGGTGGAAGAGGAGATCGCCAAGGGCAGAACCACTCTTGAGAAGCGCAAAGGAGCGACTGAGGGAGAGTTGCGCCGGTCGCGCCACGATATTCTTATCGGCATGACTTTTTCCAACCTGATCATGTACTTCATCATCCTCTCGACGGGTTCGACGCTCCACAAGGTCGGCCAAACCCAGATCGAGACGGCGGCCCAGGCGGCTGAAGCGCTGCGACCGCTTGCTGGCGATGCAGCAGGCATATTTTTCGCCGCCGGTGTGATCGGTGTCGGCTTTCTGGCGGTTCCTGTCATGACGACAGGCGCTGCCTTCGATCTCGCGCAGGCCATGGGCTGGAACCATGGCATGAACGCGAAGCCGCAGAAAGCGCCGGCCTTCTATCTGGCGACGGGGGCATTCACCCTGATCGCGGTCGTCCTAAATTTTCTTGGCTTCAATCCAATGCATGCGCTGGTCTGGGCGGGCGTCGTGCAAGGCTTTTCCACTCCCCCGCTGCTGCTGTTGATCCTGTTGATGACGAACGATCGCAGGATTATGGGCGACAGGGTCAATAGCCGAAGTACGAACATCCTGGGGGGCATCACGACGACAGCAATCTTTGCGGCCTCGGCTGGCCTGGTAGTGAGCTGGTTCCTGTAGCCGGAACCGCGGTATCAATGATTAGTGAACGACACCCGAGCAAGGTTCGTTTCGAACAGGAACGATCGTCATCGTTGCGCATTCTTCCTAGTCATTGTTATCAACTCGCTGTCGGGGTTCGAACCGTGTTACCCAATGGCCATGCCACGCCTGACTGCGTGCCGGGCGAAATCAACGTTGTCGATCTCATCCCTGCCTTGCGCGCGTTTGCACGCACATTTTGCCGTGTTCCCGATGATGCCGATGACCTGGTGCAGGAGACCTTGACCAAAGGGCTTGCCAACTTGGACAAGTTCGAGCCGGGGACGCGCTTGAAGTCCTGGCTTTTCACCATCATGCGCAACACGCACTATACGCGGGTGAAGGCTGCAGCCAGAGAAGCACCTGGATTGCTCGATTGCGTCTCCAGCAGACCGATTTCGGAAGCCTCCCAAGAGTGGTCCATTCAGAGCAAGGAAGTTTACCAAGCCATCCAGAAGCTTCCGTCACATCAGCGCGAAGTGCTGATGCTGATCGGTGTGCTGGGCGTCAGCTACGAAGAAACCGCCGAGATATGCAATTGCGCGATAGGAACCATCAAAAGCCGCCTCAACCGCGCGCGTGCATGCGTCTTGGAATCGCTTGATGAAAGCTCATCGCAAGCGCTGGTCGAGAGACATGAGCATGTGTCGGAAGACCACTGGGATAGGGCTGCTGACAGACCTCGATGAAGGCATGCGTCAGGTTTCCGGTTCACAGCGACGCTTCTGGATCAGCGCATTCTGCAGCTCAATCGCGAGCTTGATCAGGCGATCGGGGACCTTTTCCTGCTCGATCGCGGTCAACAGCGATGCAATCTCTTTGTCTATGCTCAGGCTTGCGTCGCTGGCGGGATCGCGTTGGCTCGGGCGAGACATGGCATTCTCTTAGCAATTAAGGTCCCTTCGAAAATTCACTGAGACCATAGACGGCCAGAGTTTGCAAGGCGCTCCAGCCGCCAATCAGCCTTGGCTCGGCATTGGATTTTGCCCAGAGCAAAGCCCTCTGCCTGACCCCATACCTGATCCGTTTGCGCGCCTGCAAGTCCGGTGAGAGCCGCTGCAAGCTTAGTCTTCGGGAAGCCGGTTTCCCGCGTGGTCCTGATACTGATCGGACTTGGTCCGATTGCTGTCGAGGCCGCGCTGTTTTGTATGCTGCTTCTTATCCCGGTTCGACAGGACGTCATTTTCGCCGAGCATGTCTTTCGGAACCTCCGTTTTCGCCCCGGTCCCGGAACCTTTGCCCTGACTGCCGCGGCCCATGTGTTTCTTGCCGCCGGATGCCATCTGCTTCTCCTGGTCTGCCAGCTTCTGCGCAAGTGGTTTCGGCGCCCGAACTTCGGTTCGCCTGTTATGTTCCGCCGGTATGACGAATAAGAAAGGCGGTGCCATCCCAGCGACGGAACGGCGTATCGCCGTCGATCACGATGTCCATGGCACATGCATTGGCGAGGTTGCGGATGTCGGAAGAATCGGCGGCGGGCGACATTCGATATGAATAGTTGAGAATTGCCGCCATCCCTCCAGGTCGCAATAGGCGCGCCATTTCGCTGAAGTGCCGCTCGGCGACGCCGGCGACCACCAGGTAAGGGAAAATGTCCACCGCCAGGATGCCGTCAAAGCTCTCGTCGGCGAATTCGCCAAGATCCAGGCCAGAGGTCTGGCGGAACTCGACGTTGCCGATCCCGGCGCACCGCCGACGCGCGACTGCGATCATCCTGGAGGAAATATCGGTACCGACAATATGCCCGGTCTTGGCGTGGAGTTGGCATTCGAAACGGCCGATACCACAGCCGATGTCGAGTATTGTCTTGTCCGCGCCTGTAAACCCGTGTTTCTCAAGCCAAGAGGCGATCTCGGCGGTCGTGGCCGAGAGCTTTTCCTCATCGCCGAGCGACGAAAGTTGGACGCTGGCAGCCGGTGAGATGGCGACCGCCTGGTCAAACCCGCTGGCCAGCCGGCGGACCGTCACCTCACCGGTTTCGCCGTCCTGTCGGTCATGACACACGGAACCTGCCGTCGCCCGAAGACTGTCGAAGGCGTCCGTGTTGGCCGAAAGAAGCGCGGCCACGTCCTCGAGCCAGTCTCTGCAATGGGAGGCCTTTGTCCGCATCTCCAGCGCGATGTCCGCCAATTCCGCAGCATTGATTTCCGCCGTAAGATTGACGGCCAGTCTGGCTACCGCTACCTCGGCGGACAGGTCGTCTGCCATGCAATTCTCGAGAATGCGGCTGGCGGCCATCCTCTGCTCTTCTGCCGCGATCACAGCTCTGCGCTCCGGGTCCAGACCCTTTGTGCCGTCCACCTGTCCACCGCCCCCCAGCTATACTTGTATCTCTCCCGGCCGCGCAGAAAATCGAACTCCCGTGCCCCTTCGCGAGCGGCTTCGGCAATGGCCTCGCCGATCAGGATCGCGCCGGGGCTCTCCTGCGCATAGGCCGAGTCGAAACCACCGAGATAGGCATAGGCGCGATCATGATGATGGAAGCCATAATACGCACCGACGACAGCGTCGCCGATTCCGATCAGCCAGCATCGCGCCAGATCGTTCGCGGCAAGGCGGGGCAGGGCCTTCCGATGGAATCCCAGGGCCATGTCCGTCAACACGCCACCGCCCTCTCCAGCCCAACGGGCTTTGTGCAGGCGGATCAGGTGGCCGAGAAACATCTCTGGTGCGGCTTCCGCACGCGTGATCGTTACCCGGCCTCTCCGTCGCGCGGCTCTTAGAGCGCGACGAAGCTGTCGTCTTCGCCGCGCGGGAACCGAGCCCGCAATCGTCTCGCCGCCGGCCAAGGCAAGCACTGGGCAGGCGGCATGGCCGGCAGACAGGTTCTCTTCAATATCGGGCAGTACGAGATCCAGGGACACGGCTTCAGCCGGAAGATCCGGCAGAATCCATTGCGCCCATTCGAGCGAAAGCACTGTTTCGGCAATCGCGGTCCCGACGGTTTTCTTGAGTTCGGGTACGCAAAGAACATCGAGATAGTCGCTCAGCGATATCCCGATCGGAAGCAGGCGCGAACCTGACGCGTGCCTCTCGAGATAGAGCGGTGCCAGTCCCGCGAGATCATTTCCGCTCCACACAGCGATCACCGAGAGGTCGCCAGGCGCGAACGTCCGCCACCATGGCAACAGCCAGGCGGGCGACTGGAAAGGCGTGGCAGAGGCGCATTGCGACCAGAGCGGCCACCAATGCGGCTCAAGATCGTCGAACGCACCTGGGTCCCGTATGACATCGGTGCGCAAGCCGTTCACTGCGCGGCCCTCGACCCCGAGTGGGAAGCGCCGAATTCTGCCAATGCCCGATAGGCATCCATGTAGGCCAAAATCATGCGATCGAGCGAGAAGCGATGTCTCGCTTCGCCCAGGCATGTTTCGCGGTCGAGGTCGGCCGAGGCGTTTATGGCGCTCGCCATCTCGTCGACGTCGTTGACGAGAAATCCGGTCTTGCCGTGTTCGATGACATTGGGCAGGGCGCCATTCGGAAAGGCCACAACAGGCGTGCCGCACGCAAGCGCTTCCATGGCAACCAGTGAGCTTGTTTCCGCGGCAAGACTCGGAATGACCAGGCAACGGGCGGCATTCAGAAGCCTCCGCTTGGCGGAAAACCCGAGCGGTCCCAAGAAGCGCCGCCGTCTGTCGAGGCGAGGCGCCACCTCGTCGGCGAAATACTGGACATGTGTCTGGTAGGGATAGATCTGACCGCCAATCGCAAGCGGCACGGCGGCACGCTTGGCGGCCTCGATCGCCAGATGGACGCCCTTCTCCGGGCAAATTCGGCTCAGCACGAGCGCAAAATTGCGCCGCGATCGCATCTCGTTCAGCGCATCGATGTCTACGCCGTTTGGGATCGGCGCGATCAGTCTCGATCCAGGCGGCGCGGTTTTTTGCTGCGCCTCCGAAACAGCATGCAGCCACAGGTCCTCACGGGCCGGTCTCAGCACGTCGGGTGGATACCAGGCGAGCGGCAGGTGCAGGCTCACAAGCGTCGGGCCGTCGCCAGGGAGATAGGCGTCGAAATCGATGCCGTGCAGGTGAACGACGTCGATCGGCCAACGCGCCCGGGCCGCAGCGATTGCCGCGCGATGCGCGCGTTGGGCGCGGCTCTTTGCCGTCTCATCGAGCACGCCTGTTTCCGCGGGTGTCTCAACCAGTGTCCCGGCCGCGCTGGAGCTCCGGCAGGCGACGACGATGGAATGATGGCCTTGCCGCACCAGCGCGCGATCCAGCATCGACAGCACCTGCTCGGCGCCGCCGACCGCATCGGGGCCGACGGGCGCAAGCGGATAGGCGACGTTGAGCACGGTAAGCGTCATGGCTGATCGAGCCGAAGCTCCTCATGTGCGCGAGCCGCGGCGCTCAGCCAGGTCGAGGGCTCGAACCCCAGCGGCAGCAATTGATAATAGAGCCTTCCGTTGTTGGGTGGTGCGCGGAAGTTATAGGCGGGCGCCAAACGGAATCGCTCTGTCGCCCCACAGAACGATGCAAGCGTCCGCAACTGCGTCGTGTAGCTGGCCAGCATGGCTCGCTTGAGCCGAAAGGCCGATTCGGTCAAACGTACCTCGATACGATCCGTCCCGAGATCATCGGCGAAATCCTGGAAGACAGGGCCTTTCGGCCCCGCGGCGTAAAATGCCATCTCGATGATGCTGGGCGCCGGACACCGGTCGCGGCGCAGCAATTGACAGGCGGCATGAACCGCGAAGGCAGTGGCGTCGTGGTCGGGATGTCCTCCTTCATAGGGATGCGTGCAGACGAAGCGGATCTCGGCGGCAGCGAAGAGGCAGGCCAGCTCCTGCGCGAGCGGGACGAGATGCATGACCGTTTCCGTATCAGGATAGTCAAGGCTGGTCAGGATTCCGCACGACAGGCCCACCGCCGACAGCGCGGCCCCCAATTCACCGCGACGGGCATCGGCGTAGTCTTGCCACGTATCGAAACCATTGGCTTTTGCGTCGGCAAGGTTGCGCGGGGCTCCGTCCGTGACATGCACGATACGGCACTCAGACAGTCCGGCGAGGTGACCGCCGATGCCAATCGTCTCGTCGTCCGGGTGCGCCACGACGATCATTATACCGGCACCTGGATCGACGTCGTTGCCGGTCAGTCGTGTGGCGAATTCTGCCAGCAGATTAGGTGACTGGTCGATGGACGACATGGTGACCTCATGCGGCCGAGACCCGCCGCATCGGCATCGCGTCGCTGTGCACGCCAGGTGCGTAGCGGCGCATCATGCTCGCGCAGAATTCAGCGAATTCTTCGGGCACTTGTGGCGGACTTGTGTGGTGAGGCTGCATGCCCCGGTGTTCGGGCGTGAAGCAAAAAGTGACGGTGACGTCGAAATCCGCCAGGGCTTCCATCTGGCGGTCGAACCAATCGAGAGCGTTCGGTCTGAAACTGTCGGCCCAGGAAAGGCCCGTGCGCAGATTTGTGACGCCCAGCCGCTTCATCCAGGCGACGGCTTCGTCCAGCCGGTGGTCCTCGAAATGGAACCACTGGACCAAGCCCATCTGCGGAGTGTGGCGCAGGAATTCCTCAAGAGCCGGCTTGGGCGTGCCATCCTCGCGCAGCAGGCCCATGTAGAAATGACGGTAATAGGAGGAGCCTTCCACCTCGCGATGCCGCGTGGTCGCGCCCCAGGCGTGCGGCAAATCGTAGAGGCTGTACCATTGGACGCGGGGTGCGCGGCCAAGCAGCAGCTCCGCAGTCCGCCGCAGGCCCCAGACCTGGACCTCCTCGGCGCCGAAGCTCGACACGCCGGCTTCGCTGATCCAGATCGGCAGATCGGTGATTTCGGCAATCTCGGCGAGCTTTTGCGGCCATTCATGCATTTGCCAAAGATTCCAGTCGAGCGGGAAGCCATGCACGGCAACGGCGTCGACACGATCGAGCACACCGTACCCCTTCATCAATGACATGAACCCGGCGTCGATCGGCGAAATGCCACCGAGCACCCGGGTGATCGCCGGGTTTTCGAGACCGATCGCATCGGCCGCCAGGATTGCCATGTTCGCGAAGCGGCTCCAGTCCGGATCGAGTTCGGGGTCCCAATGCGACTTGTTGTTGGGCTCGTTCCAGATCATCGCAGCTTCAATCATCGTTTCTTCCTTTCGCAGGGTAGACCGCGCCTCCGCCAGCCGGCTCACCGGACGCACGGCAGAAGTAGACCTCGTCTTCCGGGTGAAGCAGGATCTCGAAACCTGAGCTGCGCAGCATGGCTTCGATGCAACTGCGGTTCGGAATCCACCAGTTGGTCGGATCGTCCGCATAGCGGTGTTCGATGAAGTGCAGTTTCGGAAACTCAGGTCGATCGAACAGATCGTGCGTCCAGAAATGGTAGTTCTGTTCGAGCGCGGGGACCTCGCTGCTGCCGCGTTGCATCGACTGGAAGATCACCAGATCCCGCGCGACGTGCCGGCGGATCAAGTCGAGTGCCAGCAACGGGTGGCGCAGGTGATAGAGCACACCCATGAAGAGCACGATGTCGAAAGTCTCGCCGAGGGCGCCGACGTCATAGACCGACAGCTCGCGAAATTCGATGTCGCAGTCGGCGATTTCGGCGGCGAAACGCGCCTGCGTCAGATAGGCCACGTCGAAATCGATGCCGAGCACGCGATCGGCGCCCCGCTTCTTCATTTCAATGGAATAGAAGCCGGCGTTGCAGCCGATGTCGAGCACGGACTTGCCTGAAAGATCGGCCGGGATCGCATCGGCGAACTTCTGCCATTTGACCAAAGGATAGTTGCCGAGGAAATGGTCGGGAGCCGTCTGAACGCCCGCCAATTCCATGTTATGGAACCACGGCCCCAGCGCATCGATGCGACGGCGAATTTCCGCGTCGGAATGCAACATGGTCAGCCTCCTTCGCCTGGCAGGTACGGCACCTGGGAACTGCTGGGCGGCACCAACATCGGCGTGCCTTCGTCTTCCGACGTTTCGTTGTTTTCAAGTAGCCGCAGTGCCGTGCGGTAGCCGTTGAACGTCCCGACATCGACATAGGCCAAGCCCGCCTTGACGCCTAAGGCTTCACCTCCGACGGCCAGATAGGCATTGACCAGCGTGCCGAAATATTCGTCGCAACCATCCCGCTCGCGCCAGAGCCCCGCGAGCCGGTGAAAGATGCGGCCCGGCATCTTGAATGCTCCCCATACCCAGTCCGTGGCCGCGTCCTGCTGCTTGACCTGGATCTGCTCGACCCGGCCATCCTGATCGGTGACCACGGCGTCGAAAAGCTCCGGCCGGTCCACAGGAAACAGCAGGAACGACAGACGGTCGTCCGGAAGTTGGCAGAAGCCGTCCTCGGGAAACCAGATCGTATCCGGCAGACCGATCAGCACCGTTTCTTCCGGCATGACGAGAGGCGCGGCGCGGAAGATCGCGTCGCAAAGGCCGACCGGAGAGGGCTGGGCCACGAAGATAGCGGCGGCGCTGTCATAGCCGGCGGCATAATATTCGAGTATGTCCGACTTGCCCGAGCCGATGATGAAGCAGATCCTGTCGACGCCGTTGCGCACCATTCGGCGCACCAGATATTCGCTGACCGCGCAGGGGCGCTCGGTTTGCCCGTCCATCCGGCTGCCCACCGGCAGCAACTCCTTGGAAAAACCCAGCGGTTGAATGCGGCTGCCGCGCCCCGCGGCAGGCACGATGCCCAACATCAGACGGCTTCCTTCATCTGTTCGCTTGCCGGCGCCCGGGCCGCCTCATTCAGGATTCGATCCAGTTCCGCGGCGCGACGAGCGGATGTGTGTTCATCGAGCACGCGTTCACGGGCTCTACGGCGCAGCGCTTCGATCTCGCCATCCGATAAACCGAGCGCTGCGACCACGTCTTCCGTGGAATGCGCGAGCAGTATCTCCTTGCCGGGCTCGAAGAAGCTTTCCAGGCCCGGCCAGTCATCTGAAATGATCGCGGCGCCGCAGGCCGCCGCTTCGAACAACCGGCCCGAGGGGCACCAACCCTTACGCGCCATCGCCTCGCGGGTGACGTTCAGGGTCAGACGTGACGAGCAGAAGAAGGCCGGATGGTCGGCGGGCGGCAGATGCCTGACGAAGAAGATATTGTCGCTCCACGGGAAATCCTGCGGGTATTGTGCGCCGCCAATGACAAAGCGGCGGTCGGGCATCCGGACTGCCGGCGCGACAAGCAATTTTTCGACGCCGGTCTGCCGATCGTCGGCATAGGTGCCGAGATAGGACAGATCTCCGGCAAATTCGGCCCGAGGCTGCGACGGCCGATGGTGGCCGGGATCCACATGGCCATAGAGCGGCACGACGAGACGCGCGCCCAGCATGGTCTTGAGTGCATCGAGCGCCGGGCCGCCGGTGTAGCTCAGCACCAGGTCGAAATCGCGAAGCCCTTCCGGGCCGAAATAGGGTGGCTGGTCGCCTTGTTCGATGCGCGCCAGCGTCACCGCAGTATCAAGATCATAGAACACTTTCAGTCCGGGACAGCTCTCGCGCGCGAGGTGTGAGGCTTGAACAGCATCCGGGCAGTAGGAGGTGACAATGACAGCGTCAGCCTCCCGGACCGCGACCGCCGCGGCCTGGGCAACATCATCCCAACCCCCATAGAGCACCACGTTGCCGCCATCGAGATGGTCGAGGTCCCTTGCGCCGGCGTAGTAGGGGGTGTCGTGCTCAAAGAAGCTGATACGCCAGCCGAGTGGCGCGAGCGCTCGTATCAGCCCGCGCCAGAGCGTGGCGTGTCCGTTTCCCCAGGAGGAAGTGACAGTGAGACCGAAGATGACCATGCGCATCGGCAGCTCCCGTCAGGCGACTTCATTCAGGCGAATGAGCTTTGAGCCCCAGTCGCCATGGACGATGGTGGTGATCGAGGCGGGCTCAATGTCGAAACGAAAGCAGTCGCCGAGCTGAAGGCCAAGGACCTTGCACACCGCAGCCTTGATGACGTCCGCGTGGCTGATCAGCGCGACGTATTGGTTTGGCTTCTGTTGGCGCAACGCATCCATCAGGCCGATAACCCGCTGCTGCGTATCCAGCATGGTCTCGCCGCTCGGCGTGCGTGCGTTCTGTCGCTGGTCATTCCACATTCGCCAGGCGGCATCGCCATTCAGCTCTTCGAACGTCTTGCCGGACCATGCACCGAAGTCGATCTCATCCAATTCGCGGCGGATCGAAACATGCTCGACGCCGCATGACATGGCGATGGGTTTTGCGGTCTCCAATGTGCGCTTGCGTGGACTGCTCAAAATCGCGGCAAGCGGCTCCCTCGCCATGCGCTGGGCAAGATGCTGCGCCTGTGATCGGCCTGCGGTGCCGAGGTCGATATCGTTCAGGCGGCCGGCCAGGCAGCGGCCGACGTCGTCATGCGCCGCGTGCCGGACAAGGAAGAAGGTCGTGGTCATTCCGCAGCGTCGAGCATCGGCTCGTCCCTGCCTGCGATGAAAGCGAGCGTCCGCAGGCGGGCCTCGGCGTCGGTGAACTGTTCCGGTGGCGACTTCATGAAGTAACTGCAAGGCCCCGTGAGCGCCCCCGCAATGCCGCGATCGAGAGCAAGCTTGGCGCAGCGCACTGCGTCGATCACCACGCCGGCGGAGTTGGGCGAATCCCAGACTTCCAGCTTGAGCTCGGCATTCAATGGCACGCCGCCGAAAGTCGTGCCTTCGACGCGGATGTAGGCCCATTTGCGATCGGTGAGCCAAGGCACATGATCGCTTGGTCCGACATGAATGTTGCCAGGTTCAAGCGGAACGTCGATCTGGCTGGTGACTGACTGTGTCTTGGAAATCTTTTTCGATTCCAGCCGCTCCCGCTCCAGCATGTTGAGGAAATCCGTGTTGCCGCCGAAATTAAGCTGGTAGGTGCGGTCGATACGCACGCCACGTTCCCGGAAAAGGTTGGCGAGCAGCCGGTGAACAATAGTCGCGCCCACCTGGCTCTTGATGTCGTCGCCGACAAGGGGAAGGCCTCGCTCTTCGAAACGTCGACGCCATTCCGGCCGCGAGGCGATGAAGACCGGAATGCAATTGACGAACCCGCATCCGGCTTCCAGAGCGCGTTCGGCATAGAACTGGGTGGCCGCTTCGGAGCCGACCGGCAAATAGGATACCAGCACCTGGGCTCCGCTTTCGCGAAGGGCTGCGGTCACGTCGGCGACCGGTTCGTCCGCTTCCTCGATTTCGTCGCGCAGATATTTGCCGATGCCGTCGAGCGTCGGCCCGCGTTCCACGCGCACGCCAATCGGCGCCACGTCGGCAAACCGGAAGGTGTTGTTTGGGGCGCTGTAAATTGCTTCGGCCACATCGCGCCCCACCTTGCTTTTGGCGACGTCGAAAGCACAGACGACCTCGATGTCGTCGACGTGGTAGCCGCCGAGATCGGCATGCATCAGCCCAGGGATAGGCTCGTTGCTTTTTGCCTGGCGATAGTAGGTTAGGCCTTGCACGAGGGAGGACGCGCAATTGCCGACGCCGACGACGCCGATGCGAACCTTTTTCGATGTCACGAAACTGCCGCCTCTGCTGTTGAGGGAACCTTCCACGTCACCGAACTGGGACGGGCCAGGAATGTTCCTTGAGAGCCGGAATAATTGCGAAGTCGAATCGAGGATCGGCATGTCTGCTTCGCAGACGGCCAGCACATAGACCGATCGCAACGCTCTATGACCGATTCTTGACCTCCCTGTTGGGCGCCACGGCTGCCGGGCTCGGGAGAGGTCTGTCCTAGATGGCCAGTTCTAGCGCGATTTTGACTTCAACTCGGCAAGTCGAGCTCTCGCTCCGTCTGCGATCACCTTTAGCTCGCTGGCCTGGGCGGCTTCGATCGCAAAGGCCCTGGACGGTAGGACGCCGGGATCTTCCTGGTGATTTTGAAGCTGCAGCTCATCCTCGATTTGCTCAAACAGGTGTTCGGGATTGCTGGAATCTTTGGCGGCTTCGGTGAGCAGCAAGGTCACGAGCACTCGAATAGCGTTCAGCCGGCCCTCGATTTCTTCGGCGGGAATATCTGACATTCGCTTCCTTCTTGCGGTCGGAGCCAGACTGCCGTTGTCGGCACGTGCATTAACGGCGTGGCTCCCCGGCCATCGGTGAAAACCTGATCACCGTTGTGTAAATGTCGTGCTTAAAAAGCCGTAGCTCGGCCAGTTGTTCCGATCCGGGTGCTCAAAACGCCGGCGAAGGCCATGGAACCTCGCCGGGTCTCCCAAGTTAAAGCGCGGGAGGAATACCATGTCGTTGAACGCCGCCCTCTTTCTGCTGGTGGGTTGCGCGCTCTGGGTTCCCGCCAACGCTGGTATCTGGGTCGCCGCAGAAGTCGAATGTGCGGGACCTGTCGAGCCGCCGGGTGTGCCGACGTTCACGACGATCGAAGCTACACAGCGGGCCGAAGCGCCAACCGGATCTCAGTCCCCGCCGGATAGCGGGCTGTCGTTGTTCCTACGCAACGGTTGCGGCGCGTGTCATGCCATAAGAGGCACCGAGGCCCATGGGACGATTGGCCCGGACCTGTCCCACGTCGGGTCGCGAAGAGCAATTGGTGCGGGGGTCCTGCCGAACACCGAGGAAGCCATAGCACGTTTCATCGCTCGACCTGATTTACTAAAACCGGGTGTGAAAATGCCTGCGTTCGATATGCTTCCGCAAATCGAAATCCAGACGATCGCGCGCTACCTGAAAGCCTTGCAGTGATGTCCGGTCATCGGATCTATCCTCGGACAAAGGCGCCCAATGCCCCTTCCGAGGAAGAAGATGAGATCAGCAGGGTGACGAACCAGCCGACAATGGTCCGACTCAAGCACGTTCTCATTGCCGCCGTCTGTTTGCCTATCGTCATTTTGCTCGGAGCGTGGATTGGGTTTTTCAACGTTGGTGCCAGCACCGGCCATTGGAAGGTGACGGCCTGGTTTCTGGAACTCGCCATGCGCTCGGCCGTGCGCACTTATGCTTTGACCGTAAACGCGCCGAGAACTCTCGACAGGCGCGGGATCCCGGCAGCGGCCGGCCATTTTGCGCAAGGCTGCGCGATCTGCCACGGCGCACCTGGCGAACTTCGCTCGCCGGCGGTGCTGCGCATGCTTCCACAACCGCCGGATCTGGCGCTGACGGTCGGAGATTGGACCGACGCCCAGCTTTTTCGAATCGTCAAGCACGGGATACGTTTCACAGGAATGCCCGCATGGCCGGCCCGCGACCGCGATGACGAAGTCTGGGCGATGGTTGCTTTCCTGCGGGAACTGCCGAAACTCGATGCGAACGAATTTCGGGCACTTGCTTTTGACGCCGGGGGCGCAATAGGCAACGCGCAGCAGCCTACTAATCCGGGCGCACTCGCCAACTGCACTCGCTGCCACGGGAGTGACGGCGAGGGGAGGAGTGGTCTCATCCCTGCGCTCGCCGGGCAAAACGAAGCGTACCTGCTCGCCAGCCTCGAGGCCTTTGCCAGAGGCGATCGCACAAGCGGCTTCATGGCCCTGCCGGTGACCGGCATCACCCCCGCGGAGATGGCCGCGCTTGCCCGCCATTTTGCAGCACAGCCGCCGGTCTCGACGGACGGCGATCCAGTCCCGGCGGAAGTGATCAACAGAGGACAGCAAATCGCGGAGGCCGGAATTCCGGAACGGAACGTCCCTGCCTGTTCCGGCTGCCACATCGGCGCTGACAAGAATCCGAACTATCCCCGCCTCGACGGCCAGCACGCGCCCTATCTCGAAGGGCAACTGAAGCTGTTCCGGTCCGAGGGCAGGGGCGGTACGCAATTCTGGCGTATCATGGCCGCCGCGGCCCAACGCCTTACGGACGAGGACATACGGGCAGCAGCGGCCTATTTCTCCAAGCGCTCTGAAGGCCGTCAATGAATACATCTGGATGTCGCGGAAGTCTGCCGAGCAGGGAAGGGCGGTGCCACGTAGCCTGCGTCGAGGCAAGCTCAAGGAACTTTATTCTTCCCTACCGGTTCTAAAACTCACGGATGGCCGGTTAGGCAGGCAGCCGAGTGAAGCGTCTTCCTCTTGGTGACCACCCCGAATGGATCTTTGGCCGGCTCACGAGATGCAGAACTTCGGGGTCGGCGACTGCCCCGGACGTCCACCGTCGCAGCTATGGCGCGTAAATACCGCAAAACAGAAGAACGCCGCCAATGAGGCAGAAGGCAAGGAGCGTCGCAAGATAGAAGCCGGGCTCGCCGAAAATCTTGATGTCGCGTCTGAGACTCACGGCTCGGCCCCTTCGACATGGGAAGAATCCAACAACACGGAACGGGACGGGAGAGTTCCGGATGCCGCGCTCCCCCTGTTTCGGGGTGTCTCCGAGAGGGCTCGGTCGCCGTTGGCCGGTCCGCTGGCTGTCATTGTTGACTCCGCTCTCCTTCCGGGCTGCGCCGGAGTGCAGTCGGCGCTAGATCCGCATGGCGAGCAGGCCGACACGCTGGCTGTTCTGTTCTGGACCTTCACGGCGGTGCTCGGTCTCGTCTGGCTCGTCACCATGGCTGGCCTGCTACTCGCGCTGACGCACCGGCGCGACAGTCGGGGCGAACCGGCAGAAGGCGCGCGCCCAGCCGTCAACCGGCCGATGCTTATCGCCTTTGCCGCGATGCTGACGTCCACCACCATTATCCTCTCAGGTTTGGCCCTGCTCAGCTTCGGCGGACAAAGGGCGATTTTTGGGAGTGGGGCCGGCGGCGCGCTGGCAATCTCGGTCACCGGGCACCAGTGGTGGTGGCAAGTCCGCTATGAAGGAAACGACGGCTTCGAAACGGCGAACGAGATTCGCATCCCGGTCGGCAGCCCGGTCGACATCAAGCTCGCCACGGCGGATGTCATCCATTCGTTCTGGATACCAAGTCTCGCGGGCAAGCTCGATCTCATCCCCGGCAAAAGCAACGAACTCCGTATCGAAGCGAGCAAGCCCGGCATATATCGCGGCCAGTGTGCCGAATTTTGCGGTCAGCAGCATGCGCATATGGCGATATTCGTCGTGGCGCTGGAGCCGAACGATTTCCAACGCTGGCGCGCCGGTCAGGCTGCGGCGGCAAAGCCGGTCGATCTGGCGCAGCAAAGCGCCGTGACGTCCACTTTGCCTGAGAACTTGCAATGAGCCTTTCGGTCGAAGAACCTCGCGCGGCCCGTGACTCCGATCTGGGCGACGAGGAACTGCGCGCAAGGTTGAACAAAACCTGGGGCACGACGCGCGGCCTGATCGGCGCCCTTTCAACCGTCGACCACAAGATCATCGGAATCCGCTATGCCGTGACCGCCTTCGCGTTCCTGCTCGCCGGCGGCATTCTAGCGATCATCATGCGGCTGCAGCTTGCGCGACCGGACAGCCACCTCGTCGATGCCGAGCTCTACAACCAGCTTTTCACCATGCACGGCACCACGATGATGTTCCTGTTCGGGGTGCCCGTCGGCGAGGCGTTCGCCGTCTACCTCGTGCCGCTCATGGTCGGCACGCGCAATATCGCCTTTCCGCGCCTCAACGCCTTTTCCTACTACGTCTACCTGTTCGGCGGCCTGATGTTATGGGGCGGGTTCGCGTTGAGCATTCGCCCGGATGTCGGTTGGTTCTCTTATGTGCCGCTCGCAAACCTGGATTTCACTCCAGGCAAGGGGCCCGACTACTGGGCGCAGATGATCACCTTTACCGAAGTCGCTGCGCTTGCGGTATCTGTGGAGATCGTCGTCACAGTGCTGAAGCAGCGCGCGCCGGGCATGACGCTCGACCGTATCCCGCTGTTTGTGTGGGCGATGCTCGTCAACTCCTTTATCATCATCTTCGCCATGCCGGCGATCATGCTTGCCTCGTCGATGCTGATCATGGAGCGGCTGGTCGGCACCCAGTTCTTCAATGCCAAAGCCGGCGGCGACCCGCTGCTTTGGCAGCACCTGTTCTGGTTCTTCGGCCATCCCGAGGTGTATATTATCTTCCTGCCCGGAACCGCTTTCGTCTCGGCGATCATCGCAACCTTCGCCCGGCGGCCGATATTCGGTTATCTGCCGATGGTGCTGTCGCTGATCGCGATCTGCTTCCTGTCCTTTGGTCTATGGGTCCACCACATGTTCGTGACCGGCCTGCCACAGGTCGGCGCGGCATTCTTCACCGCCTCCAGCATGGCTATCGCCATTCCGAACGGCGTGCAAATATTCTGCTGGATCGCCACGCTTTGGGACGGAAAGCCGGTGCTCAAGACGCCGCTGATCTTCGTACTCGGCTTTTTCTTCATCTTTGTCGCAGGCGGACTTTCGGGTGTCATGCTGGCGTCGGTGCCCATCGATACGCAGGTACACGATACCTATTTCGTCGTCGCCCATTTCCACTATGTGCTGATTGGCGGCACTCTCTTTCCGCTTGTCGCCGCCGTCTACTATTGGTTCCCGAAGGTGACGGGTCGGCTGATGGATGAGCGGCTCGGCAAGTGGCAGTTCGCTCTCGCTTTCATCGGTTTCAATATCGCCTTTTTTCCGATGCATCTGCTCGGCCTGTGGGGCATGCCGCGCAGGGTCTATACGTACCCGGCGGAGATGGGCTGGGGCGGGCTCAACCTGCTCGCCAGCGCCGGTGCGCTGCTGTTCTTCGCAAGCTTCGTGCTGATGCTTTACAATATGGCCGTCAGCGCCCGCTCCGGTCCCGTAGCCGGCGACAATCCCTGGAATGCCGATACGCTGGAATGGGCGACTACCTCGCCGCCCCAGGCGCAGAATTTCGATCGCATTCCCTATGTCACAAGCGGCTCGCCGCTTTGGGATGAGGACGATGTCAAGCCGGTGGTGAGCGGCCTCAAGGTCGACGAACGCGAACTGGTCGTGACAAGCGTCACCGAGGCCCGGCCTGATATTCGCGAGGAATCTCCGGCGCCTTCGATTTGGCCCTTTCTGGCGGCGTTCGCCACCGCCGTGATCTTCATCGGTTCGATCTACACGCCATGGGCGATAACCTGGGGTTCGCCTGTCGTCGCCATCGTGCTCGTTGCCTGGTTCTGGCCGAAATCCATGGAGGAGAACACCTAAGTGCCCCGCACGGTCATCGATGTCTCGGGTTTGCCGACCTATGCCTTCGGCTCGCGCGTCACCCCATGGTGGGGCACCTTCTCCTTCTGTCTGCTGGAAGGAACCGGCTTCGCCCTTGGAATTGGCGGCTATCTCTACCTGGCCGTCACCAACAAGGATTGGGCGAGGGATGCCATTCCCTTGAACCTGGTCTGGTCCTCGCTCTTCACGCTTGTCCTTGTTGTCAGCGCGCTGCCGAACTTCCTGACGAGGCGCGCGGCGATGCGGGAGGACTTGCGCCCGGTCCGCCTGCTGCTGCTCGTCATGAGTGCGCTCGGTCTGCTGCTCATTGGGCTGCGCATCATCGAATTTACGGCGTTGCCGGTACGCTGGCGCGACAATGCATACGGTTCCTTCGTCTGGCTGCTGCTCGGCCTGCACGGTGTGCATGTGCTGACCGACGTCGCCGATACGCTTGTCCTGACCGTGCTGATGTTCACGCGGCATGGCAGGGGTAAACGCTTCAGCGATGCCGAGGACAATGCGTTTTACTGGTACTTCGTCGTGCTCTCGTGGCTGCCGCTTTACGCGGTGCTTTATTGGGTGCCGAGACTCTGATGCGGATTGCCCGCCTCTTTCGCCAGGCGTCGTTGCTCGGAAGACTCCTTTCGGCGCCATGCGCGTTGCTGGCGCCGACCGTTGCGTTCGCCCACGGCGCGGACCAGGTACCTGGCGGCTGGTCATTCTCCGCCATGACCGTCATTCCGCTTGGCGTCGTATTGTTCCTTTATACCTGCGGTGTTGCCCGGCTTTGGTGGCAGGCAGGAGCGGGACGCGGCGTCACTTGGCGGCAAATGAGCTGTTTTGTGGCGGGCTGGGCGGCGCTTGGACTGGCACTTGTGTCTCCGCTGCATGGACTGGGCGAGCGGCTCTTTAGCGCGCACATGATCGAACACGAGGTGCTGATGATCGTCGCGGCTCCCGCGCTTGTACTGTCGAGGTCTTTCGGCGCCATGTTGTGGGCATTTCCGCCCTCCACGCGGCGGCACCTTGCCGGCGGCGCACATTGGGCATTTCTGCGAATGACATGGAGAAGCCTGAGTGAGCCGGCCTCCGCCACCGTCCTGCACGGTCTCGCCATCTGGCTATGGCATATGCCGGTCCTGTTCAATGTCGCACTTGCGAGCGAGCCGGTGCACTGGCTGCAGCATTTCAGCTTCTTGACGAGTGCGCTGCTCTTCTGGTGGGCCTTGCTCAATGGCCGCGCCCGCCGCAAAGGCCACGGCGCGTCGGTGTTTTATCTGTTCTTCACCTCCATGCATTGCGGTCTGCTCGGCGCGATTCTGGCCCTGTCGAAAAATCAGATATTCGTGGGGAACGACTCGGCAGCGCCGCGATGGGGCCTGACAGCGCTTGAAGACCAGCAACTCGGCGGCCTGATCATGTGGGTGGGCGCCAGCGCGTTTTATTTAGCGGCCGCGTTGATCCTTGCTGCGCTTTGGATCGGCAGCGGATCGTCCGCGAAGAAGAAAGTCGGTGGCAGCGCGAGTTCCGTTCGGGATTGACCCGACACCTGCAGGATGACTGCCGACCTATGCTGTCGAACCCGCTTGCCACCATCGGCCGCGACCAGATGTCATCTCACCACCTGCGGACGGAACAGCTCATTCCTTCCAATCTGGCCCTCAAACCCGGCCCATGAGCACCAGGATCACCAAGATGATTAGGATGACGCCGACGATGCCCGATGGCCCATAACCCCAGCCCGACGAATATGGCCAGGTCGGTATCGCGCCGATTAGCAGCAGGATCAGAATAATGATAAGGATTGTGCCGAGGCTCATATCTGTTCCTCTTCAAGGTGGTGCGCGGACCTGCTACTGAGCCGCTTTTTCGTCATGACATCTGACGCTCAAGGCTCAGTCCAGCCTGCGCAACATGTCAGCTTCCTGCTCGAGGATGCTGGCGACTTCTTCGCGTTGGAGATGCGTCATCATCAGGCTGACGCAACATTCGAGATACGTGATGGACGATCGTCGCAGGAAGTCGGCGGTTTGCGCGGCCGCCATCTGCTCGATGTCCTTGGCTGATCGCTTCGACTGCACGACTGCGTTCTCCGTGCCGGGGGTTATCGGGCCCAACCAGAATCTCTGTCGGATGTTCCCCTTCGGCGTAAAGAACGCGGGTCGCATCCGGATTGTCGCGGCCGCCAGGTTCAAATCCACCTGCGCCCGACCTGTTTGTCGCTGCGACCGGCGGCTCTGCCGCACCGTTGCCAAGATCGGCGAAATAAATGACCGTCTGCAGCAGACCTTGCCTAAGCGGCACTTTGGGCGACCAGCCAAGAAGCGACCGTGCACGGGCGATGTCGGGGCGCCGCCGGCGAGGGTCGTCTTCCGGCAAAGGCAGGAATTTCACGGGCGATCTGGTGCCGGTCAGTTCCCTCACCAGGCCTGCCAGATCGAGGATGGTGAATTCTCCAGGGTTACCCAGGTTGATCGGCTGGCGCGGATTGGGCTCGATATCCATGAGCCGCAACAGTCCTTCGACCAGATCGGTGACGTAGCAGAAGGACCGGGTCTGTCGGCCATCGCCGAATATCGTCAGCGGCCGCTTTTCCAGCGCTTGCATGACAAGATTCGAGACGATGCGGCCGTCGGCGGGATCCATCCTAGGCCCGTAAGTGTTGAAGATGCGGGCAACACGGACATCGGCCATGTCGGCTCTCAGATAGTCGAAGCAAAGCGTCTCCGCGGTGCGCTTGCCTTCGTCGTAGCAGGCGCGCGGGCCGGTGCAGTTCACATGGCCGAGATAGTCCTCGCGTTGGGGATGTTGTTCGGGATCGCCATAGACTTCGCTCGTTGATGCCTGCAGGAACCGTGCGTCGTCGCAAACTGCAAGCTCGAGCAGATTGAGCGTTCCGATCACGCAGGTGCGCGTCGTGTGGATGGGATCGGCTTGGTAGCGGGGCGGCGATGCCGCACATGCCAGGTTGAAAATACGATCGACCGGCTCGCCGAGCTCGAGCGGATTGCAGATATCTTGCTCGATCAGCCGAAATCGCGATTGGCCGATGAGCGACGTGATGTTTTCTATTCGGCCGGTGAGAAAGTTGTCGACACAGATTACGCGATAACCATCGCGAAACAGGGCTTCGCATAGGTGCGAACCGAGAAAACCGGCACCGCCGGCGACAAGCACCGTCCGTGTCCGTTGGGCCTTTTTTGAACGCCGCATCTCTGTGTTCTCCTGTCGTCTGCCTGTCATGCTGCACTCTCGACGCCCAGATCGAGCACCGGACGGATCTGTCCTGACTGCGTCAGTGCGGACGTGAATTCACGTGCCCGAGCGGTTCCCGTGTGTCTTGCCAGGACCAGCGAATGTGCCTGTCTGGCCATACGGAGTCTTGCCCTGTCTGACTGTGTCAGAAGGATTCGCGTCACATCATCCGCGCTGCCGGCCGTCTGGATCGCCGAAGCCGGAAAGAAATTACCGAGGCCGGGCCAGCGGTCGCTGATGATCGGCGTCCCGCACGCCGCAGCCTCGAAAAGCCGCACGCTGGGCGACCATCCGGCTGCGATCATCGAGGTGCGTGTCACATTTAGCGTGTAGCGCTGCCGGCTGTAGAAATCGGCATGCTCGGCAGGCGGCAGATGTTCGATCCGCGCGACATTGTCTGGCCAGGCGATATCGCGAGGATATTGCGCGCCCGCCACGACGAAGCGTCGATCCGGGAGCCGACGCGCAGGCTCAAGCAGAAGTGCTTCCAGGGTCTGCTGCCGGTCCGCGCTGTAGGTGCCGAGGTAGCCTAGATCCCATTCGATCGTATTGCCGTTTCGATGGTGTCGCTCGGGATCGACGGAACAGTAGAGGGGCTCTGCCCGGCGGGCGCCGAATTCGGATGTCAGGCGTTCGAGAGTCGGCCCGCCCGTAAAGGAGAAATAGATGTCGAAATAGGGAATCTGCCGGCGGGCCAGATAATCGCAATCATCTTCGGCAACCCTTGCCAGCGTCACCGGCGTGTCGATGTCATAAAAGCAGAATTGCCCGGTGCGCAGCGACGCGAGCTCGTCGATGATCGCTCTGCCCTGGGGTACGAAGGAACCGACCACCACGACATCGGCCCGCTGAAGCACTCGCTTGTGCTTGCGGTGGAGTTCGTCGACCGTGTCGTAATAGCGCAAGCGGCAGAAATCGGGCTCGCGCAGGTCGCGATGATGTGCGTACCAGGGCACGTCGCGCTCCAGGAATGTGACACGATGGCCGAGTTTGTTGAGCGCTCGCAACAGCCCCCGAAAGGTGGTCGCATGGCCGTTGCCCCACGAAGAGGACAACGAAAGACCGAGGAAAACGATATCGAGCGGCTTCGTCATTCCGCGGCCTCCACGGTCCGGCGCTCGAAATGCGCCTTGAAGATGGTATCAACCAGTTCAGCTCTCAGCGTGTAGGTGTGTTCGGCAAGAACGCGCCGAAGCGCTGCCGCGCCGATCGCCTTCGCCCGCCGTGGCCTGAGCGTGCGCGTAATCTCGGCAACATCGGCGCCGTCCCGCGCGACCAGGATTTCCTCCCCGGGCGTCAGGAACATCTCAATGCCGGCCCAGGCGTCGGTGATGAGGCAGGCGCCAGCTCCAGCCGCCTCAAAGACCCGTGTCGCGGGCGAAAATCCGTTGGTGGCCATGCTGTCACGGCTGATATTCAGCACCGCTTTTGGCGTGACGTTGAAAGCGTTGTGGTCTCGGGTGCCGACATGCCCAAGCCAGGAGACATTCGCCGGCAGCTGCTTGTCACCCCAGCCGGATCCGCCGAGCAGGAAGGTTTGGCCGGCCGAGGCACGCGCGGGCTCGAGAAAGAATGACTCGACCCGTGCCTCGCGGTCCGGCAGGCGATTGCCGAGAAAAGCGAGATCGCAGGTGAAGCGGGGGTCCTGGGCAACAGGGAAGTGCGTCTCGGGATCGAGCGCATTGTAGATAGGCACGCATTCGGCCGCGCCAAATCCTCTGTAATCCCAAACGACGGGATCGCCGCCGCCATAGGTCAGCACGAGGCCGATCCTCTTCAGCGCCTCGTGGAGGGGATGGTCGGAATCGTTTCGCAATTCGCCGAGTGTCGCCGGGGCGTCGACATCCCAGAACACCGTCAGCGCGTCGCTGCGGGCGTGGTCGAGCACAGCGCGCAACAGGGCTTCGTCTTCGTAGCCGACGCCGCTGGCCTTGACGACGATGTCTGCCTGCGCGGCACGGGATGCGACCTCCATCAACCCATCCGGCGTTGCGTCATAGACGACGACGCCGCACCAGTCGGGGGGCTCGATATCGCGGTGTTTCTGCCGGTCGAAGGCATCCGGCTCATAGAAGACGATATCGTAACCGCGTCGGGACAGGGCCTTCAGCAGGCCGCGATAATAGGTGGCGGCGCCGTTCCAGTAGGACGACAGCAGACTGGATCCGTAAAACGCGATTTTCATGCGGCGGCCTCCTTTGTTGATGCGCCCTCGAATGCATGCCGATTGCCGCACGCGACGAGTATGTCGAACAACTCATCCACGCGGCGCCGGCATGTGTGGCGCGCGAGAATGGTTTCCAGTCCGGCTCCTGCCAGCGCCTTTGCAAGCTCGGCGTCATGCAGCACATCGCGCAGGTGCTGCCGCATCTCGGCGCCGTCGCGGGCGAACAGGAAATCCGTGTCGGGACGGAACAGTCCTTCGACGTCCGACCAGGGCGCCGAGACAAGAGGGATGCCGCAGGCCAATGCCTCGAACATGCGGATCGTGGGAATGCCGGGCAGGTGTTCTCGGTAAGGCCGGCGCGGGATGTGCACTGTGACACGGTGCTGCGCGAACGCTTTCGGAACGTCCGCATTGGCGATCCAGCCCTCGTAGCGCAGGCCGGCATCGGCGAGTGCGGCCAGTGCTCCCGCTGGATAGCGCACGCCATGAACGGTTCCCGACAGGCCGAGCTCGCGTGCCGGATCGATCAGGAACTGCTGGATTTCGGCGCTGCGTTCTTCATCGCCCCAATTGCCGATCCAGACCAGCTCCGACACAGGCTCGATTTCGGGATGCGGCCTGAACAAACGATCGTCCGCTGCCTCGTGCCAGGTGAAGGCCCGTTTGCCCCAACCGGCGCGAAGATAGCTCTCCCGCAATGCCCCGCCAAAAACCAGAACGCCGTCAAAATGCTCCAGGTGGAGCGCCGAAATCGACTGCGTCGACGAGACGGCGCGGTGGTGCGTGTCGTGGAACAGAAGCGTGAATTTGCCGCCATTGAGCTTGGCTCGCCCAATGCGGGCGACGAGATCTGGATCCGTCCACTCATGGACGATCACCACACCCGAGTCGGCCATCCATGCCTCGTGATCGAAAGAAGCGTCGTAGGTCACCGGAACGAGCTCGGGGAAGTCCTTGCGGAAACGTTCGATGGCGAAGGGGCCTTGCTCGGTCAGCAGGTTCGAACGGCTCCACCCGTCGGCTGGCTCGAGCGCGATCACTTGATGCCCACGCGTGATGAGCTCGCGCATGATGCCGCGCTGGAAATGCGCATTGCCATGGTTCCAGTCGGACACCACCGAGTGGGTGTAGAACACGAATTGCATGATCAATGCCCCGCCACGGCCATCGCCGCCTGATCGTAGATTTCGCGCATCGCCGCCGACTGCGCCTGCAATGAATATCTGCGCGCACGCCGAGCGCCGCGCCGGCTGAGTTGGCGCCGCAAATCCGCGTCGCGGGCGAGGCGGGCGATGCATTCTGCAAGCGCGTGCGGATCACGTGCGTCGAAGAAGATGGCCGCGCCGTCCCATATCTCGCGATAGGTTGCAATGTCGGCGAGCACTAATGGCGTGCCCGAGAGCGCGGCCTCCAAAGCTGCAAGTCCGAAGGGCTCGTAGATTGACGTTGAAACGAAAATACTGGCCCTGGCCATAAGCTGACGTGCCTCGGCGTGGCCGATCGAGCCGAGCGAGACGCAATGATCGAGACAAGCCCTTTGTCCAGCCGCTCCTTCGAGCGGGCCGGCGGCATAGACCGGCCATTCGGCGATCGCAGCCGCGGCATCCAGCACCGCCGCGTTCTTGCCATCGTCCCACCAGCGAGCGGCTGCGAGGACGAACGACTCGCGGCGCGACGCAAGCGGGCCGGGCAAGGCGCCGTTGTGGACGACGCTCAACCGCGCGATCGGCCCGTAGCAGGTCTCAAGCATATCGGCGTGGCTTCGACTCGGCGCGACGACCACCCCGGCGCGATCGAACCCAGCCCTATTGCGATCTTTCTGCCAGGCCCAATCGCTTGCCACGGCTTGGCCGCGCACCGCATGCTGCCATGTCACGATGCAGGAATGCGAGACCGCGACGATAGGGCAAGGCAGATCGAGCTTCGCCGCTTGCGTAGGTGCGTTGAGGTGGACGAGATCGGCGCCATAAGCGGTCGCAAGGGCCTTCAGCTCGCCAGGAAACTGCTCGAGATCGTTCTCGTCGCGTGTCATCCAGTCAGGCGGGCTTTCAAGCCATTCGAGCGTGGTGAACGATTGCGCCTCCCTGACCTGCTCCGCCGAAGGCGGAGGCCCGAGACCCGCCAGCATGATGCTGTCGCCGCCGGTCGCAAGCTCGCGCGCCAGATCGAGCGAATAGCGCCAGACCCCGCCGACGGCATCGGTGGTCATCAGGATACGTCTCGGGCGATAGGTCAATGATTGCAGCATGAGCACTCCAACTCGGCAAGCGCGCGTGGACGCTGGTCCTGGATGTCGCTGAATGCCTGGAACGAGGCGAGGTAGTGCTCATGCGCACGCTCCCAAGCGAAATCGTCGGGTTCGCCCCACAGCTCGCGGTAGCTGGGCGAACTTGGATAAGGATAGAGCGGCACCGGCTCGTTGGCCCAGACGCCGTTGTCGATGAGGTGCTTGCGCCAATAGTCCACCAGCGCCGGATCGTCCTCGACCACGCCGATCAGATTGGCTTGGACGAAAGGGACATGACGGCGGGCATTGACCAGCAGCGCGGCCAATTCCTCGGTCCCAAGTCGGCAGCGCTTGGCCAGCATCTCGCGGCCTTCTACGGTCAGGCTTTCGAGGCCGGCTTCGATCGAGACGCAGCCGGCTTCGCCCAGCAATTCCAGCAGCTCCGGTTTCCAGAGATCGATCCGCGTCTGGACGCCGAACTGGACGTCGCGCTCGATCAACCCCTCAAGCAGCGCTTTCTGCGGCAGGAAGATCTCGTCGATAAAATACACATAGCCGACGCCCTGCGCGATCAGGCCGTCGATCTCGGCAACGACGGCGTCATGGTTCCTGCGCCGGTACGCATCGCGGAAATCGATCTTGGCGCAGAAGCTGCAATTATAGGGGCAGCCCCGGGACGCCTCCACTTCCGCGCCGGCACCTATCTGGTTCGCGTCGAACCGGTGATGATGGTGCGCATGGGCCGCGATCCAGTCCGAGGGCCAATGGAGCGCTGGGTGGTCGACGAAGCCGCTGACATGCACTCCGCCGTTTGAGATCAATTCGTCGTTTTCAAGCCGAGCCGTGTGCGAAACGGCGCTCCAGTCGCTTTGACGGGCAAGCTCCGCCACCACTTCCTCGCATTCGCCGCGCACGACGATGTCGACGCCAAGCTTGCGCAGGGTAGGAGCGGGCGTCGCCGAGCCGTGCGGCCCGACAGCCACGGTGCGGCCGCCGCGCCCGGCGAGATGCTTCAGGAATTCTGCCGGTACCCGCAGCTCCGGCTGCGCGCAGCGCCAGAAGAGGTAAGTCGGCGCGGTCGTCACCACCGTCATATCCGGCTCGAACGCCGCTACGTGCTTGGCAAGCGCGGCGTTGTCGAGATCCTGCAGTTGCCCGTCCAGCATCAGCACGGCGTGACCGTCCGCTTCCAGCAGGGCTTTGGCGTAACCAAGCTCCAGCGGCAGGTGCGGTTGGCGGCAACCGAAGTAGATGCTGTGTTCGTATGTCCAGTGCGGGTTGACCAGTGCGATTTTCATGCGACGTACCTCGCTGCTTCGGGAGCTGGCTGGAGACGGTGCCGCAGCAGCCAGCCGGCGAGATCGCGGACACCTTCGCGCCACAGGACATGCGCGCGCCAGCCGAGAGCGTCCTCTATCTTGCGGGTATCGGCGACGAAGAAAGGCTGATCGCCGGTGCGTTGCAGATCATGGCGAAGCGCAACGTCGCGGCCGGTTATGGCGGCGATCTCCGACAGCAGCGTTCGCAGGCTGACCGCATTGCGCGGTCCGCCGCCGAGATTGAAGGCCTGCCCCTTGAGATCTTCGATCCTGGCCAACACGCCGCGATAAGCGGCGACCGCATCGGACACATGCAGGATGTCGCGCACCTGCTTGCCGTTGCCGTATATCGTGATCGGCCGATCGCTGAGCGCGCTCAGCAGGAAATGCGCGACCCAGCCCTGATCCTCGGTGCCGAACTGGCGCGGTCCGTAGATGCAACTCATGCGCAGCACCGCGGTCGGCAGGCCGTAGGACTTGGCGTAGTCAAGGACATACTGGTCCGCCGCGCCCTTCGAGCAGCCATAGGGCGTGCAGAAATTCAACCCGATCGTCTCGTCCACGCCGTTGGCGCGGATGGCTTCGTCGCTGGGCTCGTAGCGATCGTCCGCTTCCCGCACCGCGACCTGGGGCAAGCTGCCGTAGACCTTGTTGGTGCTGGCAAAGACCACCGGCACGCTCGCCAGACGTGCCGCTTCGAGCACGTTGAACGTGCCCCTGAGATTGATGTCGAGGTCTTCCGTGGGATCGCGCAGGCTGGTGGTCACGGCCGTCTGCGCGGCCAGATGGAAGATCGCCTTGGCCGGCGCCAACGCCGAAACCAGGCTACTCTGGTCGCGTATGTCGACAGTTTCCACACTGAGACGGCTGCCGTGTTTTTGCGTCAGCCATTGGAGGTTCTGTTCGACGCCGGGACGGCTGAGATTGTCGATGACCAGCACCGGCTCGCCATCCGACAACAAGCTGTCGGCGAGATTGGAGCCAATGAAGCCGCTGCCGCCGACAATCGCTGCAGGTTGATTGCGATGATCGCGATGAGGTTGTCTCATGACACCAGCCCTCGCTCTTCAAGCTCGCGCTTCATGTCGGCACCACGATCGACGGCGACGCTGTTGCGAACCCAGGCTGCGAATTCGCCGAGCGAGTTCTCCAGCAGATGGCTGGGTTCGAAGCCGAGCAGCTCGCGCGCCTTGGCGATGTCGGCGAAGCAATTGCGGATGTCGCCCGAGCGCGCCTTGCCGAGGATTTCGGGGGGGCGCTTCGGAACGCCCATCGCCTCGGCAAGCAGGCGGGCGACTTCGCTGATCGTGTAGGATCGCCCGCTGCCGATATTGATGGCGTGGCCGGCGGCCGGGCGCTGCTCCAGGGCCAGCCGGAAAGCGCGAGCCACGTCGCGCACATGGACGAAGTCGCGCTTTTGGTTGCCGTCCTCGAAGATCATCGGCCGTTTGCCGTTGGCAAGGCGCGAGGCGAAGTTGGCGAGCACGCCGGTGTAAGGATTGGCGAGCGCCTGTCCGGCGCCGAAGACGTTGAACAGCCGCAGCGCTACCGCATCCAGATCGTAGGCCTGGCCGAAGATCAGCACCGCGCGCTCCTGCGCATATTTGGTCAGCGCGTAGATCGAGGCGAGGTCGGGCCGCTTCTCCTCGTCGGTGGGCACAGGCACTAGCATTTCGCCCGCGGCCGACAGCAGGTCCCACTGGCCGGCCCTGACGTCGACCGGGCTGCGGCGGGCACCGTTGATGCGCCGTCCATCCGGTGTCTCGTAGAGCCCTTCGCCGTAGATGCTCATCGACGAAGCGACGACAATCCGTTCGACGGGCTTCTTGATCAACGCCTCGAGCAGGGTCGCCGTGCCGAGATCGTTCGTGCCGACGTAGCGGGTGATTTCGTACATGGATTGGCCGACGCCGACCTCGGCGGCGAGGTGGATGACGGCGTCGATGTGCGAGACCGCTTCGGATACTGCGCCTCGGTCACGCACATCGCCCTTTATCAGCTCGGATTCAGCTGGGATGCTCACGGTTTCGCCGCCGTGCACCTGGTCGAGGAGCACGTCCAGGATGCGCACTTCATAACCATGTTCGACGAGTTCCTGGGCGACATGCCGGCCAATGAAACCGCAGCCCCCTGTAACCAGTACACGTTTCACGAGAACTCCTTGCGGATTTGACGTTGGGCTTCCGAACTGCGGGACAAAAGGTTTGTTCCCTGCTTCAACAAAGTTCCTCGCCGCCGTTCCCGATGCTGCGAGTTGGATACCAGGCTGCCTTGCTTGGAACATTGCCCTTTGCGTGCTGTTAGAGCCGCATCGGTTCCGCAGCGAGAAAGGGAAAGCCATGTCCGAGGCGAAGACGACCACCAACCACGATGAAATCCGCAAATGGGTAGAGGAGAGGGACGGCCGTCCCGCGGTGATCCGTACGAAGGGCGAGGGCGGCATATTGCGCATCGACTTCGGTGAGCCGGAGGAGGCATTTGAACCGGTCGAGTGGGAGGAGTTCTTCCGGATATTCGAGGAGAACGATCTTGCCTTCCTCCACCAGGACGAGCCCGGCAGCGGAGGAACCAGCCGCTTCAACAAGTTCGTCGAGCGCAGCCGGAAGGGTTGAGCTCGCGCCGGCATCGCTGCCATAGCTTTGCAAGCGTGTTGACGTTGCGGACCTCACGGCCGGTCGTCTGTCGCCCAAATTGGGCCGGGACATTCAAGCTTCGAGATATTGGCCAGAGGCGGCCGCCGTGGGATGGAACTATTTTGAGCATTCAGCCGTTCCGGGCGGAAAAGCGGAGTGGCCGCCATGGGACTGTTTTCCGATCTGAACAAAAAGCTGGCCGAGAACATCTATGCGCATGGCAATTACTTGAGCGACCCGGGAGCCGATCTGCCGCAGCGAGTCAACGAGACGGTAGATCTCCTTATGCCATTCATCCAGCCGGAGGCGCGCGAGGAGGTGAGGCTGCAAATCCTAGGCATCATCCACGAGCACATGTATGACGAGACCGAGATTGGATTGCGGGATCCAGCCGCCGGGGAGTGAGAATTCCTTCTCGTGACGATCGGTGACACTCGCTGGCGCGTGGCTGGCCTGATCCGGCGCAAGACCGCTGCACCTGCCTTGAATCGCTCGGCGTCCAACCTGCCACACAGCATTGGCGGCCGATTCTGGTGATCACCCGCGGACAGACGCCACCTAGCTGGGTCGTCAGGAATCCAAGGCAACGATTATCGCTGGATGGCGTTCGTTCATCGTCGACGCCCTTCGAGGAGGATTCAAGATGACCAAGAGCGCAGGTAAAATTCGAGATACGCTGGCGGTGGTTGAAGAACACGAGATCGAGCATTTCGCGCGCCAGAATGGGGTCACCACCGAACAGGTGAAGCGGCTCATCGCGCAACATGGTAGCGACCGGGTTGCCTTGACCCAGGCGGCGAAGGCGCTGAGGCAAGCCGGCAATCAGGACGCCAGCGGGGCCGACAAAGTGACAAGACAGGCACATAGGCAGGCCACGCCGATGCATCTTGGCAAGACGACCAGGCCTGGCTGAAACGCTGCCCAATTTGTGCGGTCAGCTACGGCATCGTCGAACTGACCCAAGCGCCAGCTAATATCCATGATTTTTCGTTCTCTTCCGTGACGGCGGCTTAAGATTCGCGGCGGACGGCGGCGGTTTGCCCGCCGGCGTCCCAGCCAGGCGCTGTTCGCGCAGCCGGGCCGTCTTCGCCTGGCGCGCCAGGCGTTCCGCTTCAAGCAGTTCGCGCGCCACAAGGGATGTGCGCTCATGTCTGTCCTTGTCGATTTTCCGTACGGCCACGGGTCGTTCCAAATCAATTTCGGTCGTTGGAGCCGTATCCAACTGACCCGGGAGCCGGTTGTTCCGAAGCCCACCGTTTCTTGGTTCCAACAGGGAACATCAGTGCCATTTGCCGGTTTTGTGAGCGGTGTGGTGATCCTGATCGTGCTCAAGAAACGATCGGAGTCGTAAACAGCCAAGGCCACGCACGAGCAGCAACAGCGGATCACGGAGGAACGCCTCAACACCGGACATGCGGGCAAAGATTTCAGCGCCGAACGGACGCACCGGGCTCGAACAATCGTCGCCGGCTCCTGCAGGCATGACTGACCCCGTCCGCGAACCGAGCGACAGCTCGCACGCAAGCCAGTCGTCGCGCCTGCGCCTTGTGACATTCTTCACAGGCGGGCTCTTCCTCCTGGCAATCCTTGCCGCCTCCTTTGCAGCGAGCGCCATAGTGCTTCCGCTCGTGCTTGCCGTCGTGCTCAAGTTGCTCCTGCAACCCGCTGTCAGCCTGCTGGAACGCTTTTTCGTGCCGAGGGCACTGGGAGCGATTTTGCCGATCGCCTTGGTGGTCGGGATATTGGTCGGTCTTGTGGCCGCCCTGTCCGAGCCCGCGGCGACGTGGGCTCAAAAACTGCCCCAGGGCGTGCCAAGATTGGAAGCGCATTTAATGGTGCTAAGCGGCCCGGTGAACAAGTTGCAAGGCGCGCTGGAAGTTGCCGAGGAAGTCGCAAACGCGCCTCCGCAGGGGCACACCATGGTAGCGGTACGCAGCGATCTCGGTCTTGCCGGGACATTGTTCGCCGGCACCAAGGCCGTTCTGGACGGACTGCTCACGACGGTCCTGGTCCTCTATTTTCTCCTGTTATCGGGTGACACGTTCCTTCGGCGCCTCGTCGAGATACTGCCGGATTTCGGCGACAAACGACAGGCCGTCGAGATTTTCCAACGGATCGAAAGTGACATATCCATTTATCTGCTGACGATAACACTCATGAACGCTCTTGTCGGATTGGCCACCGCAGCAGCCATGTATCTGTGCGGGATCGGAGACGTACTGTTGTGGGGCACGACTGCGTTTCTGCTTAATTTCGTTCCCTTTCTGGGTCCTCTCCTCGGGGTCGGTATTTTTCTGCTGGTGGGGTTGCTTGGGTTTGATAGTCTGTGGTGGGCGCTTCTTCCGCCGGGGCTGTATTTCCTGATTCATCTCATCGAAGGAGAGACGGTCACCCCCCTCCTTCTGGCGCGCCGCTTTACCTTGAATCCCGTTCTTGTCGTCCTGTCCCTGATATTCTGGTTTTGGATGTGGGGAGCGCCGGGGGCGCTTTTGGCGTTCCCGCTACTGGCTATGCTCAAGATCATTTCCGATCGGCTGTCGTCGCTGAGAGCCTTGGGCCATTTCCTGGAACGATGATGGTCAAGCAATACAGCCGAAGACACCAACTTGGTCCGGCGCATGTCGAGCGTGCAGCCAACCCGGTGGTGTAGGCGCGACATTTATACGTATGAAACTCTATCCCTTGTGGCCGCGCCAATCCTGATCCTTGGCTTCACGCAACACCCGCACGATCGCATCGACCGGTGATGGATCGGCCGCTGGTTGAATTTTCCGTGGCCACAGACGGCGAAGAAGCCTTCTTAAGTTTGGCATCGAAATAGCCTCCTTCCGCTATAAACTTGTGGTGCGCCGGCAACTATCGCAGCAGTGCGGCAAGCAGCAGCACGGCTGCCGCCAGGACCACGAACGCCGCAATCACCAGCACAGGTCCCGTCCTGGTCGGCTGAAGGTCGGGCGCGTTCTCTGGACGCCGCATTGCGTTGGCGAAGCTCGCCTGGTTGGTGAAATTTGGTTCATGCCGGACAGCGGGGCGGGCTGAATTCGCGGAACCCCCCGCCTCGGCGTCCGTCTCCTGCGGCGCGGCCGCTGGATCGAACCCGGGTGTCTTGTCTTGAGTTGTGCCTGCCTGGATTTCGCCCCGGTCCTCGGCAGGGGTCCGCTCGTCAGGTAAGGTCATCGGGCAACTCCTTCGCAACAAAACATCTGTCAGGCCTTGCTGTTCCAGATGGATATGCTGGAGGTGAAGAACAACGCGCCGTTCGGTAGCGCATTTTCGGTTATTCCGTCCGGTATTGCGGGTGACGATCGTGAGGGCAGCCGGAACAATTCCAATAGGTGCGCCTTTAATCTTCACTATTCCACGACGGCCGCAGGCTGCACAGCCAAAGAAAGGGCATGTGATGAATCCCTTACTCCCGCTGGATACATTGGCGGCACCTAGAGGCGACGGGCTGCACCCCAAGCTTGCCCGTCTGCTCAGATCACACCTTATTTTGGGTGCGCCTGGCGTGGTCGTGCTCGGCCAAGCCCAAGGTGACGGCCTGGTCCAGGCCGGCCCCCATCCGGTCGGCAATGTGGATGAAGCGTCGCAAAAGGGCGTGCTTCGCTTCCCCGAGCGGCCCTCAAGTTCCGGGCCCGGAAGAATTGAACAAGACGTCAGGCAATCTTCGCGGCCCCCACTCGCTCGTTGAGTCGGGAGCAGTCCTCCGCCTCCCTTCATGATGGAACCGGCCGGCCGGCGTTTTGTTAGGTCCGCAGGTGGACGCCGGGAGGCGAATATGAAGGCGCCATTGGCACTGATCGTAGAAGACGAATATCTGGTCGCTTCGGACGTTGCAGACGGACTGAAGCAAAATGGGTTCCGAGTAGCCTGTGTAGCCTCTGAGCATGCGGCCGAAACCTGGTTGGCCGACAACAGGCCGGATGTGGCCGTCATCGATATTCAGTTGCTGGACGGGCAGCGCGGTGTTGCCGCCAGCCGGCTTAAGGCACTGAATGTGCCTTTCATAGTGCATTCAGGCTATGATCCTGCGTTCCAGGCGCCTGTCTTTCACGATGCGCCATACCTGTCGAAGCCGGCTGCGATCCCGGATCTGGTCAAGCTCGCAAACCAGATCATCGAGAAACGCGCCGCACTGTAGGAGCCGATACTCCACCTTCTGGCGGCGGCGCAGCCCGATACACGAATTCCATCTTCCTCCGGAACATTGCTGACGACTGTCAGTTCGATATTGTGCAGGCGCCGTCGATTGGCACCTGCCCAAGATCGGTGGGCAATCCTGATCGGCCCGCGCCCCGGTCGCTTCGACGGGCCCTGCCGACTTGCCCGGTATGAACCGGTCGGACAACAATGGACGGGAGCCAATCATGAAACACCAAACGCTCGATCAATTGCACGCGATCGCGGATATCAATCCGCTCGTGCCGCTCGAGACAAAAGCTGAAAAGATAGAGAGGTGGGCAGAACTGCTCGACAAGAATCCGTTGCGCTGTCTCGCCGCGCTCACCGGCACCGAACATCTCTATCCAGCCATGCGAGAAGAGGCGCGGGCGCCAGGATCGCCACTCACAGTCGCCTTCGAGGATCCGCTGCTCAGGGCGTCGGGATTGCAGTCCGACACCTATGGGGAAGCCAGGCGCTTCTTTGAACTCTCCGATTGGGAATTGCACGAAATCGTCTGCAGCTGCCATGCCGGTGCAACCATGCAGGCCAGTTGGGCTGCTGGACGCGTCCGCCGGATCATCACCGGCAATCGGTTCCTTGCCTGGCTGAGAAGTCGCTTCATGCACTGACCGAACGGGGCTTTGGGCGGCGACTGTCGCGATAGTCGCCGGTAGTGCTCGGACGGACGTCAATGCAGCAAACTTGATCCGCTTGAACGGGCGATCTTGGCCATAATGCCAGTCAGCCAATCGGCGGTCGCCTGTCCCGTCGGCTTCGATTCGACCTCGTCGAGGGCCCTCTCCAGCGTGCGTTCGACCAGCCGGTCCGAAGCACTTACGTCGCCAAGCAGCAGCCGCGCCGCAAGCCTCAGCTTTGGCAGAAGGCCAAGAACATCGTCTGAACCGGTTCCCTTCGACTTGGCTCCTGATCGGGTAGATTGCGGAGCGAACAAAGCGTCGAACACGGCGGTCCTGGACGCTGATTTGGAAAGGCTGCTGGCGTGTCTCAGATGTTCCGGGATGGCTATGTCCTGATAACCGCTGAAGAACACGAACGGTACGTTGCGACGCATCAGTTCGTCTGCAATCGGGAACACCCGCCGACCCTTGAGGTCTATGTCCAGAATGGCGGCTTCGGCAGCCTGCGTGTGGCGTTCGGCTTGCTCTACCGTTGCTACGGGGCCGAGGATAACAGCACCCATGTCGCCGAAGAATTTTGCCAGATCGTCGGCCAACAGCCACTCGTCTTCGACGATCAGTAAGCGAACACCTGTCAAGTCTGGCACAGAGCGGTCCCTCGTTCAGTTCATAGCAGTCTTGGGGAATGTACGTGCCTTCGCGTTGCTACGCCCGATGCAGCCAGCCAAAGCCCGGCCTGCACAGAGTTTCCGTTACTCCTATTCCCGAAAGAGAGACTGCTACTGCAAATCTTTTACCAGTGGGTTTACCGTGGGGAGCGTCTCGCAGAACCATGCCATCGGAAAATTGTTTGTAGAACGTGGTGAGGGAGAAGTCGTTCCAAAGCCGGTTGCGTTTGGACATCAGGATTGTGCCGTTCGGAACCATTAGTCCGGCGCGCAGTTCGGACCCGCAGGACGTTGGGTACAAATGCAGCTCGCGTGAGAATCCCATGAAAACCACAACGGTTCGGTGCCGGAGAGCGTTGCAATGCTGAACGATCCGATGGTGCTGGTTCTGATGTACTTCGTACTGCCTGTCTGGCTGGTCGCCGGATTTGCCGACTGGCTCTGCCATCGTGCCACGCACATCGAATCGACGACCGGAGCAAAGGAATCGCTGATCCATCTGCTGATGTTCGCCGAAGTCGGCATTCCTTTGCTCGCGGCGATGTTCCTGGAGGTTAACGCCTTGGTCATTTCCGTGATGATGATCGTTTTTCTCATCCACGAGGCGACCGCCATATGGGACGTGCGCTATGCGACCACCGCGCGTACCGTGAGCCCGATCGAACAGCACGTCCACAGTTTCCTTGAAATGATTCCGCTGATGGGGCTTGTCAGCGTGGTTTCATTGCACTGGGGCCAGTTCCTGGCACTGTTCGGATTTGGGCCTGAGAGTGCTCGCTTTGGCCTCGCCTGGAAGGAGCAGCAGCTGCCTGTCGGGTACGTTGCAACTGTGATGGGCGTGATCCTGCTGTTCGAGCTGCTGCCTTATGTAGAGGAGTTTTTCAGGGGCTTGCGAGCCAATTCCGGCCGGCTGGTTCCTCCTAAGGCCCGGCGAAACAAAGGAGGTGAGACGGCCACGCGGTGAGTGAGCCGTTGCGCGTTGAGGCCTGTCTCAGCCGCTCTGATCGATCGCGTGAGGCGCAGGCTGCTGACCGAGCGGGCGCCTCGAGTCTCGACCCGCCCAAACCCAGACGGCGATCAATAGAAGGACGATTACTGCGATTGCAATCCATGCAAAGGTTCGCGACATCGGAAGTCCTTCCGCTGAGGCTCCTAGCCACCCGACTTGTTTGTGTCTGGATCCGAGGCGGTGCCGACTGCCGGCGCGACTAGACCCCGTTCGGCCTGCGAGCCTTCAGATTCGATCACCTGGACTGCCTGATCCCAGTGCTCCTGTTCCCGCCCTTCCGGCCGCCGCTCCCGCTCCCGGATTTCGTGGGCGCTGCGTCTGATGCGTTCTTCCCTGTCCATGGCTGCTGCCTCTTCGCGCGGAGCCGACACCTACACGCGCCCAATCGGCAGTCCGGTGATTTGTTCCATTGAGTCTGGACCGGTCGGCCTTGTCGCGCCTTGGGGAACGCTCTTCCGACTCTCCGGTTATCCAACAGGCCAACGAGAGAAACGAGAGATAAGCCATGAGCGAAGAAAAGAACCGCCGCGAGACCGGCGCCAGGAAATATCCGGCCAACACCGGCCCGGATCCCTCGGACCAGTTCTCACAAGCCGCAGCGAACAACGAGAAGCCTCACGGTCGATTTGGGCTCACCCGAAAACAAGGTGAGGTGGAAGACAAGACGCACCAATCCGAGGGTCAGAATCCCCCGGGGCGAGCGACACTCTGCCCTGACACGGAGGAAAACTCCGGAGCCGGCAACCCGATTGAGCGCTCCAGGGACGCGAAGGCGCCCAAAGAGTGATCGCGAATCGGACGCCTGCGTGAAGGATCGGGACGCTGAACGCAGGCCCTGCGAAACGTAGCTCCATCATCCGGCGCGCTGCCGCCATGAGTGTTGCAGTTATGAAGGAGGTCTGCCGCAGATGCACCTGAACGGCTACGAAGACGGCGGCCAGAGCAACTACCTGAGCATTACTTGCTCGTCCGCACCTTCTGCCGTGGATTGATCCCGCCGGCCCCGGACGGCGGAACAGCGGGCCTGCGGCCGCGTCATCCCTCGGCGTCCATCATGGTCTTGGCCGGCTCGCGCGCGACGTTCTGCGCGATCCGCTCGTGCCCCGGAGTCTGGGGCAGCGCGTTGCGGAAATTCTTGGCATAATCTGATGGCATCTTCGGCGGCATCATCGGCTCATAGGCATCGACAAGCGCCTCGATGACGACCGCCCCATCGGCGGCAAAGGCTTCGTCGAGAACACGCTCCACCTCGTCGGCCCGCTCGATGCTGAAGCCTTTGCCGCCCATAGCCTCGGCGGCCTTGGCAAAATCGATCGGCTGCAGTTCGCAGCCGAATTGCGGATTGCCGAGGAACATCATCTGCTCCCAGGCGATCTGGTTCAGCATGTTGTTCTTGACGACCAGCAGCTTCAGCGGAATGCCATAACGCACGGCCGTCGAGAACTCGCCGAGTTGCATGGCAAACCCGCCATCACCGACAATCGCCGCGATCGGCCGGCCGGGAAACGCAATGCCGGCGGCGATCGCGTAGCTCAGTCCGCAGGCCATCGAAGCCAGCGCGCCTGAAACGCCGAAGGCCTGGCCCCGGCGGAGGTCGACATGGCGCGCCGCCATTTCGGTGTTTTGACCGGAGTCGGTGGCCAATATGGCATTATCGGCCAGGCGTTCGCCAAACGCCCGGGCAACGAGTTGCGGTTTGAGTGGATGGGCATGGCCGTCTTCCGATTGGCGCATCATCTCTCGCCATTCCCGCATCGAGGTCTGCGCCGCGGCGAGGAATGCGTGGTCGGCCTTCCTTTTGAGGCGACGATTGAGCGCCCGAAGCGTCTCCGCCGCCTCGCCGACGAGACCCGCCTCGACGGGGAAGCGCAAGCCGATGCGCTGCGCGTCGCAATCTATCTGAACGCCGCGCGCCTGCCCCGGCTTTGGGTAGTATTCGATGTAGGGGAAGGTCGAGCCGACGATCAGGACGGCGTCGCAAGTTTCCATCGCTTCCTGCGACGGCAGGGTCCCCAGGATGCCAATGCCACCGGTGGTGTAGGGATGGTCGTCCGGAAGCACCGCCTTGCCGAGCAGCGCCTTGATAATTGGAGCTTCAAGCAACTCCGCGGTTTGCTCGAGCTCGGCCGAGGCACCGATCGCGCCGCGCCCCGCCAGGATCGCCACGCGCTTGGCGCCGTTCAGGATGGCGGCCGCCTTGTCCAACTCCTCATCCTCGGCAACGCAGTGAGGGACGAACATGTCCTGCGGCGTATGCGCGGGACGGTTGCGCTTGGAGCGCTCGGCCGCGTCGGAAGGCTGCTCCTGGATATCGCTGGCTATCGAAAGATGGGCGACGCCCTTGCGGGCCAGCGCGGTGCGGCAGGCAAGGCTTGCCACGTTCTCCATATGCGCCGCGTCCGAGACCTGCACGTTGTAGACCGCGACGTCGTTGAACACGCGGGTCAAATCGACATCCTGCTGGGTGAACGTCTCGATCAGATCGTGGAACTGCATTCCGGTAATCGCGAGCACCGGAGCCTGATCGAGCTTGGCGTCGTAGAGCCCCGTCAGAAGGTGGGCGCCGCCAGGCCCTGATGTCGCGAGGCACACGCCGAGCCTTCCCGTCCATTTGGCATAGGCGCAGGCCATGAATGCGGCGGACTCCTCATGACGCACCTGGATAAAGGAAATTTTGTCCTGGTTTTTCCGCAAAGCCTCCATGATGCCGTTGATGCCGTCGCCGGGCAGACCGAACACGACCTCAACGTTCCAGGCAATCAAAGTATCGATGAGAATTTCCGCTGCATTTGGCATGATGAGGCTCCACTGAATGCCTTCCGAACCGGCAGCGCCGCGGTTGGTTCCTTCAAATGGCAAAGAGTCCGAACTGGGGAACAAAGCCGCCTTCATCAAGGTTGGGCGGAAGTAGAGATCGGAGTGGAATCCATGGAGGTTTCCTTTTGCGATACATCGCTTCTGCGGATCGCCTATCTGAGCGGCGGTCCGGAGGATGGCCCTCCGGTACTGTTTCTCGGGATTCTCGTTTGATCGAGGGAACGCAAGCTCAGGAACAAGAAAGCCCAGGCCTGGTTACTCTCTCAAGGCATGGTGAGCGAGTCGGCAATCAAGGAGGCCGATGTGAGCGACGCACTGAAAACCACAAACCATGAGGTTATCCGGGCATGGATCGAGGCGCGGGAAGGGCGGCCGGCCGTTGCTAAGGGCGCCATCTTGCGCGTGGATTTCGGCGAAGCGGACGAGGAACTGCAGCCCATCGAATGGGAAGAGTTCTTCAGGATAATGGACACCAATAATTTGGCGTTCCTGCATCAGGACATGACGGCCGATGGCGCCACCAGCCGCTTCAACAAATTCGTCGATCGCGACTAATGCATGTCGCGCAAAAGTGACCTCGGTTTTGCGACAACGACATGCATCAAGCAAACGACCCAAAGCGCGTCGCATGAATCCGTTCCGACGCGACGCGCTTTAGGTGAACCAAGGCGCCCCCGAGAGGCCTCGATCACTGATTGCCCGGCATCTTGTTGCTGTCTTGCGGATTCTCTTTTATGCCGGCCGCCGGAGATGTGTCCTGGGGCGCGTTTCCGCCCTAGTTCTGCTCCGGCGTCCGCTTCACCGGCGCCGTCGGCCAGCCTTTTTCGACGTAGACGGACACCCAGTAGCAAGCCAACAGAACAACCACAGTCAGTATCAGCGGCAACAGCACTCGTCTCGCCGGCTTCCTCATTCGCTGCGCTGGCGGTCGATCCTTCGCGATTGAGGCGATGCGATAGTCATCGATCTCGGCGCACGGTACCGCGATCGATGTCCTCGGCTCGGGAAACCGCGGGATCGAATCCGGTCCAACCGCCTGCTTCGTATTCGTTCCGCCGCTCGGCGACGTTCACTGATCTGGAATCGCGAAGGATCCCTTCGACTTGCGGAGCAAGATCGTCATCGACGCGAGCGGTGACCAGCGTGCCGCCGCGGCGAACCCCTTCCGCATAGACATTGGCGTCGTTCTCCGACACGCCGCCGTCCGTCAAGGCGCCGATGATGCCGCCGGCGGCCCCGCCCACCACTGCGCCGGCGGCCGCGCCCGCGGCGGTCGCCGCCAGCCAACCAGCCGCCACGACCGGGCCGACACCGGGTATCGCCATGGCGCCGAGACCAGTCGCCAAGCCTCCCGCGCCACCCACCACAGCACCTATCCCGGCGCCGCTGGCTGCGTCCTCGGCAGCAGGAGAGGGATGCCGGCCATCAGCATTGTTGGCGATGACGCTGAGGTCGGATGGTGGCACGCCCATGGCCTCCAACTCGCCCACGGCATCGGCGGCATCGTCGTAATCGTCGAATAACGCGGCAATGGTTTGCATCTTGATGACTCCTATTGGTGATCACTGTTCGTCGGCAAAGACATTGCCTTGATAGTCGAGTGCGACGGAGGTGCTCTTTCCGTCTTTCTTCGCCTGGCCGCGCCAGATGCCCTGGCTGTCCTTGGCGAGTGAAGAGACATCCGTGTAGCCGGCGTCCTCAATGTGGTTTTTTGCCTGGGTTTCAGTGAAGCTGTTGGCGCCAGGAACGGGGGCAGGCGGTTTAGGCGTGGAAGCCGACTTGATCGCCGGCATGCCTGCGTTGGCCGCTGCGATTTTCTCGATCATATCCTGATGCATCTTCAGTGTCGGCAAAGTCTCCGCTGCGAATGCCTTCAAACTGGGATTGTCGCCGTCCTTTGCGTATGATTGGAAGAGGTCCACCGCATCGGCGTGCGCGCCGCGCTGCATCTCGACGTAAGGCTGGTCAAATCCCTTCGTGGTGTTCTGCAGCTTTTCCAGATCGCTCTTATGCGGGGCGTCGGGTTGAGCGGGCGCCTCCAGCTTCTGCTCGCCGGCGATCTTTTTAAGCTTCTCATTCGCCGCGCCGTGGTCGGCAATCATCTTCTCGGCAAAATTCTTGACCTGCTGGTCCTTGGCTCTGTCCTGCGCGATCCTGCTTGAATCCACCTCGAACATCCCGCCGATGGCTGCCTTGTTGACAAAGGTCTGCGCGTTGTCGGCGGCAACCGCCGGAAAGGCGAGCGGCGCCGCGGCGATGCCTAGCACCCCAAGAAGTATCCGGATGTTCATGGCTTCAAGCTCCTTTGCTCGATGGATTGAAGCCGAACAACCGTCTCACGGCTTTGTTCCAATCGCAGCCGTTTGGGCTTGAGGATGGCGTGCTTTCACCCCCCAAAGCGCGACGCGCCGCAAATCGTTTTCAAAGGGACGGCGCTGCGTGTACAGGAGCATTGTTCGATTGGCTCTCGCCGATCCCGCCGAACATCTTGGCATTGATCAGCGACGGACCCGTCGCCGGCCACGGCGATGTCTCGTTCAAGAGCATGTTTCCGACCTAATCTCGCTCGGAACAGTTCCTTTTAGCTGAGGTTTTAGCTGGCGAAGGGGACTCACGTTAGTCCAGGAGATGACCGATGAAACGCGTCCTGATCACCAGCATGCTGGCGCTTGGCGTTAGTTGTGGAGCGGCGATCGCTCAGTCACAGCAGCCCGCCGATAACCAATCCGGCGCAAGCGCCAACTGCACAGCCGGTACCGCTAATTGCCAAAAAGGGTTCGAAGGGCGAGCAAACCCAAGGCAACACCGGCGCCAGCACCGAGCAACAAACCCAGGGCAGCACCAAGGCCCAAACCAACGAGCAGGCCCAAGGCAAAGCCGGGACTGCCACTGAGCAGCAGGCTCAGGGAAAGACTGACACCAACTGTTCGGCTGGAATGAAGAACTGTAAGCAGGGTTCAAATACTGGCGAGCAGGCCCAAGGCAAGACCGGCACGACAACCAATCAGGCCCAGGGCAATAGCCAGACACAAACCAATGAGCAGGCTCAGGGCAAGACTGGCACGACAACCAACCAGGCCCAGGGCTCCAACGCGCAGGATCAAGGCAAGACCGCTTCGATCAACAACGTCACTGTTGAACAGAAAACCCAAATCACCAATGTGATCAAGGAAACGAAGGTTGAGCCGGTTTCCAACGTCGATTTCGACATCTCAGTCGGTGTGGAGGTTCCTCGGCAAAAGATCCACCTGCACCGTCTGCCGTCAAAGATCGTCAAGATCGTCCCGGCCTATGAAGGCTACGAATATTTCGTGCTCGCCGACGGCCGGATCGTCATCGTCGATCCCAATACCTATAAAATCGTCTTGGTTCTCACCTAGGCTGACTACGGAGGCCTGCCATGCAAGGGGATGGTAGGCCTATATTTCTTTGTCATCCAAGCACGGGCCAAACGTGCGTCGCTTTGGCGGCCGCCTATCGCCTCCTCGTTGCAGCCTGCGAAACTCTTAGTTGCAGCATAGCCGCGAATCGTTGCCGCCAGCTGTAACCCTGGGCATCTGCCGACCTTGCGCCGCACCAATTCAGCAAGTCGGCAGCGGAGCGGCCGAGCCGCTGCATGGAACAAATCTGGCGACGTTCTATTCGACATCAGAATGCACGAGGCAACGGATGTACGAATGGTTGGCGAACAAGGCGACCTTGATCTCGGCTTTTGCCAGTATAGGCATGCTGGCGATTTGGTCCGTTTATCTGCACATCTTCTGGCGAAGCCACCAGCGTCGAAGAACGCCGAAGCTCTTGATCAATTGGGGCGAAGGACGGGAGCTGTCGGCGCGGTGCTTCGTCACCAACATGAGCGAAGGAGCAGTTTTCATTCAAAGCGTCATCGCCGATCTGGAAACGCCGTCCGGCCATCATCGTATATTCATCTCCGATGCCGAAGATCTCAGGAATTCCAAGACGCCGTCTGGCTGGACGCACATGACGCGCCAAGGCCCGGTTGGTCCTGGAAAACTCGTCGACATGGGAAGCTTCGAAGGCATTCTGGAATACGCTCTGCATGAAAAGACGGGCGAGAAGATCCTCGGAGAATCGAGTTTAAGCCGCGGCATTCATCAGTTCGAAATTACGATCATTGGAATGTACGGTTCGGAAGATATTCTGATTGGAGCCTCACGCCGGTTTGAGATAGTCCACGCCCGCGGCAAGGCATGCTTGCGTTCTGCGACGGTCGAAACACGCCAAATAGTCTCGGCGCGGGAGCGTAAACGGCTGGCCAAGGAACTTGCGAAGCAACTGTGACGTGGCGCGAATGGAAAGTCCCGCCGGCATCGCATCGTGTTGATTCCAACACCTGACCTGGGCCACTGATGACCCGATGCAGTTCTGAGGTTCTGGCCTGCCACTAGGCCGGTGTTTCCGTGAAATTTCCCAGCTCGATTGGCAAAGACCGCTCTCGGTGGAGATGGGTTCTGCCAGAGAAACCAAACTCGCAGGTCGGGCCGGAGGTGTAGTGCTTCAGCGTCATCCAGGCATCACCACGCGCACCGGCACCGACTTTGCCGCCGGCACATGTGCCTTTTCGGCCCGGTGCCATAGCGGAATGAGCGGATTAAGCTCGGGGTAATAGCCGGCGCAGTCACCGCGCGGAATTGGATAGGGAATGACCCGCAGTCCGCGCACACGGCGCTCGACACTGTCGCCCGCGGCGGATTCCAGATCGATCTCCTGTCCGTCGCTAAGGCCCATCCGCCGGATATCGTCTTCGTTCATCATTAGCACCATGCGTGTTCCGTCGATGCCGCGCAGCCGGTCGCGATAGCCGTAAATCGTCGTGTTGAACTGATCGTTGGAACGGACGGTGATCAGCGTCAGTACGTCCGATCGCGACACGTCGATGTCCGGATCCGTCTCCAGCATCGTCGGCGGCTTGAAGTTGGCCTTCTTGTTGGGTGTCTGCCACACTCGGTTCGAGGCCTTTATGTCGCGGTGAAATCCGCCCGGCGCCAGGAAGCGTTTGTTGAAGTCCTTGAAGTGATCGGGGTAGCAACGTTCGATCTCGTCCCTCACGCGCGAATAGTCAGCCACCCATTCATCCCATGGTATCGAGCTCTTTGCCGCCACCGTCGCCTTCGCGAGCTCGGCGACGATGCGCGGCTCGGAGAGCAGGTTGGGTCCGACCGGCGGCCGGGAGCCGAAGGAGCCGTGGATGCAGGCCGTGGAATCCTCCATGGAGACGTGCTGCTCGCCGCTCTTCTGCACGTCCTTCTCGATCCGCGAGAGACAAGGCAGCAAATAGGTGACGGATCCCGGTATCAGGTGGCTGCGGTTGAGCTTTGTTGCGATCTGGACATGCAATCTCAAGTGCCGCCACGCATCTTCGACCAGCCCTGTTTCGGGAACGGCCCGCACGAAATTTCCGCCCAGTCCGATAAAGGCCTTCACCGACCCGTCGATCACGCCTTCGCATGTTTCCACAGTGTCGCGTCCTTTCTCGCGCGGCGGCTCGAACTTGTAGAATTCGGCGAACTTGTCGAGCGGGACCAATTCAGGCTTCTCCGAGATGCCGACGGTTCGCTGGCCCTGAACGTTGGAGTGACCGCGAAGCGGGGAGACGCCGGCGCCTTTCTTGCCGACGTTGCCGCGCATCAGGAGCAGGTTGCAGAGCATATGGACGTTCTCGGTCCCGTGCCGGTGCTGCGTCAGGCCCATGCCGTAATTGCCGATGACCGCCGAGGCTTTACTATAGACGTCGGCGACATGTTCGAGATCGGCGCGCGCAATGCCGGATCGGGCTTCGATCCTTTGCCATGGCGTGCGGCGTAGATAGGCCTCGAACTCCTCGAAGCCATGCGTGTGTTCTTCGATGAAGGCGACGTCGAGGACGCGCGGGGCGCCGGTCTGTTTCGCGGCGTCATCAAGAGCCAGCACTGCTTTCGCAATGCCGGTCATGGCCGCAATGTCGCCGCCACCGCGAATCTGATAGAAGTCGCTCGACATCCTGGTGCCCGCACCAGGCGAAAGCATCTCGACGGGGTTCTGTGGATTCTTAAAACGCTTCAGGCCGCGTTCCGGTAGCGGGTTGAAGGTGATGACAGGTATGCCGCGCTGGCGTGCTTCCTCGATCGGATGGAGCAGTCGCGGCGCGGTGACGCCGGTGTTGTGGCCGAAGAAGAACATCAGGTCGCAATGGCTGAAATCCTCCAGCTGGACCGTGCCGACCGGCGAGCCGATCGACTCGGGCAGGCCGACCGAGGTCGACTCGTGGCACATGTTGGACGAGTCCGGCAGATTGCCCGAGCCATAGATGCGCGCGAACAGCTGATACATGAACGAGGCTTCGAGCGAGGCCCGGCCCGAGGTGTAGAAGACGACGGATTTAGGATCGAGCCTGTTGAGTTCCGCGCCGATGTCGCGGAACGCGGTCTCCCACGCTATTGGCTCATATTTATCGGTGACCTCGTTGTAACGCATCGGCTCAAGCAGCCGACCCTGTTTTTCGAGATCGTGATCAGGCCAGTCGAGCAGTTCGTTGACGGAATGCGCGGCGAAGAACTCCGGGCCGCAGCGCCGTTTCGTCTGGTCCCATATCGTGGCCTTGGCGCCGTTCTCGCAAAATTCGAACGGCCGCGGCTCGGCGGGCTTCGCCCACGAACAAGAGACGCACATATAGCCATCGGCTTTGTTCTGCTTGAGCAGCGTGCTCCAGATGCCGGACATCAACAGACCTTCGCCGCGCGCCTTGCCGATCAGCGACTTGAGGGATCCCCATCCGCCGGTTGGATGGTTGTACTTGCGGATTTCAACATGGTCGGTGGTGGACGGGTTCATGGTGGAGCTCGGCTTGTTATGACTTTGATCTTCAACTCGTCCGGGTCCAACATGTTCCGGTGCCGGCGAATCTGTCAGCCGCATTCAGGTCGCGCGCAATGACCTGCCAACCCGCGCGAAGGCGCTTGGATCGGCACGGCCGGGCCGACCGTCAGCTACACCTCGTCGAAGCGGCTGCCTTCCTTGGACGGGTCGCGCGACAGCACACGTTCCTCCTCGTCGTCGGGCAGGGCCTCGTCGCTTTCCTGATCGGGGTTATCATCATCCTCCTCGGGCAGGGCCTGTTCGGCCTCGCGCAGATCCGGGCCGTTCTCGGTGACGACGCTGTCGGGAAGCACCTTGTTGCCTTCGAAGGAATCCCAATCCTGCTGTTCGATGGTCGGCGCTTCAGTTTCTTCCTGTTTTTGGGATCGCTGCTTGTTGCGGGGGTCCATGTCGTTCTCCAATATCCAATGACTGCTTCTTTCAGAAATCGCACCGGCGGCGGATTGTTCCGGAAAGTCACTGCTACGCGATCTGCTCGAAAGTGCATTGGTGCGGTGCTTTGTCCGGCCGCCAGCGCAGCAGCCTGGTGCCATGCCGGAAACGGTTACTGGTAACATGGTCGAAGCGGACCTCGACGACCAGTTCCGGCCGCACCGGTTCCCATTTCCCGCTGCGCTCCGTGCTCCAGCGGCTCGGCCCGCCCGGCGCCTTGCCGGTAAAACCTAGTCCGCCACGCAGCTCTTCGAGCCTCTCGGTCAGAGCGTTGCGTTCATCGTTGGCGATGGTTGAGGTGAAGCCGACATGATCGAGCTGCCCGTTTTCGTTGTAGAGGCCAAGCAGCAGCGACCCGACTTGCCTCGTGCCGGTCAGATAGCGGAACCCGCCGACTACGCAGTCGGCCGTGCGCAGCCGTTTTACCTTCACCATCGCGCGTTCGCCGGGCCTGTAGGGATCATTGAGCCGCTTGGCTACGACACCGTCCACGGAACCGCTGCCGGCGTCCTTCAGCCATCTGTCGGCTGTCGCAAGGCTGGTGGTTGCAGGCGAGAGGCGCAAAGCCTTGGACCGGGCCTTGGCAACGAAATCTTCAGCTGCATCGCGCCGATCATGCAAGGGCAGTTCGATCAGCGATTGTCCGCCCGGGGCGGCGAGCATGTCAAAGAGCACCAGTTGCGCGGGCGTTTCCCGACTGAGCTTGCGGATACGACTCTCCGCCGGATGAAGCCGCATCTGCAGCGCGTCGAAAGAGGCATACCCCTCGATCACGATTTCGCCGTCCGCAACGAATTCGGTTGCCGTGAGCGCACTCAGGGCCGCGATCAGTTCAGGAAAATAGCGGCCAAGCGGTTTGCCGGATTTTGCCCTGAGGTCGACGGTTTTGCCGTCTTTGAAGGCTAGGCAGCGGAAGCCATCCCATTTCGGTTCGTACTGCCAGGGGCCGTCGTCCCACGGCAATGCCTCCGCGGTGCGCGCTTCCATTGGCTGCGTGCTCAAGGGCAAGGGAAACTCGACGCCGGATGCCCCTACCATCGCTCTTCCATGTCGAGATGAGGCTGGTCAATGGTATTCATCCGGTTTGAACGTTCGGCGCGAGATGTGGTTTCCGAGGGAACAGGCATCAAGGCAACGCGTTTGTCCAAACGTTCAGAGGATCAGATCTTGAATCTCAGGCGCCGCTCCGGCTCGTCGAAATATGCGCTTTCCTACTTGGCTTCACCGCGGCGGGGTCGAATCCGCCGGGCATTGTGATGGCGGCTCAAGGATTGAGCTACGGGTCGCTTGGCAAGCACTGCGCGCATGTTTGCGTGGATATGGAAAGACTGTTCGCCGAACCCTCTGAATGGGCGACGCCCAGGATCACCAGGGTGCTTCCGAGAATTGTAAGTCTGGTCGAGAGAAAGGCCGACCAGACGATCTTTACCCGCTTCATCCCAGCGGCAAGGGCCGGGCAGGGCGTCGGCACTTGGAAGCGCTACTACGAGCGCTGGGCCTCGATGACAATAGAGGCCATCGGTCCGGAGATGGTCGAATTGCTGTCGCCGCTGCCTGCGTTGAAATGGGCGACAGCAGCCTGCCTCCGGCTCCGGTTTCGGGCGGGTCGATCTCCACGGCCAGCGTGTGTTCGGCGGTGCTCAAGGCCTGCGACGCTATCCGAACCAAGCTCTATGCCGCCGCGACCGACGAGGGCGGTCCGCTGGCGGGTTCCCATAACGAGGAATTCGACCTCGCCGACGGAAAGATCGTCGCGAAGAGCGGCGCCTCGGCCAAGGTCGAGGACGTGTTCAAGGCCACCTCATCGGCTTTGTCTGCGTCTTTGCCGGTGTTCTGCTCGTTGCCTGGGAGAACGCAAAAGACGACGGTTGGCCGCGCGCCCTGCTACTCCTTCAGACCCGCGACGCGCTCGAGCAGCGGTCGCTGCAGGACGGGAACCGTCCCGATTGTCCACATAACGAGGTTGCGGAACGTCTGGACGAAGCTGTTGGTCGACTGCGCTGTCGACAGAATGCGTTCGCTGAGCTCGATCCAGCGATGCCCTACCGGCCGGCGTTCATCGGTATATCCAGCCAGCGTGCCGTCGCCGAAACGCCGGGCAAAGGAGGCGGCATCCTCGATGCCGAGATTCATGCCACGGGCGCCAAGAGGCGAGTGGACATGCGCGGCATCGCCGCCGAGGAAGGCGCGGGCGGTCTGGTAGCGTGACGCCTGCCTTGCCGGAATGTGGAAACGATCGGTGCGCAGCACCTGCGACACGTGATAATTGCCCGGGACATGCGCCAGCGCATCGGGCGTGTTCGAGACCGCGCGAAAGCGGTTGTCGCCGATCGGTATGATGAAGCCGACGTCGCCGCTGCGATTGAGGAAAGCCTGCGCCGCTCCCGGCTCGTAAGGCCAGGATGCGATCTCTGCATCCGTGATGCTCCATTGCCGCCTGTGGGTGTAGCCCTCGAATTCGATGCCCACGGCCTTGCGGACCGAGCTGTGGGGGGGGGGGGGGCGGGGGGGGGGGGCGGGGGGGGGGGGGGGGGGGGGGGGGCAACGCGCCGCAGGGGGGGGCGCCGGCGGCGCCCAAGGCGATGTCGAAACTGTGCCTTTCCTCTTCGCCGCCTTGCGTGATCCGAGCCTCGACCTTGTCGGCTTGCTGGGTGAGGCCAACCAGTTGCGTACGCCATTCGACCTCGATGCCGAATGTCGCCAGCATCTCGGCCATGATCCTTTCCGTATCGCGCTGCGGCAGCGACAACAGGAAATTGTAGCGGTGCGGCAGCAGCGAGAAGTCGATTGTGACGAGCTCGCGCGTCTCCGTGTGGAAATGCGCGTGGCGGACCTTGAGCCCCTTTGCGAGCAGCTTCCCGCTAACCCCGGAGGCTTCGAGAACGTCCAGGCTATGCGCGCTGATGCCGACGGCCTTGCTGAGCGGCGTGGGGCCGTCCTTCTTGTCTATGATACGAGGGTGGACGCCGCGCCGCGCAAGCTCCAAGGCCGCTGTCAGTCCCGTCGGGCCGGCGCCAACGATGAGGATGGAAGCTGTTTCTCGGAGCACGATTGTCGCCTTTCGAATTGGAACTGTTTTTTCCCGCGCTGGTTTGAACGTCTAGGCGCGACCTTACCCGATACCCGATCGCAAGGCGCATCCTACGATAGGGAGACGTTCATATTTCACATCGGCATGTGGATGCTGGTTGTCGCCGGCGTTCTCCTGATCCTGATTTTGATCTGGATGTATGTCCTCGCCCGACGCCGGAGCGTGCGAGGGCGCAACGGAAATCGAGCAGGGAATAGACCGCATGGCGGCCGGACAAGGTAACGGCTCCAGGCGTTTCGTAGGGCCTGCGACTCCAGAGCGCTCATCCTGAAGCTAAAGCATAGGCAATGACTTCGTCGCCGACCTTGGTTTCCATGAAGTGATGGCCGCCCGGCGCGATGACAATGTATTGCTTGCCATCGACCTCATAAGTCATTGGAGTCGTCTGGCCGCCGGCGGGAAGATCGGCCTGCCACACCGTCTTGCCGGTCTTGATGTCGATCGCTCGTAGCTTGTTGTCGGTGCTCGCGGCGATGAAGATCAGGCCGCCGGCCGTAACCAGCGGGCCGCCATTGTTGGGCGTTCCGATGGTGAGCGGCAGCATCGACGGAATGCCGAATGGGCCGTTGTTGTTTGCGCTGCCGAGCGGCTCGTCCCAGAGCGTTCTGCCGGTCTTGAGATCGATGGCGCGGATATGACCATAAGGCGGCTTCGAGCAGAGCAGGCCCGTCGAAAGGCGCCAGCCGGCATTTACCGCGATGGCGTATGGGGATCCGGCCTGCGGATCGCCGATGTCCTTTACTTTCTTCGGGCTGCCACCTTTGTCGATCGGCTTGAAGCCCATCTGGTCCGCCTTCTCGCGCGGAATGAGTTGATCGTAGTTCGGCATGTCGTTGTAGTTGGCGACCAGCACGCCGCTGTCAGTGTCGACGGCGACGCTGCCCCAATCCGAACCGCCATTGTAGCCGGGATATTCGATGAAGGGACGATCAACCGTCGGCGGCGTGTACTCACCCTGATAGAAGGCCCGATGGAACTGGATACGGCAGTAGAGCTGATCCAGCGGGCTCATGCCCCACATATCCTTTTCGGTGAGCGGCGGCTGGTCGAGATGCGCGTAGCCGGAATAGGGCTGTGTCTTGGAAAGCTTATCCGGCTCGACGCCGCCCGAGGGTACCTTGCGCTCCTCGACCGGGAAGAGCGGCTTGCCAGTCTTGCGGTCGAGGATGTAGATCTGGCCCTGCTTGCTTGGCACGATGATGGCCGCGAGCTTGCCGGTCACGGCCGGGAAATCGACCAGCGTCGGCTGCGAGCCGAGGTCGTAGTCCCAAAGATCGTGATGCACAGTCTGAAAGTGCCAGACGGGCTTGCCGGTCGTGACATCGATGGCGACGATCGACGAGTTGAACTGGTTCTCGAAGTCCTTGCGGTCGACGCCGTAATAGTCGACGGCGGCATTGCCGAGCGGCAGGTAGACATAGCCGAGCTGCGGATCGGCGGCGGCGACGGTCCACATATTCGGCGTGCCGCGCGTGTAGGTATCGCCCTGAGGCGGCGCGCCGGTGCGATCGGGGTGCCCCATGTCCCAAGCCCAGGCGAGCTTGCCGGTGGTGGCGTCATAGCCGCGAACGACGCCCGAAGGCGCGTTCTCGGCCTGGCCGTCCTTCACCTGCGCGCCGACGACGGCGATGCCGCGCACAATGGTCGGCGGCGCGGTGACGGAGTACCAGCCGGGCACCGTCTCGCCGATGCCCTGGTTGAGGTCGACGCTACCTTTCTGGCCGAAATCCGAGCAGGGCTTCCCTGTCCGGGCGTCGATGGCGATCAGCCGCGCGTCCAGCGTTCCGAAGATGATCCTGGTGGCGCAGGCCTGATCGGCCTTCGCGCCTGGAACGGAGAAATAGGCGACGCCGCGGCAGCTCGCACCGTAGGGTATGGCGTTGTCGGACACCTTCGGGTCGTAACGCCATTCTTCCTTGCCGTTGCGCGCATCGGCGGAAATGACGATGTCCTTGGCAGAGCACGCATAAAGATGGCCGCCGATTTCCAGCGGCGTGTTTTCGGGCGAATAGAGATCCTTGGTCGCCTGGTTCGGCATGTCGCCTGTGTGAAAGGACCAGGCCCGGGTGAGCTTGGAGGCATTGGCCGCGGTGATCTGGTTGAGCGGCGAATAACGAGTGCCCAATTCCGATCCGCCATAGACCGGCCAATCGTTGCCTGGCTGATGGATCGCGGTGTCCTGCGATACAGGTGCAGGTGGGGTGGACGTTGTTGGCGGTTGAGCAGGTTGTGACTGCGCCAAGGCACTGATGTGGAAAAGGCCGAACGTCGCTGCTGCAATAACCGGCAGCAGCAAGCCCGTTACATAGGCTGCATTCCGGCTGCCTCGCCCGGCACCCTCGCGGAAAGCAGGCATGGCCAGCAGAACGAAGACAAGGATGATCGTAGGAGCCAAGACACGCGGCATCAGCGCCCAGCCGTCAAGACCCACCTCCCAATAAGCCCAGGCGAGCGTCGCGAGCCAGGCCAGCAAGTAAAGCCAGATACCGGCCGGGTTTCCAGCCAACATCAGGATGCCTGCCATCAGCAGCGCGATGCCGGCGGGAAGGTAGTACCATGATCCGCCAAGTGCGATCAGCCAGGCGCCGCCGGCCCCGATCAGGAGGCCGAGGATGATCAATAGGATGCCGACGAGAACGCTCCACCAGAAAGCGACGCCGCGATGGCGCACAGGACGATGAGCGGTGTCGGCAGCGATGTTGGTCATGGCATTATTCCAGCGTGGAACAGATCGTGATATCTGGCGAACGCACGCGACCGGCTGTGGTTGCGGATTGAATTGTCGACCCGTCTCCGTGGCGGTCACCATTCTGTGATTGCTGCATGGCTCCGGAACTTTCGTGGCGAAAGCACCGTTAGGTGTAGTCAACTCTGAGTTTGCCTTCAGCAGAACCGGCGAGGGGATGCCGCAGATCTTCTCGAAAAACGCCAATGGCATCGCGCGCTTTGTCATCTGGGGAAGTTGTGCAGTTCTGCTGATCGCCGCCGCGATCGGGGTCATCCTTCCCCGTTCGGACCTGGTAACGGGAGTAGGTGAGCCAGTGGCGCAGCCGGTGCCGTTCAGCCACAAGCATCATGTCGGCCAGCTCGGCATCGACTGCCGCTATTGCCATAACGGCGTCGAAACCTCGTCTTCGGCGGGTCTGCCGGCCACCGAAGTCTGCATGACCTGTCATTCGCAGCTTTTCACCAATGCCGACATGCTGGCGCCGGTACGCGCAAGCTTGGCTAGCGGCAAGCCGATCGAATGGCAGCGCGTCAACAGAGTGCCCGACTTCGTGTTCTTCAATCACGCGATCCACGTCAACAAGGGCGTCGCCTGCGAGACCTGTCATGGCGAGGTCGACGAGATGCCGCTGACGCGACGGGCGCATACGCTCAGCATGGAATGGTGCCTCGGCTGCCATCGCAATCCGGAACCCAATCTGCGTCCGCCGCAGGACGTGTTCCTGATGCATTGGCAGCCGCCTGAGGACGTCGCCGAGATCAGGCGGCAACTGATCGGCATGCTCGACATCCACCCCGAGACGATGACGGATTGCTATGTCTGCCATCGCTGAGAAAGGGTCAGGCTCCGGCATCGACATCGCGGCCCTGCGCAGGCGGCTGGCAAACGGTCGCGACATGTGGCGCAGCCTCGACGAGATTGCCGGTACGGTGGAATTCCGCCGCTTCGTCGAGGCAGAGTTTCCCGCGATTGCCGAGCGTCTGCCGGCAAAGCCGAACCGGCGGACGCTGCTCAAGCTGATGGGCGCTTCGCTGTCGCTTGCCGGGCTCGCGGCCTGCAGCAGGGCGGAAAGAATCGTGCCTTACGTGCGCCAGCCGGAAATCCTTGTTCCCGGCAAGCCCGTCTGTTACGCGACGACATTGTCGAGCGATGGTTTCGGCATCGGCGCCATCGTCGAAAGCCATGAAGGGCGACCGACAAAGGTCGAGGGCAATCCCGACCACCCGGCATCGCGCGGCGCGACCGATGCGGTAATGCAGGCGGCGGTATTGACGCTGTTCGATCCCGATCGCTCGCGCACGCCGCTCAAGGACGGCGAACCGGCGTCCTATGGCGATTTCCTCAAAGGCATGGCGGCGCTTGTCTCACGGTGGACGGCATCGCAAGGGCAGGGCGGCGCTCTGCTCCTCGATGCCTCGACGTCGCCGACCCTCGCGACGCAGATCGACGCGCTGCGGGCGCGCTATCCGAAGCTGAAAGTCTATCGCCATAATCCGTTGGCGACCTCGGCCGCGGGGGAGGCGTCGCGGGCCCTGTTCGGATCTGCGCTGACGCCGATCCACCACTTGGACCGTGCCGAGGTGATCTTCAGCCTCGACGCCGATTTTCTCGGCGAGGGACCCGGACGACTTGCCTATGCGCGCGACTTCGCGGTGCGGAGGCGCGTGCGCAATCCGTCCGACCGGATGAGCCGGCTCTATGCCGTGGAGTCTACGCCGACCGTTACGGGCGCAACTGCTGATCATCGTTTGGCGGTGAAGCCAGGTGGCATCGAAGCCGTAGCTGCCGCGCTGCGCGCGACGCTTGGCGGTCAGGCCGAGGTTCCCAGCTCACCGGTCGATCCGACGTGGATAACTGCGCTATCCAAGGATCTGGCGGCGGCCGGCCGCAACGCGCTGATGATCCCGGGGGCGCATCAGAGCGCCTTTGTGCATGCCGCCGCGCTGGCCGTCAACGCGGAGCTTGGCGCGCTTGGCAATACGGTGGAAATGATCGAGCCACCGGACACATTGCAGGTCGATGGCGATCTCACGACCCTGTGTGATGCAGTCGGGGATGGCGCGATCGACACGGTCGTGGTGGTTAGCGCAAATCCGCTGCACACCGCCCCGGCCGGCCTTGATGCGCATAAGGCATTCTCCAGCCTGAAGTTGCTTGTGCATCACGGTCTCTATCGCGACGAGACTGCTTTCTTGTCGCACTGGCATGTACCGGCGGCGCATGAGCTCGAGAGCTGGAGCGACATCCGTGCTCATGATGGCACGGCGTCACTGGTCCAGCCGCTGATTGCGCCGCTTTACGATGGCAAGACCTTACATGAGTTGCTCGCCGTGCTTGGCGGTCAATTCGCAACCGATCCGCTTTCGCTCGTTCGGCAGCATTGGGCAGCGCTCGATGACGGGGCCTGGAAAAAGGCGTTGGGTGACGGTGTCGTGCCGCACAGCGCCGCCAAGCCGATATCAGCGACAATGGCTCCGGAGTTGGGCGGATTGAAGCCGGCAGCGAAGGCAGGCGGCGGGATAGATATTCGCTTCGTCGCCGATCCCTGGCTGCGCGACGGGCGCTTCGCCAACGCCTCATGGCTGCAGGAACTGCCACGACCGCTGACCAAGATCGTGTGGGGCAACGCCGCGCTCATCTCACCGGCAATGGCGGAGCGGCTGAAGATTGAGAACGGCAACATCGTCAACGTCGAGGCCAACGGGGCTGATCTCGATGCACCTGCCTGGATCGTGCCCGGTCATCCCGACCAGACGGTGACGCTTTCCTTCGGCTTCGGGCGCAAGGTTGGTTCCGTAGCCGCGCTGTCCGAGGGCTATGATGCCTTCCGTCTACGGCAGGGCCTGGAATGGATTTCGACTGGCGCCGCGGTCAGGCCGCGCGAGAGCAGTGTGCGGATCATCACCACGCAGCATCACCAGGCGATGGAAGGCCGCGCCATCGTTCGCCACGCTTCGCTCGACACGTTTCGGCAGAATCCGCATTTTGTCCGCAAGGATGCGCCGCCGCCAACGGAGTCGCTCTATCCCGATTGGCCGTACAGTCAGGAAGCCTGGGCTATGGCGATCGACCTCTCGGCCTGCATCGGCTGCATGGCCTGCGTTTCGGCCTGCCAGGCGGAAAACAACATCGCTCCGGTCGGACCGGACGAATGCGAGCGCGGCCACGAGATGCACTGGCTGCGGGTCGACCGCTACTATGCCGGACCGGTCGATGCGCCCGACACCTTTTTCCAGCCGGTGCCCTGCATGCATTGCGAGAAAGCGCCCTGCGAGCTGGTCTGTCCGGTCAACGCCACGGTGCACACGCATGATGGGCTGAATGCGCAGGTCTACAATCGCTGCATCGGCACGCGCTACTGCTCGCAAAATTGCCCCTACAAGGTGCGGCGCTTCAATTTTCTCGACCATCAATCCTTCGACAAGGACGAAGCCGGTCCGGAGCAGGGCGCGCACAATCCCAATGTCAGCGTGCGCTCGCGCGGCGTGATGGAAAAATGCACCTACTGCGTCCAGCGCATCAGCGCCAGGCGTATCCAGGCCCAGATCGAGAACCGCGAGATCGCCGACGGCGAAGTGGTCACCGCCTGCCAGCAGGCCTGCCCGACGCAGGCCATTATCTTCGGCGACCTCAACAGAAAGAACGCTCACGTCGTCCGGGAAAAGAGCGCGCCGCAGAACTATGCCCTGCTTGAAGAGCTGAACACGCGCCCGCGCACGACCTATCTCGGCAGGATTTCCAATCCGAACGGCGATCTGGCCAGGCAAGGCGAGGCGACTGATGGCTGAAGCGAGCGCCGAAAGTCCGGCCGTTCTGCGCGGCCGCCACGATTTTCCCGAGATCAGCGGCCGCATCGGCTCGATCGTGCTCAGCGGCCGGCTGCCACGCCATTTCTGGACGGCGTTCTTCTTCTGCTTCCTGCTTGTCCTGCTGTTTCTCTATTCGATCACCTATCTGATCTCAGTCGGCGTCGGCGCCTACGGCATCGATATACCCGTTGCCTGGGGGACGATGATCGCCAACTTCGTCTGGTGGATCGGCATCGGCCATGCCGGCACGCTGATCTCGGCGGTGCTGCTGCTGCTGAGACAGCCATGGCGCGCCTCGATCAACCGCTTCGCCGAAGCGATGACGCTGTTTGCCGTCGCCATGGCAGGACTATTCCCGATCCTGCATCTCGGCCGGCCGTGGTTCTTCTACTGGCTCTTGCCGCTGCCCAATGTGCACATGCACTGGCCGCAATGGCGCAGTCCGCTGGTCTGGGATTTCGCGGCGATCGCCACCTACGCAACCGTCTCGTTGCTGTTCTGGTATATGGGCCTCTTGCCCGACCTTGCCGTGTTGCGCGACCGCGCCAGGTCGAGACCGGCGCAGCTCTTCTATGGCATACTGGCGCTCGGCTGGCGTGGCTCGGCCTTCCATTGGGCGCGCTACCAGGTCATCTATTTCCTGCTTGCGGCCTTGGCCACACCGCTGGTCGTCTCGGTGCATTCGATCGTCTCGCTTGATTTCACCTTCGCGATCACTCCCGGCTACCACTCGACGATCTTCCCGCCCTATTTCGTTGCCGGCGCGCTGCTCTCCGGCTTCGCCATGGTGCTTACCATCGCCATTCCGCTGCGTTGGGCCTTTTCGGTCCAGGACTTGATAACCCTCAGGCACATGGAGAACGCCGCCAGGCTGATGATCGCCGCCGGCATGGTCGTTGCGTATGGCTATGTCTCGGAAGCGTTCTTCGCCTGGTATTCCGGGGAGCCCTATGAACGCACCATGATGGCCGAGCGGGCGCTTGGTCCTTATTCGCCGCTGTTCTGGACGATGCTCACACTCAACTGCGGCCTGCTGCAATTGCTGTGGTTCCGACGCATCAGGCGCAACATGCCCCTTTTGTTTGCAATCGCCGTTGCCATCAATATTGGCATGTGGATCGAGCGCTACATCATCGTCGTCACCGGGCCGAGCCGCGACTATCTGCCGACTTCCTGGGGCGAGCAATCGCTGACCTGGCTCGATTTCGGTATCCTGTTCGGCTCGATCGGCACGTTCTTCGCGCTCGTCTTCCTGTTCATCCGCATCCTGCCCGCGATCACCATTTTCGAGGTCGAGGAACTGGCCGAGGAGGAGGGCAAGCTCAGATGAGCCTCTACGGCCTCCTGGCGGTGTTTGCCGATCCCGAAGTGCTTGTCGAAGCGGCGCGCGGCATGCGTGAGCGCGGCTACCGGCGCATGGACGCCTTCTCCCCATTTCCGATGAAGGAGCTGAACGAGGTACTGGCGATCCCGAAGACGCGACTGCCGTGGGCCGTGCTTGCCGGCGGCATCGCCGGCGCCGCACTCGTCTACGCGCTGATCTGGTATTCGGTCGAGATCGACTACGCCATCAATGTCGGCGGCAGGCCATTACATTCCTGGCCGCCTTTCGTCGTCATCGCTTTCGAGGCCGGCATTCTCGGTGCAGCCTTTGCCGGCTTCCTAGGCGTGCTCGCAGCTAACGGGCTGCCCCGCTACTACCATCCGGTTTTCAATGCCGAGAGCTTCACCTATGCGGGCGGCGGCAGGTTCTACCTTCTCATCGAAGCGACCGACCCCAAGTATCGCAAGGGCATCACCAAGGGCCAACTGACGCGGCTTGGCGCCGAGATCGTCGAGGAGGTCGAGGCGTGAGCCGCCTGCCCCTCACACTGGTTTTTGGGGCCTTGCTGGTGGCCGGCTGTCGGCAGGACATGGAGGACCAACCGCGCTACGATCCGCTGGAGGCCAGCAACCAGTTCGCCGACGGCATGTCGGCGCGAACGCCCGTGACCGGCACAGTTGCGCGCGACACCGATCTTTCGCGGACGCCGGACAGGATTCCCGATCCGGTCACGATAGAGCTGCTGCAGCGAGGGCAGCAGCGCTTCGACATCTTCTGCTCGCCCTGCCACGGCCGCACCGGCGATGGCCACGGCATAATCGTCCAGCGCGGTTTTTCGGCGCCGCCGAGCTACCATCAGGACGCGTTGCGCAAGGCCCCCGACCGGCATTTCTATGACGTCATCACCAATGGCTATGGCGCCATGTATTCCTACGCGGCGCGGGTGCCGCCGCAGGACCGCTGGGCGATCGTGGCCTATATCCGCGCGCTGCAATATTCGCGCGATGCGCCGATCGCCGAGCTTCCGCAAACCTTGCGTGCGCGGCTCGAAGCCAAGGCCGCGCCATGAGCCGCGTCGAGCAAGGTTTCCTGATTGCCGGCATCGCCGGGCTTGTCTGCTGCGCGGTGGGAATATCGCTCGACGCGAGGCCCGTGCTCGGCGCCTGGCTTGCAGCCGTCATCTTCGCACTCAGCCTGCCGCTCGGCGCGCTGACGATTTTGATGGTGCATGGACTGACCGGCGGGCGCTGGGGCGAGGCGATCCGTCAGCCTTTGCGGGTCCTGGCGGCGACACTGCCGCTTGCGCTGATCTTGCTCCTGCCGGTGCTGATAAGGCTCGATCTCATCTTCCCGTGGGCCGGCACGGATTCTGCGATGCTGGCCGAGAAGGTTCGTGAGAAGCTTGTCTATCTCAACGTGCCCTTCTTCCTGCTGCGCTTCGTCGTCTGCGCCGCAATCTGGCTCGCTCTCGCCTGGATGATGCTCAGCTCGACTGAAGAGCACCTCGCAAAGAGTGGCGATGGCAGGAAATATGCCCTCGGTCTCATCCTCCATGCTTTTGCGATAAGCGTCTTTTCAATCGACTGGATGCTGTCGCTTGAGCCGGAATTCACTTCGACCGTCTATGCGCTTTGCGAAGCGTCGGCCGAAGTGGTCGGGGCATGCGCCACGGCGGTCATTGTGCTGGCGGCAAGACGTGCGGTCGAAATCCTGCCCGGCGGCGAAGAAGACGTCGCTCTCAGCGAGGACCTCGCCAATATGTTGCTCGGTTTCCTGCTGATCTGGATTTATCTCGTTTTCATGCAATGGCTGGTGGTCTGGGGAGGCGATCTGCCCGACGAGATTCATTGGTACGTCATCCGCAGCGGCAATGGATGGCAATATCTGCTCTACCTTCTGATCGCGTTGCAGGTGGCGGCCTCTGCGGGCCTGCTCAGCCGGGACCTGAAACGCAGCCATGCCGGCCTGATCCGGCTCGCCGGAATTGCCCTGGCCGGGCATTTCGCCGACATGTTCTGGCGCGTTCGCCCGCCGCTCTTTTCTGGCGGCATTCTTTCGCTTTGGCACGATGTTGCCGCGTGGATCGGCCTGGGCGGGCTGTGGCTTGCGCTGTTCCTTTTCCTTCTTCGCCGGCCGGATCGGATCGCCTGGTGGAAGCGCGAGGCGGCCCATGGCTAAGGCGCATCGCCATCCCGAGACGCGCGATGTGCGGCCCCGCATGTTGGTCGCTTTCGGCGCCGGCCTGGTGCTGTTCATTGCGTCTGCCGCGATTGGCATGAAGCTCGCGTTCAACACCACGCCGACCTGGCTGCCACTGTCCGCGAACACCAGTCCGGAAAACCCCGAGTTGCAGACCGCGCCAAAGCAGGATCTGACCAGCTTCCGCGCCGAGGAAGATCGTCAGTTGAAAATGCTTGGCTGGGTCGATCGCAACGCCGGCATCGCCCGCATTCCTATTGACGACGCCATGTGGGCGGTGGTCAGCAACGGCTTACCGGACTGGTCGCAGCAGGGAGCCGGAGTCGCGAGCACTGAAAATTGCGCCTTGGTCACGGCTGCGGTTCCCCGGGCACCTCAGGCCCAGAATTGCCAGCAGCAGAGCAGGGCAGGGCGATGAGGAGCTTGTTGGCTGCGCTTTGTCTTTTCGTTGCCGGTACGGCGCTTGCCGCCGAACGACCGACCTTCGACCCGAAGCCCGGCGCGAAGCTAACTCTCGATCGCGAATTGGTCGATGCAAGCGGACGAAAGCTGACGCTGGGCGAAACGCTCGGCGGGCGTCCCGCGCTGGTCATCTTCGGTTACGACAGATGCCCAAACCTTTGCGGCGTCACACAGCAGGCGGTCGCCTCTGACCTTAAGAAGACGTCGCTTCTTCCTGCAGACTACCGCGCACTATTCATCTCGATCGACGCCGATGAGACGTCCGCCGATGCCACCGAGGCGCAAGCCGAAATCGCCTCCGCCGCCGGCCCGACGGGATTGTCCGCCTGGCGCTTCCTGACTAGCAGCGACGGCTCCGGCGCGGTGCTGGCCAACGAGGCCGGCATCACCTTCGACCGGCGCAAGGGCATAGATCAGTTCGTCCATCCGATCGCGGTCATTGCACTCACGCCGGCTGGTCGGATTTCGCAAGTGCTGCCGGCGCTGACCTTCACGCCGCGCGACCTTCAGCTTGCGCTGGTCGAAGCATCGGCCAATAAGCTCGGGTCGATCGCCGATCACGTCTTCCTGTTCTGCGCAGGCTTCGACAGTTCCAAAGGTCAGTACACCCCAGCCATCTGGGCGGCGTTGAAAGTGGCGAGCCTGGCAACGGTACTCGGCCTGGGCGCGACGGTGCTTTGGCAAACGCGCGGGAGGGGAAGATGAGCTTCGGCATTCCCTTCTTTCCGCAGGAAGCCTCATCGGAAGCTGGCCGGGTCGATGCGCTGTTTTACACGCTGCTTGCTTTCTCGGCCGTTCTCGGACTGGCGCTCACAGGTCTCGTTGTCGGGTACGCGGTGAAATACCGCGTCGGCTCGCCGGCGGATCGCACCGGCCAGCGTTCCCGCAACATGTGGCTCGAGATGAGCTGGACCATCGCCAGCCTGATCATCGCCTTCATCTTCTTCGGCTGGGGCGCGATACTTTTCGTTCGCCGCGACCATCCGCCGGCGGACGCGCTGGAGATCACGGGGCTGGGCAAACAGTGGATGTGGGAGTTCAGACAACCCGGCGGCCAGCGCGAGATCAACGAATTGCATGTTCCGGTCGGCAAACCGGTCGTGGTGTCGCTTGCCGCGCAGGACGTCATCCACTCCTTCTTTGTGCCGGCTTTCCGCATAAAGCAGGACGCGGTTCCTGGACGCACCACGCACATTTGGTTTATTGCTACCGAGCCCGGACGCTATCACCTGTTCTGCGCCCAATATTGCGGCACGCAGCATTCCGAAATGGGCGGCTGGGTGACGGTGATGGCCCCTGAGCAGTATGCCGCGTGGCTGAACAGCCAGGGCGAGGGCGAGACGCTTGCCGCAAGCGGCGAAAAGCTGTTTCGCGCGCTCGGCTGCTCCGGCTGCCACGGTCCGAACAGCAAGGTGCGGGCGCCGGCCCTCGAAGGCATCTTCGGCCGGCCGGTGGCGCTCGATAACCAGCAGACCGTAATCGCCGACGAGCGTTACCTGCGCGACTCCATCCTCATTCCGAAGAAAGAAATCGCCGCAGGCTACGAGCCGGTCATGCCGAGCTTCGACGGTCTGATCGACGAGGGCGAGCTGCAGATGCTGCTTGCCTATCTGAAATCGCTTTCGCCGCAACCAAGCGCGGGAGCAAAGCCATGACCCGTTCGGCAATGACGGGGACATATCTGGGCGAGGGAGCCGGGCCCCGCGCGTGGCTGCTCACCACCGACCATAAGCGTGTCGCCTGGCTCTACTTGGTCTCGTTGACGGCATTCTTCTTTCTCGGCGGCGCGATGGCGGTGCTGATGCGAATCGAGTTGGCGACACCGGCCGGCGATCTCGTCTCCGACGATGTCTATAACCGGCTGTTTTCGCTGCACGGCATCATCATGGTCTGGTTCTTCCTGGTACCGTCGATTCCGGCAACGTTGGGCAATTTTTTGCTGCCGCTGATGATCGGCGCGCGCGACCTCGCATTTCCGCGGCTCAATCTCGCCAGCTGGTACGTCTTCATCTTCGGCAGCCTGTTCGCGCTGTTTTCGGTGGTCGCCGGCGGCGTCGATACCGGCTGGACCTTCTACACGCCGCTGTCGACGCTCTATGCCAACGGCTTCGTCTCGACCGCAGCGTTCGGGGTCTTCGTCGTCGGCTTCTCGACCATCATGACCGGCATCAACTTCATCGTCACGGTGCACACACTGCGTGCGCCGGGGCTCACTTGGTTCCGCCTGCCGATTTTCGTATGGACGCTCTACGCCACCAGCCTTGTGATGGTGCTCGCGACGCCAGTACTCGCGGCCTCGTTGATTTTGATCGTGATGGAGCGCGTTTTCGGCATCGGCATCTTCAATCCCGACCTCGGCGGCGATCCGCTGCTCTTCCAGCATCTGTTCTGGTTCTACTCGCACCCCGCCGTCTACATCATGATCCTGCCGGGCATGGGCGTGGTATCGGAGGTTCTGCCGTGCTTCAGCCGCCGGCCGCTGTTCGGCTACAAGGCGGTGGCGATGTCGTCGATGGCGATCGCCGTCTTCGGCTTCCTGGTCTGGGGCCACCACATGTTCGTCAGCGGCCAATCGGCCTACGCCGGCGTGCTGTTCTCGTTCCTGTCCTTCTGCGTGGCGATCCCGTCGGCGATCAAGGTCTTCAACTGGAGCCTGACGCTGCGCAAAGGCGAGATCAGCTTCGAGACACCGATGCTCTATGCGTTGTTTTTCCTGGGACTGTTCACCTTCGGTGGATTGGCCGGGCTCTTCCTTGCGGCGCTCGCGGTCGACGTGCATGTCCACGACACCTATTTCGTCATCGCGCATTTCCATTACATCATGGTCGGCGGCATGGTGACGGCCTATATGGCCGGGCTGCATTTCTGGTGGCCGAAGGTGACCGGCCGCATGTATTCCGAGACAGCAGGACGCATCGCGGCGACCGTCACTTTCGTCGGCTTCAACCTGACGTTCTTCCCGCAATATGTGCTGGGCTTCGACGGCATGCCGCGGCGCTATCACACCTATCCGCCGGAGTTCCAGTTCTGGCATGTGCTGTCGTCAGCTGGTGCAGTGGTTCTTGCAATCGGCTATCTGATGCCACTGTTCTATCTCGGCCGGTCGCTGTTTCGCGGCGACCGCGCGCCCGACAATCCGTGGAACGCCACCGGGCTTGAATGGCAGACGGGCTCGCCGCCGCCCCCGCATAATTTCGAGACGGTGCCAGTCGTGAGCGGCCCTGCCTACGCCTACGACATGAAGGGGCTCGAGCACGAGCGCTTCAGCCCGCATCTGGAGGCTGGCGGATGAGCAGCACCGAAAGCGTCGCCTTTGACAGTCCGCACCGCGAACAGCGCGCCGACACCTTTGCCATGTGGGTGTTCATCGGCTCCGAGGCTATGCTGTTCGGCGCGATCTTCCTGGTCTTCCTCGTCGCGCATATCGACTACGGCCCCGCCTTCGCGGCGGCGTCGAAACACCTTTCGCTGCCGCTCGGCACCTTCAACACGGCCGTGCTGATAACCAGCAGCTTCACCATGGCGCTGGCGCATATGCTTGCGCTTCGCAGACGTTGGCGCGCGACGGTTTGGGCGCTGGTCGTGACCTCGGCGCTGGGCGTGTGCTTTCTGGCGGTGAAGGCGATCGAATACGGCAAGGAGATTCACGAAGGCCTGGCGCCGGTTCTCGGCCTACCGTTCCGTTATGCCGGGCCGGATCCGGCGCATGCCGAATTCTTCTTCGGCCTCTATTTCACGATGACGTCGCTGCATGCGCTGCATCTGATCGCCGGCATCCTAGTCATCGCCGGCACAATCGCCCTCTGGCGGGCTGCCACTCCCGCCAGCCGCTTGCGCCGGGTCGCGGCCGTTGGCCTCTACTGGCATTTCGTCGACATCATCTGGGTGTTCATGTTCCCCGTTCTCTATCTGGTCAACCGATGAGCGACCTTCGCAAACTCAGCCTTGGCTATGTCGGACTGCTCGCGCTGCTGGCGCTGACGGTCGGCTCGTCCTTGCTCGACCTCGGCGGCTTCAACGTCGCTTTGAACCTGGCGATCGCCGCCGCCAAGTCTGTTCTAATAGCCATTATGTTCATGCACCTGACCGGTGCTCTGCCTCGTCTTGCCGTCGCAGCAACCGGGCTATGGCTCGTGATCTTGTTCGGCCTGACGCTGATCGGCCGATAGGCGTAACGGCCACTATCAGGCGAGCCGACATGGCCATCGTGACGTGTCAAATGCCACTCCGCTTCAACAGCCTACAGCGGAGGCATGCCAAAACAGTCGGGAAACACCGATGGCGGCTTTGCTGTGGCCGACGGCTCTTCAGCGTTCCGATGACGATGCTTCGAGTTCGGGATCGTCTCTCGTGCGCCTGTAAGCGGAGAATGACCGATCAACTGCTGATTTGAACACGGAACCGTACCCTTCCTCCAAAGTTGTGCACGGAAAGGAACCTGTGTGATGCCCAAGTCAGAGAAACGGGAAATCCGACAGCCAAAACCGTCTGACCCCAATCCAAAGAACAAGCCGCCAAGGGACACTCGCGAAAACGCGGCGCCGAATCCGGACGGCCATAGCGAAATACCCGATCCGAGCACGCGAGAAGAGCTCGAGACAAGCAAGCCTAATCCGAAGCGTTAGCCCTACGATGGGGAGGCGATCGCACGCGCTTCGATACTGCCAATCCTCACGGGCGAACTCGCCCACAAATATTGGAGCATTTGTTATGAACACTGACGTGGCACGAACGGTTGTCGACGTTGTCGCCGACGGCTTGGTCCGACACGGCGTCGAATTCGTTCTGGGACAAAGCGTGCCGACCGCGCTCGTGCTCGCCTGCGAGGATCGCGGCATCCGAAATATTACATACCGCCAGGAGAATGCCGGCGGTGCAATCGCCGATGGCTTCGCGCGGGCCTCCGGCCGGGTGCCGGTGATGGTCTGCCAAAACGGTCCCGCTGCTGCGCTCGCGGTGGCCCCCTTCGCCGAGGCGAAGAAGGCGGGAATACCGATCGTCGCGATCATGCAGGAAGTAGACCGCTCTCACATCGGCAAGAACGCCTTTCAGGAATATGACCATAAGGCGCTGTTTGCCCCGGTGACCAAATGGTTTCACCTTCTCGAGAGCGCAGACGGCGTCGAGGATCATCTCGACCGGGCGTTCATCGCCGCCGCAAGCGGCAAACCGGGGCCAGCGGTGCTCATGCTGCCCGTTGATCTGCAAATGGCGCATGCCGGCACGTCTGCGCATCGTTCGATGCGGCTATGCAACTGGCCACTCGACCGGCCGCGGCCCGACGACAAGACGATCGGAGAAGCGGCCAGGCTTATCGACGCCGCCCGTCTTCCTGTCGTCATCGCCGGCGGCGGAGTGCTAAGTTCCGGTGCAGGCAGCGCGCTACTCCGCTTTGCTGAGAAAGCCGCCGCACCCGTTGCCACCACAAACATGGGAAAAGCGTCGATCCCCGAGACGCACCCGCTCGCGATGGGCGCGATCGGCAATCTCACCGGACCCGGCGGGCTCGGGAGGCATACGAAGCCGTTGGTGCAGCAAGCCGATGTTCTGCTGCTGATCGGCAATCGCACCAACGAGGACGGCACCGACCATTGGTCGCTGATTCCCGACGGCGCGCGTGTGCTTCACATCGATATCGATCCGCAAGAGATTGGTCGCAATTACGAAGCGGTGCGCCTCGTCGGCGACGCGCGCACCACGCTTGAAGCGCTGACCGACGCACTTGGCAGCCATTCCCGCAACCGCGATACGATTGAGCAACGCATCGCCGATGCCTGGGCAGCATTCGAACGCGAACGCCGGCCATTCTTGACGGATGCCGAACCAATTCGCGCCGAGCGCGCACTTGCCGCGATCCAGAAGCGTCTAGGATCAGACACCGTGGTCGTGGCCGATGCGAGCTACGCCTCGAACTGGGTTGCGGGCCAGCTTCGCACAAGCCATTCGAGGACGCGCGTGATCTCGCCGCGAGGCCTTGCAGGACTTAGCTGGGGCTTCCCGCTCGCGCTCGGCGCAAAGCTCGCCAGGCCCGAGGGGGAGGTCATCGTCGTCGTCGGCGACGGCGGTTTCGCCCATAGTTGGGCGGAACTCGAAACCGCCGTTCGGATCGGCATTGCGGTTACCGTGGTCCTCCTCAACAATGGCGTGCTCGGTTATCAGAAGGACGCCGAGAAAGCCAAGTTCGGTCGCTACACGGCGGCCGGTCACCTCGGCCAGGTCGACCATGCGGGCATCGCGCGCGCCTGCGGGGGTTATGGCGAAACTATCGAACATGCGCGTGACCTCGACGCCGCATTTGATCGGGCGGCTGGGTCCAACACCATTGCGCTTCTTGACGTGCTGACCGACCCTGGCGGCCATCCCCCGATCTCGCTTTACGATGGATCGCTTGACCGGCTGGACCGTGGGCGCGTCGTCCAAGATCCTGTTCCATAGACATTCCCCATCGCTGTGTATCTCCGCAACCTGCAAGAGAAGGAGCCAAGATGACCACGATCGTCGAAACGACGCGAATTGCCGAGAGGCCGGATGCGCTATGGCATGAGATCGGCCGGTTCGGGGCCGTAGGGGAGTGGCATCCCTTGTTAGACAAGGTCGAGAGCGAAGGCGAGCGTGAAGGCTGCCGGCGAACGGCCGAGGCGAAGGACGGAAGTCGACAAACCGAACGGCTTTTCGAAACGGATGCCGAGCAGCATTTCTATCGCTACGGCATAGAGTCAACCACAATGCCTGTGCGCGACTACGTTGCCGAGTTCAAAGTCCAGGACAATCATGACGGCACCAGCACCGTCGTCTGGTCAGCAGAGTTCCAACCAGAGGCTGATGAGCCGAAAGCGACCGAAGCGATCAGAGATTTTCTGAGGACCGGGTTGAATAATCTCGCTGCTGTGCACGGCAAGTAAGCTCGCGGCCGAAACTGGGCCCCGGAACGCAAGCTCCATCGGATGAAGAGACCTTCCGCACCCTCACAAGAGGTCTGCGTTGCTGATCTTTGGCCCTGTCATCCACGGCGGTGCTGTAGGCACATCCTCGATGACGCCGATCTTGCGGGCCCAAGTCGTAAAGGCCTTGTGCGCGGCCTCGACAGGCTTCCGACCGTCGTAAGCCGAGTAGCACGCCTCACAGGCCGCCGCGTGAAGGAGGCCACGTTTTTCGACAGGCCATTCTTCTAAAAACTCAATAGCATCCATCACGCAGTCGATTTTTTGGATGTAGCCATTCTCTCCTACGAAAACTGGCTGCCTGAAAGCATCACCTTCCATAGTGACCTCCCTTCAACAACTGAACCTGGTGATCGTTTCCGCAGATGCACTGCTCATATTCGAACCGCTGAATGCCGGCTGGACAACAGAAGAGATTGGAAGCACCTCTTCTCAATTCAAGACCAGCTTGCCAGGTGACGGCCAGCAGCAGCGACCCGGTCGCCGACGCGCTGAAATTGAGGTCGACCTTCGCCTCGCCAACGGGCTAAGTGCCGGATGACGATGTCGTCGATGCCGATCGGCAACCGTGGACGTTGGACATTGATCTCGAGCTTCCAGCCATCGATGCGGATTCCCAGACAGGCCTGCAGCATCATAAAGGCCGAGACCGCGCCTGCGTCAGACAGACAACCGGATAGGCAGTCGGCGCGTCGCCGATGGCCCGCGTAAAGCCGCAGAACAGCTCCGGCAGCCGCTGAAGAAGAGGAGACGGCCACGAAAAGCGACTGTTCCTGCCGTTCGATGCGGAACAGGACCGGCTTGTTCTGTGCCTTGCCGGGCCATTGAAATTTGGTCGAAACTCTCCAAAATTTCAGCCGGTGGAAATCGCGAGAGCCACCAAGATGACGTCAACAGAGGAGCCTTTTGGAAGCGGAAGACCATCGATGGAAAGAGCCATTTCGACGAGTTTTCCCCAAGTCGGGCCCGAGGGCCCTGATGTTTTTCTTGACCGGTTGCTGCATCCGGCACGGCATTTCGAGCGACCTCAGGACGTGCTGATCGACGAGACGCTGGACGTCCAGGAGAAGCGTGCAATCCTGTCATCATGGGCATCGGATGCCTGTGCAGTGGAATCGATGCCGGCGCTGCGCATGCCGCCCGGGGTCACCGAACCCGTTGACTTCGATGCCATCATGGATGCGTTGCGCCAATTGGATCAATGCGAGACGCTTCCCGCCAGTCGCAGTCATGAGCTCGACATCGCTGCCGCCGGATTCACAGCATTGGTAGATCGACTTTGAGCGAATGCCGCCTTTCAGGAATCCCAGGGGTCTTCCGCTGACGAGGAATTCGCCAGCGGAAAACCGAGTGCCTTCCTCCTGCCCATCCCCCCTACGTCGGATCTTGCCTGAAAATTTTCCTATGGCCTCTTGAATACGCAACTAGCTGTTCTAAATCGACAATCGCCGGTCGCCTGATGGGGCCGGCGCTTAGTCAGGAGGCGCTAAGGCTCCCCTTGGCGTCTTTTGTATCCATGTTGCTCAAAGGAGGATGTGGCTATGAAGACAAACCTCGATTTTACCCCCTTGTTCCGGTCCAGCATCGGCTTTGATCGCATTTTCGATCTGCTCGAAAATGCGAGCCGTATCACCGCGATAGACAATTGGCCGCCCTACAACATCGCCAAGACCGGCGAGGACGACTATCGCATCACAATGGCGGTAGCCGGTTTCTCGCAGGATCAACTGACCATCACTCATCAACCGAACTTGCTGCTTGTGAGCGGCTCGCAATCGGGTGAGGACGACGGCCAGTATCTTTATCGCGGCGTTCCCGGGCGCGCCTTCGAGCGGCAGTTCGAAGTGGCAGACCATGTGAAGGTCGTCGGCGCCAGCCTGGAAAACGGGCTGCTGAACATCGATCTCAAGCGCGAGCTTCCCGAAGAGATGAAACCGCGCCGGATCGCCATCGCCGGCAGCACGGCCCAGGCGAAGCCACGGCAGATCGAAGCCGAGAAGAACGCCGCCTGAAGTCAGAGTGAACCAGAAGCGACAGGCACCGGCGCTCGTCCGGTGCCGCGCTCTTGAACATGGAGGTGAATGAAGATGAACATGCGTGACCTTATCCCGTGGGGCCGCAACAACAACCAGGCCCCCAACATCTATGGCGGTGGCGATCCCTTTGTTTCGCTTCACCGTGAGGTAAACAGGCTCTTTGACGATGTGTTGAGGAGCTTCGAGACGCGTCTGCCTTCTATGGGGCAGCTCTCGTCTTTCGACAATGGCTGGCCGAAGGTGGAGATTTCGGAGTCGGACAATGAGCTTCGCGTCACCGCCGAGGTTCCCGGTATGGAAGAGAAGGACATCGAAGTCCTGCTCGATGAGGACGTGCTGACCCTGCGTGGCGAAAAGCGGTCGGAGACCGAAGAGAAGGGCTACTCCGAACGCTTCTACGGTCGCTTCGAGCGGCGCATACCTCTCGGCTACGAGGTCGAGGACGACAAGGTCAAGGCGTCCTTTGCCAATGGCGTCCTGACCTTGACGCTGCCGAAGAACCCAGACGCGCAATCGAAGGTGAAGCGCATCCCGATCACCCACTGACGCATGGAGCAAGTCGGGGGTGGCAGGCAGCCGCCTCCGACGCATCCTTCGCAAAATGGGAGGATTGAACGATGCAAAAGCAAGAAAGAGAAGTCACACAAGCCGCAGAAAATCTCGCACCGGCAAACGACAATCGCAAGCGCGCGCTGTCATTCGGCAGATCCGAGTTCCCGCATGATGCGGTCGCACGGATCTACAAGCCTTCCCGTTCAGTCATGACCTCTGGCCGTGCGCGGGCGAAAGGCTGGCGGCTGATCTTCGAGCGCCGTATGGCGCCGGTCATCGAACCGCTGATGGGCTACACCGGAAGTGGTGACACGCTGACTCAGGTGGAGCTCGATTTTCCGACGGTTCAGGCGGCCATCGACTATGCCGAACGTCAGGGCCTCGCTTATTCGGTTCAAGGAAGTCCGGCGGCCGAAGAGTCCAGCGTCGAAACTTCCGATGCGGGAAGGCGGCTGCAGGCCGGCGTGTACGTTGTCCGGAGCCGCCTCAAGTTGGCTTTGCTGCAGAGCAGCCATGGCGAGATTTTGCAGGCGCCCCATGCCCCATTGCGGACCGGCACTGACGGACCCGGCGGCGCTTTATGCATACCGATGGACGTCAGAAGACGAGAAACGCGCCATCCCCGCGAGGGCCAAGGTATTAATCTCCTTATCAGTTAGCCCGATAACAACGAAACCGATCGCTCATGTTCCGATGGAGTGGCTTCTGGCAAGGAAAACTCAATTCGCGGCAGGCCGCTTTTTGCCCTTCTTTTGCGGCTCGCGCGCCAGTGCCTTGCGGATCCGCTCGATCTGATCCTCGTCCGCCTGAACGGGCTGCGAACTGTCGTCGGGCAATCCCTCTGCGGTCTGACCGATCGAGACATCTCGCGGCCTGTCGTTTGCGCCGGTGGTGATCTTCCTGTTCTTGGCCATGCTCGCCTCCATAGATATGAGGGAAATGGCGAAGGCTGGATCAGAGTTGCAGCGGTGGCAAAAAATCGGCTGGCGACTTTGGCCGGAGCATCGACAGAGTTCAGAGTCGGTCAACATCGGCTAGCAGAGCGGCAGGCCGAATGGTCGCCCTGTCACCGGCCATTCTTCTTCAGCACGGAAACGAGCATTTGATCGAACTCCGACCGTGTCGGATAAGACGCCTGCGTGCCTTTCCGACCAACCGAGAAGCTTGAAGCCGCAACGCCCCAGCAGGCGGCTTCGTATGCCGATTTGTGCTCCAAGGTCGCGGCAGCAAACGCGGCAATAAAGGCATCGCCGGCCCCTGTCTTGTCCACGACATCGACAGACGGCGCCCTTATTGCTGTCGTCTCGTTCCTCTCATCGAGGATGCAGCCACCGTCGGAGAGCTTAACGCATGCAATTTCAACCCCCAGCGCGTTGAATTTTGTTGCCGCGTCGCGGGCCTGGCTTTCATCGGCTACTTCAATTCCCAAAGCATCTGCTGCTTCCTTCTGGTTGGGCGACACCGCATAGAAGCGTTTCAGGTCGGTCTTCTCGATCTGATCGGCAAATGTTGGATCGACGATGATCCTGAAGCCGCGTCTTTCGGCAGCTTTGAATGCGGCCTCAAGCACAGCACGAGGAACCTCGAAATCAGCGATCAGGACGGAAGATGGCGGGGCGTTGTCGATTGCCTGTACGACTTTTTCGACAGCGGGAGCTTGCCAGTCCATATTCGCGTTGGGGACTGAAAGGATCGACTTGTTGCCATCTGCCGGGACGACGACAACAGCTATGCCCGTCACGGAGTTTGGAGCGACAAAGACGTCCTCCACGCCGAGGTTCTCTTGCATGAACGGACCGATGGCCACCGTGGCGAAATCGTCGTCTCCGACCTGGCCGAGAAGCTTTGTTGGAAATCCGAGCCGGTGCGTAAAATAGGCGACGTTGGCAGCCTTTCCGCCGCTCTTTTGAGAAAATCCGGATGCTCTGACGGTCGCGTCACCGCTGAACGGTTTGTCGACCTCGAACCTCAGGTCGGCATTAATGCTGCCCAGAGATAGAACCAGCGGCTGTGCCAAACTTCAAACTCCGCTTTTCGGGTTATTGGCTGGTATGATCCACAACCCTGCTTGCTCGCACGATCACCCGGTCGGATCCGTCGTAATGAGCTTTGCTTCGCGTCCGCGAGCCTCTGCGTCGACCATATCTAAGACGCCCGAGACCGCGGCGTTCGCTCGACCGCAGATCGTTGCCAAAACTGGTCCCGGGCGAGAATGGTTCCGCAGCGACGTTCTCGGAGATCGGCTCTTGTCCCAGGCGACCGTCTCACGGCCGGATTTTGGACGACCGCGTTTGGCGGATTCAGTTGAAGTGCTGCGGCACAAGCGCAGATAAAGCCGCAACAGGACGCGGCCTCGGTGCTGTCTCCGCCGGCTCAACCGGTCGAGTAGAATCGGGAACGCAGGCCGATCCGGTACGTTGCGGTGACATCTGCCTATCGATGATCTAGGCCGTCGACAAGTCGGGCAGAGCTTCTCGACGCCGATAGCTCGTGGTTTTCCAATCGCAGGTTCAGAGGCTTCCTGGTGATGGCGCAATGGAGTTTAGTTGACCGGTTCTCGTTTGATGGACACTCGATCGCTTGGGGCGCGATCGGTGAAGGGCCGCCGGCAGTTGTCATCCACGGCTCGCCTTTCTCCTCGTACGAATGGCGCCGGATCGCTTCTTGGCTCGGGCGACACCGGCGCGTCTTCTACTACGATCTTCTGGGCTACGGCCAATCGGCCAAACCTGATGCGGACGTCCTGCACGGCGCCCAGAACAGGTTGTTCGCAGCGCTCGCGAACCATTGGAATGTCGACCGGCCCGACGTCGTCGCCCACGACTTCGGCGGTTCGGCGGCGTTGCGAGCACATCTGCTGGACGGGATCGACTACCGCAGTCTCGTGCTGATCGATCCCGTGGCGATCAGCCCGCAAGGCTCGGCGCTCGTCCAGGCGGCAAAGGCGCATCAAAACGCGTTCTCCGGTTTGCCTGGCTATATCCATGAGGCGATCCTGCGCGCCTACATTGGCGCCTCCGTGAAGCACGCCCTACGCGAGGAGGAGATGCGTCCGTACCTTGAGCCTTGGTTGGATAAAGAAGGGCAGAAGGCCTTCTGGCGGCAAATTGCGCAAATGGACGACAAGTACTCGGAGGAGGTGGAATGGCGGTACGGCGAAGTCCGATGCCCTGTCGCCATCTTGTGGGGCGCCGAGGACGAATTCATTCCACTGCAGGACGGCGAGGAACTCGCCCGCCGTATCCCGGGCGCGTCGTTGACCACGATCTCCGACGCCAAGCACCTTGTTCAGGAGGACGCGCCCGAAGCAATCGTCGCCGCCGTTCTGGACTTTTGGAGCGGGCTGGAGGTGGCGTAGGCCATGAACGCAGCGCAGACAGTTGCACGGGGCGCTATGTTGAATTCCGTTGGCTCAACTCAATACGCGCCCTGCCACCAGCACCGCAATGGTGCGGCCGGCGCCTTAATCTTCGGCAACGCCTTGGTGCATCACCGCTTTGCCGGAGGTCACAATAGTCGCCACGACTTTTCGAAGGTTTTCCCGGCAGCTGGTTGCGCGACCGGCCCGATCCGACGCTTCGATCTCCGCCATTACGCACGGGCTGGCGTCGCGTTCGCGGCGACGTCAGCCCATGCGTTTGCAGCTGCCGCCGTGCGTGAGGCCGTTGCCGCCGGGCTGGGCGCGGGTATCGTCTCGAAGACGGAATTTCAACCGGATGAGCGCCTGAGGCCGCTGCGGATTGCCGATCACAAGCCGTTCACGGAGTCATTCGCGGCCTGTCTGAAGGGGCGACAAGAGCTTCGCCCGATCAAGGCATTTATGAAACTCGTGTCTGAGCTTGTGACTCTGGGGCCCGTCCAGGAAAGTGTTGCGGATATCTGATGACGCTTCGGTGAGAAGAGTGACGGCACTTTTTCAAGTGCTGGGAAGGCCGAAATGGGAATCGAATTGATATTACAAGTATATGAAAAATATGGATAATACTGCCAAAACAGGCAATGGTGCCCAGAGGCGGAATCCAAGCAGAGAAAATAGCACTTGGTTTCTCAATTGCATAGTTATGAAGCAGCAGCAGCGCTGACCAACAAAAATACCAACAAAATATTTCTGTGGATTGGTTCGGTTCCCGAACATTGCCTTTCGGTCCGACGCCGCCGCACCCTAGATGCAGTCGAGCATCGCAGCGACTTATCACCTATCCATCGACAATCAAGTCACATGTATTTGCCATGCGATGTTTGCAACTTGGACAGAGTGTCCCCTGCGGACAAAATTCCTGAACGACTGCTTCGCCCTCATCGCAGCCATTAAAGTGAGTTTTGGTCACCTGGACGCGGACACTTAGACCAAATTCGGCAATGGAGGGCTCTTACCTGGGATGTCGAAGTGCCTAACGCCTCACTCGAGCCGTACTTTCCCTGACGGTCAACCTGATCGCCAACTCGCATTGCGATGGTGATGTGATCGGCAGCAATTCGGCCCATGTCGCGTGCCGCACTGGACTCTGTTGCTGGGCCACAGACCCGATCGACACTCGGAGTATGACCGTTTTCTGTTCGACTACCATCAAATCACGGGCGAACTGCCAACCGCATGCTCGAACTGTTTGAACGCCACGGTCGCGTGACCAATCGTTTCTCGGTGCTAAGCACGGACGATCATAATCAGATACACGCGGCGTTTTCGCCCGAGGACCTGATGGGGTCGAATTCATCCTGCGGGGCAAGGACGGGCCGATCGCAAAGGCTTTCACCGGGCGCGCACGCGCGCGGAGGAGGGCGTCCGGCAAAGATGCCGCAATCGCCGTGCCGGAGGGCTGTCCCACGACTATCGCCTGTGTTTCTGGCTCTCTGGCAAATATGCGGCAGGGACGTTTACAACTGGTGACGCCGGTAACGAACGCTGGCCTCTCGGGTACCGAATAATGTCTCAACGTGTCTTCAGCACGCCCGACGAGTTCCGGGAGGGTCTCGATGGCATCGTCGACGAATATGCTCGAAAACCCGCCTCCCAACCGGCCAATTCGCTTCCGCGGAGACCTGCAACACGAGGCGGGGGACCACTGCTTCCATCTCCGCTCACGGAACATTCAGCATCGAGTGCTCGACGGGGTGGTTCCGATTTCCATTGTCATCTAATCGCGAGCGGGAACTGTACAGCCTCGGAGCTGATTATGGGGGTCACGGATGCAGCGAGCGTCCTTGCCATCGCCGACCTGCTCGATCAGCTATACGCGGCTGGGGTGATCGAAGAGGATCTCGACGACATTTCGCTTGGCAGAACGGGATGACGGGCGCGGGCCGCAGGCCGCGAGCTTTTTTGTCGCAACGCCACTGCCCTGCGTTCCACTCCGATAAAGCGGGCTATCGCGGCCGGTCCTCGACGAAATCGTGGTGCTCGCCGACGGCTTCGCCAATGACAATGGCGCCAAGCTTACCGGACCCCTCTATGCCGTGGGTTGGCATTGAAGTCATTGGCAAGCCAAGCCGGCGTGGCGTTTCCCCTCGCAGATCATCTGGTCGCACCGTCCGTTGCGCTGTCACGTCATGGTTATCGTGCGCGATGCCGTCCGGCGACAGGGGCAGACTATCTGCCAGGCCTTGCCGCGGGCTTCCAATTGTAGATCGTCGCTTCGGAGATCCCATGCTTGCGAGCCGGTCCAGCATGTCCGATCTATCCACATTACGAATGTAACCCGTTTCGACGTTGACCCTTCAGAACTTTGGATCTTCATTGCAGGACACGCTCCAATCGGCGCATTCGATGTTGAACGAAGGTCCATTTGCCGCTGGCAAAACTTACATCATCTAACTCGGGCTCAGTCAAAGTGGAAACAGCGTTCGGCTAAGCCGGAAACCGTCACATTTGATTCAACAATTCTTCGGTCAAAGGAGCAGCCATGGCTACCGTGAAAGTCGATATCGATAACTTCCAGTCGGAAGTTCTGGAATCCGCAGCACCCGTCGTCGTCGATTTCTGGGCCGAATGGTGCGATCCCTGCAAGATGATTGCTCCGAGCCTCGAGGAAATCTCCGTCGAGATGGAAGGCAAGATCAAGATCGCCAAGCTTAACATCGATGAAAACCCGGAACTCGCCGCCCAATTGGGCGTGCGCTCCATTCCGACGCTTGCGATCTTCAAAGGCGGCGAAGTGGCCGATTTCTCGGTCGGCGCCAAACCGAAGACAGCTCTTTTGAACTGGATTTCGAACGCTGCCTGATCGAGGTCGCTCAAATGAAGAAACCGTAGATCCGCCCCGTGGGTTCATAGTGATTTATTGGCATTTGTACAGGGCTCAGCCCTTTGTGCTTCCGCTTTATGCCGGAACGAACGAGTGGCGAGGAAGCTTTTCACTGGGGCGTTGTCGAGGCAGTTGCCGTTGCGTGAATGCCGCAGCTTTCACGCATGCCGTTGCAGGTTCGCGTGACCGCACTCAACCAATGACGCCCTGTTGTTGACAGGCTTAGGCGATGCGTCTTGCTGGATCGGAGAGGGAATATGGGCAGTACCGGAGAGTTGGTCGGACAAGCAGGGCGTCCTGATAGCGAAGAAGGCCCGCACCGCGTCTCCGACGCAATGTCGGACCAGCAGAAGACGCGCGAAGAGACGCTTGCCAGCGCCGGCGCGGTGGTTGCCCGCGACGGCAATCTCGACGGATTTTCGGATTCAGAGTTGGCCAATTTGGTGAACGGCTTCAGCAGATGGCCGGACCAGCAGGAGACGCGCGAAGCGACGCTTGCCATCGCAGGCGCGGTGGTTGCCCGCGACGGCAATCTCGACGGATTCTCTGATCCAGAGTTGGCCAATCTGGTGAACGGCTTCAGCAGATGGCCGGACCAGCAGGAGACGCGCGAAGCGACGCTTGCCATCGCCGGCGCGGTGGTTGCCCGCGACGGCAATCTCGACGGATTCTCTGATTCAGAATTGGCCAATCTGGTGAACGGTTTCGGCAAGTGGCCGGAAGAAGAAAAAGCACGCAAGGCGATCGTTGCCATCGCCAGCGAGCTCGGTTCCAAGGGCCGTCGCTTCAGTGCTTTCGGCACGCCCGCACTAGTCAGGATCGCCAATGGCCTGTCGCGGGGTATCGAGGCGGGAGAGACCGCCGGCGAGGTCGCCGAACCGGCCTTGCTGAAGGACCGGCTGCATCAGCTGGCGCACTACCTGCAATATGCCGAGGATCGGCTCCAGCAGGCCGATGTCCATGCCGTCGCGGGTATATTCAAGGCGTTGGGCAAGGCGCAGTTGTTGGATGATCTGGGTATGCTGGCACAGCCGGGGCTGGACAGGCTCGAGGTGTTACGTGCCGCTCCCGGGTTTAAGCTCGACAACAACCTCGAGACGATGGGCAATCTTTGCAGCTCCCTGCTGCCACTAGCTCGCAGCCCGAAGCCGGCGTTGCGCTGGCACCGCAAGTCGACGCTGAACCTGCTCAACGCCATCCAGCCGGTGGTGGAACACAAGATAGATGCCTATCTCGCAGCAGGCCAGGCCGAGCGTACCAGCGGCGCCAATGCAAGCCGCCGCCCGGCGCTTTCGATCCATCAGGTGCTCAAGACCCGGGCGGTGCTGGAGACGCTCTACCGGCGGCCCTATGTCGACGGCGACGAGCTCGCCTTGCGGGCCAGGCAGGAAGAGCTGCATGGCAAGACTAGGCAGATACTGAAGAGCGCCCGCACCCTCATCGACGCCGACCTTTCCTACAAGAGCTGGAACGTGATCGCCTCTATCGAGGCGAAGGAACCGCTCGAAGCGCTCGACACCTTCATGGCGCAGAACGCATCGATGATCCAGGCCCAGCATGCAGCCGCCAGCTTCGATGTTCATCGGGTGCTTCAGGCCATGGACCAAGAGCCGAGACCGCCGCAAGGCGATGCCGGACTAATGCGGCTGCCGGTGGTCGACATGCAAGGCCAGCCGCTGGCCAGCGAAGCCGAGTTGCGCTATTCCATTTTCCATCGCTTGACCTCGGGCGCGGTGAACGTGGTGGCGGTGCAGCTAAAGGGAACTCCGACTGGCGCCATGTTGACACGCACGGTGGCCGTGGAGGGCGTGCCCTACCGCATGGACCTGTTCGGCGGCAGCAAACTGAAGCCGCCGCAAAGGAGCCTTAACCAGCTTGCCTCTGACCTGCCCTTCACGGCCGCAGAGGCCCCAAGCGGCAAGCTTTTGGCGATCCCCTATGCCGAGACGGCTCCGGGTACGGCCTTTGAGCAGCTGTCGCGGGCCTGGGCGCCGTTCAAGGAAGCCTATTACTATACCCAGCGCCGCGGATTTGCCGCGCCGCCGGGCATCCCCGACGTTGGCCCGCATGATTATGCGCTGGAAGGGTGCTTCAAGCTGTCCCTTCTGCCCGACCGCCCCGCAGGCGCGGTGCATCCCTTCCGGTTCGAGGGGCGAGACGGCGAGATCGCCTTGCGGCCGCATGACGGCTGCGGCTTCATCAGGGCGTCGCTGGCCGAGCGCATGCCGTCCGTTGCCCGGGCTCGCCACGACGCTCCCGAGCGGATGCCTGCCTTTGCCGATAAAAGGCAATCGGCGGTACCGCCCACGGCGCTGCAACATTATCCGCGCAGCGTCGAGGTGGCACAGGAGACCCGCGAGAAGGCTCTGGCGTGGCTCGAAACCCATCAAAGCCTCACCACCGAGGAGCTGTTTCGGACGGTCACGGGCGGGCATATCGAGGGTTCGAACGCTATCGCCGTGCCGTCCAGTGACGAATGCCTGTATGTGCCGACGGGCAAGAGCAAGACCTTGACCCGTGACGCTGGCGTACTTGTCGGACGCTCCCCCTATGACAAGCCCAACCTGCGCCCGTTCGCCGCCGACCGGGTCAGGTCGGCGCGCGATGGCGACCGCACCGCGGCGTTCCTGGATCGGTGCGTGGCCTTCCAATACAGCTTCAACGTCGCGCACAGATCGGGGGCTAGGCTTGCCGCCGACGATCCGACCTTCTTTGCCAAAGGCGTCTTGATCGTTGTGCCCGACGAAATGTGGCCGGCGGACTTCGCCGACCGCGGGATGGTGATGTCTGCCGAGGACGTAAAGTGCCATTCGCGCTGGCTGGAGGAAAAGGACCGGGTTAAGACCGACACCGCGCTCGAGTGCGTCGGCATCCTGCAGGCGACGGAGGTGTTCGCGCCCGGCTCTTTGGTTGCGGTTCCGACCGTCCAACAAAAAATGCTCGACGGCGATTTTGATGGCGATGCCGTCATCATCATCGGCGACCAGCCTCGCCTTTACGAGCATGTGCGCCAGTTCGACGCGCAGCTGCAGGCGCGCGGCATCGCCTCGATGAAGCCGCCGAAGTCGCACACGCCGGCCATTGAGAAAGGCGGCTACCAGTTCAGCCGGTCCAAGCAGATCCTGTCGGCCACCGGGCTGGTGCTGGAGACCTACAGCTGCCTGCAGCGCAACGTGCTGGCGCAGCCGCTGGAGGCGCAACGCTGGTTTGCTGAGCGTGCCATCTTCGGCACCTACGAGGGCATTCATCAAGAGCTCAAGGCCGACATCCGTGCATTGTTGCAGGAAGATCGGCCGAATGGCCAGACCCTCCATGAGCTGATCGCCAGGGCGGGGGAAGACAGCAAGACCGCCCGGCATCCGGTGGCCTGCGAACTGGCCGCGTTGCTAGTGGCCGAGCTCCAGGACTGGAACCTGCAGCTCAATAGCGAGCCGGCTCATGAGCAGTCGGACGTCAAGCAGAAGTTTGCGCGATCCGTGGCCTCAACCGGCGCGAAGCCTGCCGTCAGCGCCGAGGCCGCCGCGCTCTTCCCGAAACTCAGCGAATCCTATCCGGCAACCGCTGATGCCAGGAAACGCGTCGACTTCCTGCTCAACCGCTATCAGGCGCGCATTGATCCGCGGCCCGACGGCTACAACCCGGTCGATCTGCATGAAAGCGCGATCAATCTGTTGAGCGTCGGCATCAAGGTCGGCACGGACGCCTACAAGTCCGAAACCGGTGCGCGAGTGTTCATGCAAAAAACCACCGAATTGCAGCGGCTCATAGAGCAGAGGCCGGGCTTCAAGTCGGCGCCCTATGTCAAGTCGCAGGCGGCAAAGCTCCAACAGGGCCGGTTCGACGTCGATGGCAGCCTGGCGGATCTGAAGGACAACCCCACGCTGGCGGCGTCGGTCATGGAGGCCTCGATCAGACTCGCCGTCGAAAACCGAATACTGCCCAGCGCCTTAGCAATTCCGGCCTACGACGACCCCGCCAGCAGGATAGCGCCGAACAGCGAACAGGCCCTGGAGCGCGCCAGGCTCGAAGCCGCCCTCGCCCAAGCGCAAGAAAGCGCGATTACCGAAACTGTGCATGCGGTTGCCGAGCTTTTGCGGCAGGACGGCATCGAGGTGCAGGTGCCGCATCTTGATCAACGGTCGCGTGGGCAGATCGGGACAGCCAACGAGTTGACCGGCCAGGGCGTGAGCGCGGCGCCGGATGCCCAACTGGTCACCAGTGCAGTGCGCCATGTCTTTGAGATCCCGGACGAGGCTTTTACGCGCGCCTTCAGGAAGGCGGCACTGGCCTTCGAGGAGCGTGACTGCAGCGAGGTCGAGACCACCAACTGGTTCATCAGGATGGACACGCAGGGGTTACGCGGCGTTCACACGGCGTTCAGAACCGCACAGAACTATCGCTTCGAGGTCGAGTTCCATACGCCGGCCAGTTACCGGGCCGAGCTCGCGCAGCGCGCGCAGAGCGAATGCGAGCTGGTCCCCATTCCCCGTGGTGCCTGGGACATATTACACTGGGGCTCGTCAGGAGAAAGCAGGTCGAGGGCGGCAGGGACCTCCAGGTCGCCCACCGTCGCAAGACAACAGAGTGCGGTCATTCTCTCGCCGCATGCCGGCAAGATCGTCGCGGCCCTCGGTACGAGGCCGGTCGTGCTCGTCGGCATGCCGGCGAGCGGCAAGTCGAGCATCGGCCCCCGCCTTGCCAGGGAGCTGGGGGTGGAGTTTGTCGACATCGATAAACTTATCATCAAAGGGCACGGCGATATTAAGGATATATTCGAGCGCCGTGGCGAGCCCTACTTCAGGGAGCTGGAGACTAGAGAGCTCGCCGAGCAGTTGAAGAAAGGCCCCATGGTCATCGCAACCGGCGGCGGCGGCTTTGTCAAGCAGCCCAATCGAGACCTGATCCGCGAGAAGGCGGTGTCAATCTGGCTCAACACCGACCTGGATGAGATCGGCAGGCGCCTCCACCTGCAGCAGCGCTCCACGGGCGACACCGGCCGGCCGCTGCTGCAAGGCCCCGACATCAAGCAGCAGCTCGAAAACATGTTAGAAAAGCGCGGGCCAGACTACCAACAGGCCGATATCAAGGTGGTCCCGACCTTTAGAAAAGACAAGAAGAACGCCGGCATTTGCGTGGAGGCGCTCCACGATTTTCTGTGCAGCAGGGAGAGAGAAGCCGCCCTGACGCCCGCTGCCGAGATGTCACATGTCTCCGGTGCTTCCGGCACAGTCGTGGAAACCATCCAGGCGCCGGCGGCACCAATGAGTCAAGGTGAACTGCCGCCTCTCGACACCCTCACCGCCGACCCGCAGCCTTTGCTGGCCGGCAATAACGCACGAGCGGATTTAGCATCTTCCATGAGAAGCAGAGAACGCTCAAGTCGATGACAACAAGCTTTAGGCGACAACGATCAGGTCCTTTCGCAGGTTTGGTGCAGGGGGCGGGTTCGCGCCGAATGCTAACAAAAGTGGGAATCGCATGCATAAAGTCGTCAGAAGCCTCTGGCCGAGTCGATCTGGTCCTAGATGACACAGGAGATTCGTTGACCGCCCAATGGCCCGCCCTTCACAGCAGTGATGCGGCAGCAGGGCTTCGTTCGCGGTCTGGCAAGGTCTCGAGATGACAGGCTGCTTGTGCTTGGGATCGAGGTCATGGCCGAGGGCGTGGAGACAGAGGCAGACCGACAAATTCTGCACAGCTTGGCTGCAGAACCGCTCAGGGCTTCCTGTCCCTATGCCCCAATCACTTGAATTTGCAGTAAAAGAGTACGCGAAAGAGTTGTGACCGGTACCAGCTGTTGCTGACTGCATCAAGAAGAGCGTCAAAGGACGAGATGGGTGCTGGAAATGGACATGAGGTAATAGGCGGTATCAAGCGGCCAGTACGACGATGTAGCTGTGGTTCCGCGAAGTTGTGCAAAAAAAGGGCGGCATCGCTGCCGCCCTTTCCGTATTGCGCAGGTAGCGTGGATTAGAAATCCATGCCGCCCATGCCGCCCATGCCGCCCATGCCGCCGCCGCCCATGCCGCCAGGCATGCCGCCGCCAGCCGACTCCTTCTTGGGAGCCTCCGCGATCATGGCTTCGGTGGTGACCAGCAGGCCGGCGACCGAGGCCGCGTCCTGAAGAGCCGTACGGACAACCTTGACCGGATCGACGATACCCATGGCGATCATGTCGCCATATTCGCCCGTCTGGGCGTTGTAGCCGAAGGTCGCGCCCTTGTTCTCAAGGATCTTGCCGGCAACGATCGAGGCTTCCGCACCGGCGTTGGCCGCGATCTGGCGGGCCGGAGCCTGCAGCGCGCGACGAACGATGTTGATGCCGGCGGCCTGGTCGGAGTTGACGCCGACAGCGTTGATGCTCAGCGAAGCGCGCAGCAGCGCGACGCCACCACCAGCAACGATGCCTTCTTCGACGGCCGCGCGGGTCGCGTTGAGGGCGTCATCGACGCGGTCCTTCTTTTCCTTGACTTCGACTTCCGTCGCACCGCCGACGCGGATCACCGCAACGCCGCCGGCGAGCTTCGCCAGACGTTCCTGCAGCTTCTCCTTGTCGTAGTCCGAAGTGGTCTCTTCGATCTGCTGCTTGATCTGGGCAACGCGGCCCTGGATCTCGGCCTTCTTGCCGGCGCCGTCGACGATGGTGGTGTTCTCCTTGGAGATCGACACCTTCTTGGCGCGGCCGAGCATGTTGAGGCCGACGTTCTCGAGCTTGATGCCGAGGTCTTCCGAGATGACCTGGCCACCGGTGAGGATGGCGATGTCTTCCAGCATGGCCTTGCGGCGATCACCAAAGCCCGGCGCCTTGACGGCAGCGATCTTCAGGCCGCCACGCAGCTTGTTGACGACCAGCGTGGCCAGGGCCTCGCCTTCGACGTCTTCCGAGATGATGAGCAGCGGCTTGGAGGTCTGCACGACGGCTTCGAGAACCGGCAGCATGGCCTGCAGGTTGGAGAGCTTCTTCTCGTGGAGCAGGATGTAGACGTCCTCGAGCTCGGCAACCATCTTGTCGGCGTTGGTGACGAAGTAGGGCGAGAGATAGCCGCGGTCGAACTGCATGCCTTCGACGACTTCGAGTTCGGTCTCGGCGGTCTTGGCTTCTTCAACCGTGATGACGCCTTCGTTGCCGACCTTCTGCATCGCTTCCGCGATCATCTTGCCGACCGACTCGTCGCCATTACCGGCGATCGTGCCGACCTGAGCAACTTCCTCGGAGGTCTTGATCTTCTTGGCGTTCTTGATCAGCGTCGCGACGACTTCGGTCACAGCCAGATCGATGCCGCGCTTCAGGTCCATCGGGTTCATGCCGGCGGCAACGGCCTTGTGGCCTTCCTGGACGATCGACTGCGCCAGAACCGTCGCGGTCGTGGTGCCGTCGCCGGCGATGTCGTTGGTCTTCGAAGCGACTTCGCGGACCATCTGCGCGCCCATGTTCTCGAACTTGTCTTCAAGCTCGATTTCCTTGGCGACGGTGACGCCGTCCTTGGTGATGCGCGGGGCGCCGAACGACTTGTCGATGACGACGTTGCGGCCCTTCGGGCCGAGCGTGACCTTCACCGCGTCGGCGAGGATGTTGACGCCGCGCAGCATGCGTTCGCGGGCATCACGGGAGAATTTGACGAGCTTCACAGCCATTTTTTTGCTCCTGGGCAATTCGGCCTAAATTCAGATTGGATGTGATGAAAGGCGACGGCGGTCAGCCGATGATGCCCATCACGTCGGATTCCTTCATGATCAGAAGGTCTTCGCCATTGAGCTTGACTTCGGTGCCCGACCACTTGCCGAACAGGATGCGGTCGCCAGCCTTGACGTCCAGCGGGACCAGCTTGCCGGTTTCGTCACGAGCACCGGAGCCGACAGCGATGATCTCGCCTTCCTGCGGCTTTTCCTTTGCCGTATCCGGGATGATGATCCCGCCCGCGGTCTTGGATTCGGATTCGACCCGCCGAACGACCACGCGGTCATGAAGCGGGCGGAACTTCGACTTTGCCATTTTTTCTTCCTCGGTGAGAGCGGTGAGAAACACCGTCCGGCCACGCCGGACAAACTGCAAAGCCCGGCTTTGCCGGACCGTTGTTAGCACTCACCGCGAGCGAGTGCTAACAACGGGAGGATTAAGGGGTAAGCCGGAGATAGTCAAGACGAAAGGGCAGGCGCATGAGCAAAATCTTGATCCAAAGCTCTCAGGCAAGGCGACCACTTTGAACACTCCTGCTGACTTCGTCATTTGGCATTCTCGGCAGCGCGTTTCGACAATTTATGTTCGCCTACCATTCCCAGCGGCTTTGGAGTGCTAAGAGCCTGTGAATTTCTTTGAAGATCCGTTGCAACGCCTGCGCGCTGCGGGGAGTGCTGATCAGGCAGCGAGACTTGCGAACTTCTTGTGCCAGGAGGCATTCGGATTGAAGGCCGTATCTCGCTTGTGGTTTGCTCAAACCCAGGACGCAGGGGTTGCTGCCGCTTACTTACATTTTGTCGGCCAGCCCGCTACGGCTGTCGCCGCATCACCGCACCTGCACACGGGTGCGCCTCGCGAGGAAGTTCATTCGGGAACAAACCCACTCGGAGTGCTGGTAGTCGGCAAGTGGTTTTGTTGCTGCCAAGCTCATCAGGTGCGCTCAATCCGCCGCGGCACCCCCCGTCTCACAATGGACTATGGCGCGTTTGATCCACACCAGAGCCGCCCCGGTAGGATCGGCTCCGTCGGTCAGACCAGACGGTGGCTGACTTTTCTAAACTCCAACCAATCAGGGGCGCCTCTAAACTCCAACCAATCAGGGGCGCCAGGAACAGGTCTGGGAGTGGGTCGCGAGTGACATCCGTACGCGAGGCAGCGCGCCTCCTCCAAGGGTGAAGATGCTCGCAGCCGAACTTGATCTGCCACATGCCGGCTTTGAAGTTCGTCGAAGCGAGAATAACCGTTGCTGGCGAAGTGACCCTGCATTACACCTGTGTAGCTTGGCATAGGTTGGGGACAGATTGTCTAAATAGTCCTGCGGGGCCGAGGGCCGACTTCCTCGAACCCGTCCGAGTAGAAATCGACGTGCGTTTCCATTTTGGTTGCGCGGGTGCTCCAACCTCAAGTCGCTTCCAACCACGAGCGCGGCTTTCCCGCACAGCGACCTCGAGCAGACAAGGGGCAATCATTGGAGCGCATCTCGGGTCGAACATACAGCTCCGAAATCTGGCCGGACTTGCCTCCTGCATAGATCGCCGTGCACTCATTCAGTACGACTATGCCGGCCGGCTCGCCACATTCATTTCGTTGGCAAGCACTGTCGCCGCGCTTTGTTTGACGAAGTCGGGCGTGGGCGCTTTCCCGCCAGAGAGTTCATCGAGTAGCGCGTGAATGAAACGGGCGCCCGTTTCTGCGTCCAATAAGTTGGCCCGTCCAGTAGATACGGAAGGCATGGTTTCTCCCCCTCCTAGGGGGCGGCGTCCCGATTCGTGCTGCCAATCGCAAGGTGCGCTGGCAAAAAATGGAACTGCGAATCCGGCTATGATGGAGGGCTGCTCTCCTGTATGCAAGCCATTCTTGGGATTTGCAAAAACCGTCGCCCGCTCGTCCAAGCCAGGGATCTCTACACCATCTGACCGCGCGCGAAGCAAGATTCTGCTTAGCTGCTAGCGAGGACCGAGCTTGCGGACCCCACAGACCCCATGGTCAGCGTCGGGCGATTTCCCCAATCAGCCGAACATATTCGCCTTCTGGTTGCCCATAGATACCAGCTGCTTGGGCAACGAGGCCTTGGCGGTCTCGAATGACGATTTCACCTCGTCGCGAACGGATGAGGCCACGGCCCTCGAGCACTTGGAGCCCAACGGTGACCCCCGGCCGCCTTACGCCGAGCATAACAGACAAAAACTCGTGAGTGATCGTAATGCGTTTGTCGTGCATCCGGTCGTCACACATCAACAGCCATCGCGCCAGACGCTCTTCAAGGCTCGCTCGTGCGTTCATTAGGGCCGTATACGTAGCCTGAATGTGGAGATAGTGGACATAGCGCAAAAGGAAGGGATGCAACGTAGGGCTGTCCACTAGAGCCGCCTTGAATGGCTGAACTCCGATTCGCACTGCATTGCCTGCCAATTGCACGTAACAATCGTGCGCGGCATAGTCGGCACCCATCACCAGCGCGGGACCAGTCATTCCCTCTAAGCCAATGAGGCCAACTTCGGCATCCTTGCCGTCCGGAGTCATCGCGACAACAGAGCCGATGCCTTCCTCAAGGAAGTAAACGGCCTCTATCCTTGAACCGGCAGTCTCCAACGGCATTCTCAGATCAAGGGCACGTCGCTCAAAATGCGGCTCCAAACGCGCGAGGTCATCCGCGCTAAGCCGTCGCAGCAATTCATTTTTGTAGGAAGCATTCACTGGATTGGTCATGGCTCAATCCCACTTGGGGCAAGAGCATTCCAATCTCCTTGCCGTCCGCGCCCGTAAAAACGTGCAGACGATCTCGTGACAATACGCCCCTTGGTACGACAATGACAGCGGAATGCGAATCGATGCACGGCGAGCCCCCGCCGCGTGATTACAAAAGACGCGAAAAGTATGTCAGAGTGGGAAACGTACCAAACTCAGCTTTGTACGAAACCGACATTCTGAGGTCCCAGCTCTTTCCCGTTACCTGTCGTCCTAGCGCGCCGATTCCCTTGAGCTTCGTGAGAATCGCACGAACTCCTGATTTAGAGCCGGCGCGCTTTCAAATCGTAACTGTTCACTGAGAACGACACCTCGCGCTCGGGGATGCCGCTAGATGTAACCGCTCCCCAATGCCGCAGCGCGTCCGGTCGGCCGCGGTGGGGGGCGGAGGATTTTTGTTGTCCTTCGCCGATCGCTCGGATCTACGATTGCTCGGAAAGTTGCGTCGGCGGGACGTCAGCAACACTCAGCGTGTCCGATCGAAATGCCCTAGTGGCGGCTGTCGGATTTATTCTGTACGGGGACACGTTTGAGGATCGACTGATGTCAGCCCGGGGCCGTCTGGTCCAATGTCGCGCGGATAGCGCCGATTCCCAACTCGTCGATGATCATGTTGTGGTGACTGGCCGTCACCACATCCTGCAGGATGGGCGGCCGTTCGGACTTGCCTTTGTTCGAGCTCAGGTTCCGCTGATGACGGAGCATGAGGTACTTTGGCGAATTCTCCCGGCCAATCTACATTCGCGCTGCCGCGAGACTGTTGTGCAGGCTCGGCCTCAATGTGCCGCACCGCACTTCCGTGGTTATCGGGCGTCCGCGACGCATGGGCACGGTCCGAGATCACGAGTGCTGTAGGCACTGGCTAGCATGCCGCGCCCGGCTGTGAACGAGGCGACATGACATTGCCGTGTATACGCAGGTGCGCGCGCCGGGGTCGCTTGCTTTTAGCGAACTTGCATGGCTGTATGGTTTATGAAAATGGCCGGGGGGCTATATGACCATATACCTGTTTCTCAATAGTGTCGCTGCATTCGGCTTGGTTATCCCACTCTATTTTATTCAGCGCGAACCGACCATTCTCGAGACTTTACGGCCAGGCAGGGGGTCGCCTGGGACCGAAAATTAGCTGCGGTGATTCAGGCGGATTTCGGTTGAGGAAAACAGTGCGGCCTGTCGTCGCCGGGTGGAGGGGAGCGTGGCGATGGGCTTAAGCAGATTTGAGAGACCAGTCGTCGTTCAGGTCAACCGTAACAGCTCTGAACGCATCGTGCTTGAGGTGAATGACGCGGCAACTATTTTGATGCGGGATCTTCGTTCTCAGACCAAGAAGCGGAATGCAGCGATGGATGCCTGTCTGCACGTGTTGCGTGGTGAGGCTCATCCGCCAACTGCAAGGCGGGCATTCGTTGCGGCCGCGCTCGAGGCGAAGATTCTACGCGGCGATTAGACCAGCGCGAAGGTCGGCCGGATATCCATTCAGGTTCAATCCTCCTCCCGATCGAAGCATAGAATGGGAAGTCCCTCTGCGTGATCATGGCGCGACCAAGCAGGGTGGCGCGGAGCATGCCTCCGGTGATCTAGGTTTAACAGCTTCCAACGCCCGCAGACTTGGCTCAGCTATTGAACAGAAATGCCGCCTGGAACTCCCGAAGGGCGCCTCGAGCGGTGCAGAGGGTTCATTTGAGGATCACCTGGACGCATGGTGGACACCCTCGCGCCCGACACCGCCTGCTTCATACCACCAACGGAGTTGCTTTGAAGCATTCGCTCGGTGTTGATCCCAACTTCCCTTGTTCCAAAGCTTCCGCCACAGGACAGATACGGTTCTTGGGCGGCAACCCCGTAAATCGTGCAATTTGGCGTGACGCACGACCTGCTCCCCATCCTCGAAGCGAATGACGGGAGCTGAGCGGCCTTGAATTTCTCTTCCTGAGCCACTGTCATGTCACTGGCTATCTGTGGAAGAAAGTACCGTCCCTGCTTAAGCGGCGAACGATAGACGGGCAAGGCGGGTCGCGAACTGATCCAGGGCAGGGTGATCCACCGCCACCCCAGATAAGTAGACGGCCAGACTGCTGCTAGGAAGTCGAACGCTGGACACGCGTGGCCACCGACGGAGCGTCACGCGCCTTCGTGCGCCTTCTTCGGATGGATCCTGATGTCAGCCTGCTGGCGCGGGCCCCGGACGGTCTGATCGCCGTCTTCAACCTCGAAAACGGAGAGCAGTCGTGGCAATCCCTCCTTACACAGCCCCTTCGCGCAATGCCTATGATATCGTGATCATTGGTGGCGCGGTAGTCGGCTCGCCGATGGCGTATTGGCTGAGCCAGGATTTTTCTGAGTACAGTCACAACCAAAGAGGCTCGTGACGGTACTTTTTTGCCCTTTAAGGCACTGGAAAAAGGGATTTCCTGCTGCCGAGCCTTGAAATTGTACTGACGGTACTTTTTCAGGAGACCATTGGGCTGCTGACGGACGCCGCCCTTAAAGCGCTGAAAGCAAAAGAAAAGGGCGCACGTCGTCGGTAGCGGCTGACGCCGGCAGCGCGGCGACGAAGAGTTTCATCTGCGAGACCGCGTTGATCGGATCGGCGTCGGAGAATTGCGTCCCGTCGGTCGAAAAGCTGATGTCCTTGAAGTGCCAGTAGCGATGCATGTTCTTGTCGGCATAGCCGATGTTCTGCCCCGTTGGCGTGTCGTCGTCCTTGGTGTAGCCGTGGGCAGGGTCTTTGATGTCATCAGCCCAAACCGCCGCATGAACGAAAGCATACTGCGCCTTCTTGTCGTCCGGCACGCCGGCGACCCAGCTCTGATAGTCGGGGTTCAGTTTGATCGGGGCACCGGCCTTGGCCTTCGCCTGTGCGCTCAGCTTTGATTAGGCCACGGCGGCGATCTGCATGGGGCCGCCGTCCCACCAGGCCAAGGCGGGAGCCGATGATAGGATCAATGAAAGAACGGAACCAAAGACGAGCGCGCCACGCATGTATTCCTCCCCAGAGCCAACATCGCTGAGACGACACGGCAATGACGACAATGGTGCCTTCACGGAAGGCCGAAACCTCTTCTGGATTCGACAGCAAGAGACAAATAGCGCATGATCCTTCTTGGGTTGGGGAATTCATTCATGCATGTGCACGAATTTTCGTGCGTGTTGTCCGTGGTACTTATCTCGGGCTGCGCAGCCGACTATTTGAACAATTACGATTTCGGTGACGCTCGCCGCTGGCGATGCGTACCACGCCAACATGCTTTTGCAGACGGTCGATCCATTCAATCCCAACAGCAACAACACCCATATCGAGGGCGACGGCGTACGCGCCGCAGCAATCGTCAACAGGTATCGAGGCGTGGCCGCAACTGCCGCAGCTGTGCCATCTGGCGGTGCTGATTTGGACTGCGCAGGCGGCAAGGGAAACAATCCGGTCGCACCCCATGGGGTGAAAATCACCAACGGTGATCCTAACGGACTAGATCGCGATCGCGACGGCATCGGGTGCGAGTGAAAGCGGCCAGGACGGTGGAACGATCTCGCTACGACAATCGGTCCGACAAGTGGCTGAAACGCACCGGAGCCAAGCAATATCGCCCGCGCCGGTGGGCTGGCATGCCTTTGCGAGTGATCTACGTGACGGTAGCCGCGGCTTCGGCTTTGGTGGCGCAGTTCTTCATGCAACACAGCGGCTCATTGCCCGAGGTCACCTACTGAATCTGACCAAGCCGGCTCCAGCGCCGATTGCCGGTGTCGCCTCCATCATCGATGGCGACACGATCGAGATCCATGGGCAGCGTGTCCGCTTCAATGGCATCGACGCGCCCGAGAGCCGGCAATACTGCGACGACGCCAAGGGATTCGAATATCCATGCGGGCGCCGTTCCGCCGAAGCGCTGGACGGCTTCCTAGCAGCCTCGAGGCCGGTCAAGTGTACGTTCGGGACTTGGTCGCTACGGCCGGTTTGTTGGTGACTGCAGGCGCGCCGACGGTCGAGCGTCGCCGCCTGGATGCTCGAGCACGGCCAAGCGCTCGATTGGCCAAAATACAGCGATGGCGCCTATGCAAAACAACAGACCAAAGCGAAGGCGTCGAAGACCGGTCTTTGGGTCGGAACGCTTCTGCCGCCATGGGACTGGCGGGCGCAGCATGGCGACGATGCGCAAGCGCCGCCGGCACCGCTTTTGCGATTGGCAACGGCAACTCCGGCTGCAATATCAAAGGCAACATATCAGCAAACGGCGGCGCATCTATCACGTGCCTGGACAGAAGTACTACAACGTCACCAAAATCACCGAAGCCAAAGGCGAAAGATGGTTCTGTTCAGAAGCGGAGGCCATGACAGCGGGCTGGCGGCGATCGAAGCGCTGATCGGTTTGCGGAAGCATATTCCGTTCGTTTGACTGATTTGGTTGGCGTCTCGACGGAACGGCGGAAACGTCTATGTTGCAGACCTATTTGTGGACTGCACTCGCTGACGCATATGATTGCCGCTTGTTTGATGGGCGGCACCGCTGTCTATGCAAGTTCGCCCTCGCGACCGAATACACTCAATCCGTAAAGCCTTGGTGCATCACCTGTTGATAATTGCTCCAAAAACGAGTCGCTGGAGTGCCTACCGCAAAAAAATGTTACGATGGGACAAATCACGAACAAGGAGATGAAAATGTCTGAATTTGCAGCGGGTGATGTTGTTCAACTGAAATCCGGGGGTCCTCAAATGACTGTTGAGCAAGTAGGCAAGACGAGCATGACGGACGAGGACGGCGTGTGGTGCGTGTGGTTTGAAAAAATCGGAAACAAGCAAGTCGTTCAAAGAGAAACTTTTCCGCCCGTGGCGCTGAAAAAATACGAACGCCCCGCCACCGGATCGATTGCGGTGCACAGAGCCTAACCATGATCCGCGCAGCGTTTATCGGAATCAACAAACATCTTGATCCGCTTGCGCGGGAACTGAGCGGCGCTGTGGGTGATGCTTCGACTATGTGCGCGGTGCTGTCGGATTCTATTGACCGGTTTCAGCCAACGCTTATCACTGACCACGACGCGACTTATGCGAGGGTTTCGGCCATCTTTGACGATGTGCTCGACGGTGCATCAGAAGATGACGTCGTCATCCTGTTTTTTGCCGGCCACGGCACGCAAGACCACCGATTAGTTTTAACGGATACGCGCTCTGACGACGTTCCGGGAACGACAATAGACATGACGGAGATTGCCGCGAAGTTTCGGACTTCGCGAGCGCGCGCTGTCCTGCTTTTGCTAGATTGCTGCTTTAGCGGTGGCGCGCCGGCACGCGTTCTGGATGTCGGATACATTCCGCGCGCAGCGGGGATGCCGCTCGCCGAAGTTGGTGGACAGGGCCGTATTCTTTTCGCTGCATGCAATCCAAACGAGGAGGCCCTCGAAGACCCCCAAACACGCCACGGTCTTTTTACGAAGGCGATTTTGGATTGCATACTGGAGAGTGATGGGCCGGTGAGCGTGGTTGCGATGGTGGACCGCGTTGTGCAAATGGTCCGCGCCAACGCAGCCCGATTCGGTTACGAACAGACTCCGGTGATGTTCGGTCATGTCGAAGGAGAGCTAACCCTGCCGAAAGGTATGCGCGGTAAATGCTACCGCGCGCTCTATCCCGAAAGGGGCACGGTCACTGTTTCAGGTCCAATTGGGGAGCTTTCGGCCTACGGAATTCCTCAGAATGCGCTGAACGCTTGGAGCGATCGTTTCCCCGCCGGTCTGAATTCATTGCAGATCGCCACTGTGAATAGCCATGGCGTGCTCGATGGAAAATCTCTTCTCGTCGTAGCGCCGACAAGTGCCGGCAAAACGTTTGTCGGCGAGATGGCAGCACTGAAAGCAATCGGCGAGGGAAAGAAGGCGGTTTTCCTCCTCCCTTACAAAGCGCTGGTCAATGAAAAATTCGAAGATTTCTCTGCGCTCTATGGCGACCTTTTGAATCTGCGCATCGCCCGATGCAGCGGCGATTGGCAAGATCAGGTTGGCGACGTTCTAAGGGGCAAGTACGACATAGCCTTCTTCACTTATGAGAAGTTTTTGGCTCTGTCAGTTTCCTCTCCGCACATCCTTCACCAAATCGGTCTGGTGGTGATTGACGAAGGACAGTTTATCACAGAGCCGGGTCGTGGGATGGTTGTGGAGCTAATCCTCACCAATCTTTTGAGCGCACGCGAGCGGGGGATTGCACCTCAGTTGGTGACCCTGAGTGCGGTAATCGGCGACACAAACAACTTTGAGCGCTGGCTTGATTGTGAACTTCTCCTTACGACCGAGCGTCCGGTTCCCTTGACAGAAGGTGTCATTGATCGGAGCGGCGTGTGGAAGTTGCAGCGTCCTAATGGTGAGGTGGAGGTCGCGCAGTTGTTCGCACGCTGCGAGATACGGCAGCGCCGGGATAAGCCATCTTCCCAAGACGTTCTCGTACCGCTGGTTCGGCATCTCGCCGGTCAGGGCGAAAAGGTCATCGTCTTTCGTAACGCGAGAGGACCATCCGCCGGTTGCGCGGAATATCTCGCGGCCGAGTTGGGTTTGCCGCCAGCACAAACAATCGCGGACATGCTGCCGGGAATGGATCGTTCGGATATGTCCGAACGCCTTCGCCGCGCGCTCAACGGCGGCGTTGCCTTTCACAACGGTGATCTTAATCGCGAAGAACGCATGATCGTGGAGAGAGGCTTTCGCGACCCAAACGGTGGGATTCAGGTTTTGGTGGCGACAAGCACCGTAGCTGCCGGCGTAAACACGCCGGCTTCGACCGTCATCGTGGCGGAAACGGAATTTCGCGGAGTGGAGCCGCAGCCTTACACTGTCGCTCAGTATAAGAACATGGCGGGCCGTGCAGGTCGCCTGGGCTACGAGACAGAAGGCAAAGCCATAGTTCTCGCCGACACCGGCATGGAGCGAGAGAATCTCTTCCGGCGCTACGTTCAGGGACGTCCCGAACGCATCCAGTCTTCCTTCGACGAAAGAAGCCCGGGCACGTGGGTCGTTAGACTTCTGGCGCAGGTAAAGGATATTCCAAGCAATGCAGTTGTCGATCTGGTGGCAAACACCTATGGAGGATTTCTTGCCTCGCTGAGAGATCCCGCCTGGCGCGGCAGCATGTCAACCCGGCTCCTCAATTTGATGACGAGGATGCAGCACGATGGGTTGATTGATGAGCGCGATGGAAGGCTGAGGCTAACGCCTCTAGGGCGCGCCTGCGGCGAGTCACCCCTCAGCTTGGAATCCAGTATGCAGGCTGTTGAGCTGCTACGCCAATTGCCGCCGGATTCGATAGGACTAGAGACGGTTCTCGTTTTATTGGAAGCGCTGCCCGAACGCGATGAAGACTACACGCCTCAAACAAGACGCGGTGAGCCGCAACGGCAGCAACAAGTTTCGCAACGCTTTGGCCAACATGTGGCGCGTGCCCTATGGCATCGTGCGGAAAGCGATGTGAAATATTACGGTCGCTGCAAACGTGCGCTCATCGTTTCGGACTGGATCGAAGGCGTTACAATCACGGATATTGAGACTGGCTACACCACCAATCCGTTTTCGCCCATTCGTCATGGCGACATAAGGGGTTTTGCTGACGGTACCCGCTTCCTGTTGGACTCGGTGCTCCGAATAGCTGCGATCGTTCTTGGTCGAGCTGATGATCCCGATGAGGTGAGTACTTTGCTTAAACGCCTTGACCTTGGAATACCCGGCGCAGCCTTCTCCTTGACTGAATTACCTATCGTCTTAGCGCGCGGCGAAATCCTCGAGTTGTGGAAAAACGGATATGGAAGTCGAGAGCAAGTCGAACATGCAACCGAAGCCGAACTCGTATCCTTGTTGAACGCGAGAGGGAATATGTTGTACGCCGCATTGCACGAGGAACTTGCTATCACTGGGTCCTGAACAGCCTTCGTATGGCTGCGGTCGATAGGAAGGCAGGGGTTGCGATGGCTTTTTCACGCCCGCTCCAACCTCATTTGGCCAACAGATCGCGATGCGGCAACATGGCATGTAATGATCATCACAAGACCGATGACCGTGCCCAGATTTTGCCCTGAGGAAGAGAACGCGACCACTCCCCTCAGATAGAAATGACCAAGCCCTGCTCGCCTTGGGCAGGAAACACGCAGTGGTAATTGAAGCGGCGCATTGTCTCGGGGTCGTTCCAGATCGTGGTGTTCTCTTGCGCATAATTGAAATAGAGAACCTTTTGACGCACCGGGTCATTCACAAGGATTCTTGCGATAGTTTCGGGATCGGGGTGGTTGTGGCGCGAGCCATCCGTCGAAAAGGCGAATGCCGTGCAATCGAGAATCCTAAGAATCTCTGGCGAGGTATTGGCCTTGCTGCCGTGATGGGAGACTTTGAAGCAAGCGAGGGGATAGGGTTCGGCCTCGCTCGCTCCGAGCTCCCGCAAAGCGCGCTCCATGATGCCCGGATGGGCATCGGCGCCCAAAAGGACGCGGCGACCGCCGAACTCGGCAATGAAGGCGATGCTGCTGCGATTAGGCGCGGCGGTGTCTTCCTTGAAGCGTTTGGAGGCGAGTTGCTCGACGTCCAGCCCGGACAAGGGCTCGCGGCCTGAGCCAGGTTCGCCCATTCCGTGGTCAGGGTCGAATGGGCGGAGTCCATTGGCTTCAAGTTCGTCCATCCAACGCGGGATCAGCGCGGCAAGATCTGCATCGTTGGGCGAGAGTAGGCGAATCGCGAGCCCGGCGAAGCTAATTTCGCCACTTGCCTCCGGGCTCCCACGTGAGGCTATGCGGCTGGCGAAGCGGGAGTTCCATTTCCAATTGAACTTATCGATGCCGGACGAAAGCTTTTCGCCCTGCTCGGCGTTGAGTGGCTCGGTTTCGAGACCCGCTGTAATGCGGTCACGCGCTTCGACAAGCTGATGGTAGGCATTGAACCACACCTCTTTGGGATTGAACGGCGCCGCCGCCTCGCGCACCAAAGGCATGGCTCCTTCGATGTGATCGGCATCGATGTGGCTGATTACGAAGAGTTCGCAGTTGCTCATCTCCTTTAGCGCAGGCCGGGCAGTGCCGTAGTCCTTTGTGCGGCCGAGATCGACCAGGGCGTGATACGAATGGTCCTCATCGCCCCAGGCGAGGACAAGCGCATCGCCCTCAGACGCCGGATTCATGGTGAGTGTGAACATTGAGCTACCTCATGGAGTAAGCTTGACCACTGTGAAGGCCTGTTGCGGATCGACGCGAGCCGCGACCCGCCGGACCAGCCCTCGCTCCTCTGAAGACTCCTCCTGCGACCCAGGAACCGATTCAAGACCGCGGGCCAGCCAGTCGCAGGTGAGCGAGAAAAATGGCACGCCGCGGCTGAACCCTTGTTCGAGCAATTCGGAGATACGATCGAAGTCGGGCGACCTCTCGGTCATCAGGCGACGCGCCAGGATAATAGGCCCGTCGGGGATTTGCGGAAACCGGTTGGTGATGTTCTCGAGCCATTGCCGTGGCACAAGCTCCGATGCTCCGGCTCCCACTGCGATTAGAGCACCCGCCACGGCCGCAAGCGGGTTGGTCATCTTGCTGCGGACGGCCTCGCGGACCTCTCCTTGCATGACCTTGAGAACCTCGGAGCCACGCTCGAAGTCGCGCGAAGCGAGGAACGCCAGCAGGCCGGACCATCGGTATGACTCGACGATGCCCGACGTCGCGGCTCGCCCTTCTGCTGGAGCGGCGGCGACGATTAGGTGAGCGGACCATTCGTTTGGGTCGCTCGGCCGGCCCAACTGCGGCAGAAAGGCCGCTTCGATGCGGGTACCGAATCCAAGGACGGCCCAGAGCGGCCCGCTGCGCTGCGTGTAGGCGTCCTCGAAGACCAGAGGATTGTGCTCGGGCACATCAAAGCGAAGAAAGTCCCGATCGCCCGCTGCCTCCCGCAAGGCGGGTGTTCGCGGGCCTGCCGCACCTAGGCGGGCTGCGTCGCGCGGCTTGGCCATTACCCCGACGAGTTCGGAGAACGAGGGGGCCGGCATTGAACGGGCGACACTGGTGACCGTCGGTCCCCTAGGGTTGAGAGGCTGCTGTGGAAATCGAGGTGCGCTGACCGCGTCTGGCCCCTGGGATATTGAGGTGCTGGCAAGAAGCGCGCCGGCTAAGGTCGCATACCCCAGCCATTCATGCAGGGAAGGGCCGCTGACAATCAGGCTATGGACACTCGCGCCTTGCTCGGCTTGGAGTTCCCTGCTGACGCTCGTCCCGTCGGGAAGCGTAATGACGGCGCTGTAGGCACCCGGCTCGACGTCAAGGCGCAGCTTTTCGCGAGTGCCGCCGACTACTGGTTTCAGTGGACCGGGGTTGTTGCCGTCGCGCCGCGACAATGCGACGACGAAGCCGGCCCCTACCTCCGCTGCGGCAGTAAACTCAAAAACCAATTCGGCGCCGGGGCCGCGACGCGGGACTGGCGAGGCGGTTTCGACGGTCGGTACCGCTCCGATTTCGACGAATGCCACGGGAGCGCGAGGGGTAAGTATCTCTGACCCAAGAGCCTTGCCGTCCCGATCAATTGAAATCGTCACTGTCTTCAGTTCTTCGAGGTCAAACTCCGCGAAGAAGGGCGCGGCCTCGCCCGCAGTTTTCGTAGACACGACCTCCCGATGGTCTGAGATGACGGTGCGACAGCGTGGCCATCGGGCTCGATCGGAAAGACTGACATAGGTTTTCACCCGATCAAGGCCGCCAGGATAGGTGATCGCAAAGCTTCCAGCGGCTCGGCCCGCCGGCGTCTGCAACGACCCGTCTGGTCGAGCAAAGAGCCTTAGAAACTGAGTGAGCCGGTCAACGAGAATGCCGGGTCGAACCGGCCAGCGTGCCCCCGACACGTCGGCCGCGGCACCGTTGAGCGCTCGGAGCAAACTGTCGGTGAAGACAGTTGTCTTATCGCGCCGACCGTCGGCCTCCTCATAGAGGCTAGTTGAGCAGAGCGCCCATTGGTGGCGCGTTCCACCGTGGTCGTCCCGCGCTCGTGAAAGCGAGATCAGCTTGGTGCCGAACTCCTCTTCGGCAGGCAGCCCCAACGAGGTCTTCAAACGGCAGCAATCGAACAATAACAGCTGCGACGTCGGCACAGCGTTCTCGAGCGCTGTAATGAACTGCTCGATCTCGGTCATTCCGGCGGTCTGCTCAAGCGGGTCTGTGTCGTAGTCTTCAAGTAAGAAGGCTGTCCTCCGACCGAAGCTCTCGCCGTGGCTTGAAAGGAACAGCACCATCACGTTGTCCTTGTGCGTATTGGCCCGCTTGACCCAGTCCTTCACTGCAGCCTTCACCTCGGCAAACGTCGCTCGTGGCACGGTTACGCTTGCATATTGGGCGCCAGCCTGCCCAGGGGGCGTTTCAGAGAGGGCCAGTGCAAGGCTCCCGAGCGGCCGCTCCGGGTTGGTGAATCCGGCCTTCTGATCGAGAAACCAGTCGGCGATAGCGCGTGCCGAGATCGGCGGTGAAGTAACCGGCTTCAGCTTCTTGCTCTGAAACGCGCCGACGCCAATGATCATCACATGGGTCGCGGGCCGTCGGTCGAAAGCGGTATCCACAAAGACGAGACCCTTGTCGCGTTCAGCGTTGTCGTCGCTACTCATCAGTCCCCCAGTTCCATTTTGGTCCGGACGCGCCGGCACGAACTATCAGTCTCAGGCGGCTGGCGTTTGCCCCTTCACCAACACAACCTGATCAAGGTCTATCCCCGATCGTGACAACGACTCGAGCAAGGAGGCGTCGTCCAGCAGCAAGGCGTCCTTGAGGCCAAGTCTGGCCTGCTGCAAAGCCATCCCCGCCGGCTGTCCCTCAGCGATCGCTGCATAAAAACGCACTGCGAATACCCTGGCGCCAATATCCCCGACTTCACCACGCATTCCGATAATAACAGGGACCGTTTCGAGCAGCGCTTCGGCGCCGACGAGACTGTCGCACGCATTGAGGACAACGAGAATCGGTGGCGTTGTCGTTGCCGCCAGCAGATCGGCAATCCACTGCAGCGGTATCGGTCGTGCTTGAGTACTGTGGACAAGCCCGTCGTCAAATAGCAAGGCGCCCTCGGCGGCATGACCCGAAAAATGGATAACATGCGGACGTCGTTCGTTTGTCCCATCGATCAGATCGGCGAACGTCGCTGCCGGAAGATGCTCGAGATCGATGAGATCGCGATGCAGCGCACTCTTGAGTGCCTTGAGAACGTCCCGCACCTCACGGTCGGTCTGGAGCCAGCGGCCCTCCTCGACGACTGACCCGTCGTCGCGCTGGTAGATGCGTTCGGTCGCTTCGGGATTGGCTGTGACGTAGAGGACTCGGAGCCGTTCGGGTTTGGGCTCGGGGATACGCGCGAGATGCGGGGCCGACTGCAGGAGCCCGTGAACCTGACGCGCGTGAGTGAGTTCCTCACGTCGGCGCTTCTTGTCGGCGCGCTCGCGTTCCTTGCGCAGGTCTTCTTCCGCGCTAGCGATCGCTGCCTGCTTCCTCGCTTGGTCCTTGGCGTTGCGACCGATTTTCTCGGCGACCGCGGCAGCCTTCTTACCGGTTTCGGTGGCCTTGTGGTCGAGTGACACAGCCGAGCGGAGATAGGAATTGATCGACGACGCATTGCGGGACCGCGCCGCCGACTGACGCTTCGAACCGGCATCTTTCCGCGCCAAAGCAACTGTTGCCTCGTGCCCGGCGAGTTCCTTCCGAAGCCGCCCTTCCGATTGCTTAAGCCGAGCGAGTTCGCTGCGCAGGCTATCGATGCGCGACATTGTCTACTCCGAAATCAGAATGGGTGCGGTCGAGCCAAGAGCAAGGGCTGGCCGGGGGCAATCAAACCGTGGCGCCTGAAACATCGGACCTAGGCCTCCTCGCTTCCCTGGCTCGCGTTTCTGAGGACAAAGTTCAAGTAATTCCGCTCAGAAGGCGGCAGAGTTGGCTGGTTCATGCAATTCTCCATCACTGCTCTTGAACTGGAAGCTAAACCGTATGAACTTGCCTACCAATTGTCGACCCACGAGGCGACGTATGGTCGATCAAGGCGACGGGGTATTCTGCTGAAAGTTCGTGGCGACCGAACAGCGTTCGAGCGGGCCGCGGCATTGGCGCTAGGAAGCGCAGCTCCGCCGAGAAGATCCCAGCGATCCCATCGGCAGGTGGTGGCGGCAGCGGATCGCAAGAGACGTCGGCTCGAATCGGTTCAGGCGAACACAGCTCGCTTTAAGGTTAAGCTCGCGCCTCACGACGGGTACATTGCTCGGCATGCGCTGCATTGGGGATTAGCGTGGCTAAGACGGAAATCGACGCGAACGGAAGTGGGCTAAAAAGCCTTATTGGCTCGCTCAAGGCCAGGGCGAAGCGTACCGCTGGACACTACCGTAAGGAAGACACGGGTATCACGCCCGAAGAATGGCCCAGGGACGCGGAGGTCGAGCTGATTGAAAGCCTTGTGCGGGAGAAGGCCAGACGGGTGACCGGAGGGGATTCCAGCCAGCAGTGGAAGGGGTGCCGTGAGTTCGCGCAGGCGATCAGAGATTCGCGCAACCCAACTGTCTCGCGTGAACATTTCGGGACGGAGGAAGCGCAGCGTCGCTACGAACGCGCAGAAGCCGATTTCTTCGATGGTATCGCGCTCTGGGCCGACAGTACAATGGACTATGTGACCTATCTGAGCGCACTAGCTGTCGAGACGGCTACGAAGCTCCGGATACTCTTTCTAGCGGCCAATCCCTCGGACAGAACTCGGTTGCGGCTCGACAGGGAATTGCGGGACATTCGAGAAGAGCTGGCAACGGCAGGATACCGCGAGCGGTTTGACCTCCAAGCACGCGGAGCAGTCCGTGCCAAGGACATGGTGCGGGCACTGCTTGAGCTCGAACCGGCCTATGTGCACTTCTCCGGCCACGGTACTGCTGATGGTGCAATCTGTGTGGAAGCATCCGATGGCACGAGCCACGAAATCGACCCCGACGCGTTGGCCGCGCTGTTCGCGGCGGCGGGCGAGAAAGTCCGGTGTGTCCTGCTCAACGCTTGCTTTTCTGAAAACCAGGCTCTTGCGATTGCCCGGCATGTCCCCTTCGTCATCGGCATGCGCACGACAATCAGTGACGAGGCGGCGATCGCGTTCGCCACCGGTTTCTACCGAGCACTTGGTGCCGGAAAGGGCGTCCCGGTCGCATTCGAATTGGGGATTGTCGAATTGAAACTGTTTGGCATCGCGGAGCACGAAACGCCTGTTATCGTGCAGTGTCCTTAGCCGGGTGTTCGCTTCTACAAGCCGCTTGAGCTCCCACTTGCGCAACACGATTTGAATGACCTCCGACCGCCCACTTTCATCTCTGCAGCAATGCTGATGAGCGCATCCTCAGTTGCGAGGCGCTTTCTAGCTCTTCAGCAAAGGATTTGCGCGTCACTGTCGGGTTTGGAGCCGTTCTCTGCGCAGTTTTGCTCTCTCCAACTCAGCGGCGATGAAGGGTGTAGCGTGTCTATCGCGCGCCTAGTGTTCTCACGCATCTCGAGGACGGTCGCGGCGCAGCGACAGTCAATGGCGGCTTTCAGTCAACCGCAGCGGCGGGCTTTTGGCCCAACCGAACTGTTGCCAGCGCAAAGCAATACGCGAAAGTCGCATCCTGTCAGGATTGCGGAAACCAAGAGGAAGCGCAAGCTTCGGGATATCGAACCTCGTTCATCCGTCCAACGTTGCTAAAGTGGCTTACGTCGGCCTTCGGCGCATCGGGAGGCGTCGGATGCTCACCCCTGAGGTATGGCGGGCAACGAACCTGACCGGTCAGTTCTTCCATTGAACGTTATTGATGCATCCGCGGCGGGTTTCAGACACTGGACCTGTCGCCATTTTCCTACGAGCGATTTCGTGCAACGAACCGTTCCTCGATGAGGCTGTGATCTAGACCATTCAGGCCGCCGGATACTCTTGCGATGACGCCAACTACGACGTTGAAATGATCGGTCGCATGTCACCCCGGCGGCTCAGGAAGGAGACGGCACGCTAGCCTGTGTGCCCACGTGACCTTATGTGGTGATCGACGCCAGCCAAGGAACAGCTCCATGGATGTGCGACCCGATGATTGTCGCAGCCGCGCTCAACGCCGGCGATGCAGGAACCTTGGCTGCGGCTCGGTCAGCCCTCGAATTGACTTGTCTTGGTCAAAAGCAACCCATCGCACCAAACGTGGTCTACGCAGCCCCACTCACAGGCGGCAGCAGCATCCGGAAAAAAACCACGTCCATTGAGATTTGCACTCGTGTTGCAGAGCAGCGAAATGCCCGTGAGTTTCTCGTACTCTATGAGAAGTTCTGCAAATTGGGTGTTCGGAAGCTCTTGAAACCGTCTGAAGTCGCGCAGTTCCGTCGAGATGGACGACCGCCGGGATTATTTCTTTCCACTCTGAACGGGTTCGGTGGTCGAACAGCATGTAAGGATCCGGCGTGCCGGGGTCAAACATGTCAGGTGCACGATCCTCCAAGCATATTGGCGCTACCGGCCGGAAGTGCTCTCGCACTTTGATCTTGTTGAGATGGTCCTTCATTTCCGGCGAAGTCGCAGCCGCCAGAATGCTTCTGCCTCCCAAGGCACGCGGACCAAGCTCTGCGCGGCCTGCAAGGAACACCACAGGCTTGTTGTCGGCGAGCAAACGGGCAAGATCTTTCAGACTGAAAGCAGCAGATTGCCAACCGGGGGGAATCTTGCCACGGCCCACATTCGGCCCGCTGTAGACTGACCAGTCTGACATCGAGAATTACGGCTTGGGGGGTACTGCCGCGCGATGTCGGCAATGCCCCCCCCCGTGTCCGCCGTTAGCACACGAAACCCGTAACCCGTCAGATATTCCGCGAGCATGGCGGACAGCCGCCTGTCTTCATCGACGATGAGGACCTGGTCCGCCATGCTCGTTTGTCCGCTCCGTTCGAACCTGTGCTCGTACAGAGCTTATCCGCGATCTTCGAGATCCCCGAAATCGTCGAGCAACTGCTCAAGCTGCTCGGCCGTCAACACCTCGGTGGCATCCAGCAGATCGGTCGTCAGCGCGCGCAAAGCCTCGCCGGCCCACTCGACAATCTCGGCGCGCACCTCCTCCACTGCGTCGGGATCGAGGGTTGACGCGCTGAGCAGCTCGGCGAGATCATTGTGCGCCTGGATTAAGCCCTGCTTGATGAGGCGAATATGGTTATGGACCTGGTCGGTGATCGCCGCCAACTCTTCTTCCTGCTCGGGCGTGATGTCAAGATCAACGAGCTTGGACCCTAAGTCATGCGCGCAGTAGCCCGTCCCATGGCGGAGGCCGGTCTGCATGTGCATGTCGGGTCCGCCGTGGCCGCCGCCGACGTCGAAGCGCTGCACGCCTCCGTAACCCTGGCTGAGCGCGCCAGAGACGCCGACGCTGGCAAGCGTGACGACCGCAATGCCGCCGATTGCGATGCGCTTGCCCCAGTTCTTCGACTTCGGAGTGCGGGAGAAATGTTGACGAAGTTTCTGCCACGCAGAGGGTTCAGTTTGGGGCATGAACATATTCCTTTGAATGTTGGTCGAGTGGAATGCCTGGATCAGTAGAACCGGCATTTGCAGCAGATAGGTTTGTGCCAGTTAGAAGGCAAGAGAATATAAGTATATTTCTAAATATATCCGACTATTTTTGCGCGAAACGATGCAATCGGGCATGTCGCCTACAGTTGAAGAGGCATAAGAGCCTATTGATAAGATAGTCTGACTTATTGTTCAACTTCTGGATTGATGTGATAGCGTCAGGAGCCGCGGCGACTCCACGTACCCCTTATGACTGCTGGGCCTGAGGGTGGCCCGTCATCCGATAAGCAACGGCCGAGGGTTAAGCCAGCTGGCCGGCGCAGTGCCTCATGCACAAGAGGCGGGCCATATGTGGATATTCACAAGGAGCGGATTTCGATCGCGGTGGCAGCGAGCTGACGCGGCGGATCGCTGGAATATTTCGGCGAGATTCCCAATGACACTGATGCCATCAAAAAGCTCTGCAACCGTCTGGGCATTCCGGCAAGCCGCTAGCGTTTGGCTAGGAGACCGGCGCGTGCGGTTATGGCCGTTATCGCCAACTCACAAGCCTGAGTCATCGCTGCGACGTGGTGGCGTCATCGCTGATTCCGAGGCGGCCGGCGATCGGGTGAAGATAAACCGTCGGGATGCCACCATGCTCGCCCGCCGCAATCGGGCCGGAGAGTTGACCCCCGTCTGGGTGCCCATAACGATCACGAAGCCATTCGCGACCTGATCGCCTGTGTAGCCCCGTCGTGCGACAGATATTGACGCGAGCGCATGAACGTCTTCGCGATTTCTGCTGCGTCACGGGCATAAGCAAGAGCGTGGGGCGGCCTGGCGAATGGCTTGCTGCCGATTGCTTTTGACATTGGCCTTCGAACATCCCGCTCAGCAGGTCGGATTCAGGACTACGTCGATGCCGTCATGATGCGGAACGGCGCCTGCAGCAGGTCCAGTAACAGATACTCAGCCGATCCCGGAATGAACCGGCGCTCGGTGGGTGATGCCTGCAGGCAATACGCGGTATCGCGTCAGCCAATGCCGTGGTGCTGGTTGCGGAAGTCGGCGACTTCACCCGCTTCTTCAATCCACGCCGGCTCATGGCCTACTTCGGCCTGGTCCCGGCGAGCAATCGAGTGGCGAGACCGTCTGGCGCGGGCCGCATCGCAACGGCCGGCAACACCCATGCCCGGCGCGCGCTGGTCGAGGGCGCCTGAGCTTACAGGATCAGACCGCATCGGCCGGCGCAAGGTCGACCCGATCGAAGCGCTGCCACACGTCGTTCGCGATCGGGTCGTTCCAGACGCGCCGGCGCGTCCAGGCAAAAATGCGGCCCGTCAGGGCGTCAAGTCCGCCTCTTGCACCTGATATCCGCAGTCCAAGTGCCTCGATCGCCGATCGAGTGGCGGGCCAATTTCTACGCCAAAGGCCGTTGTCAGCAATCATGACGGTGGAAGGAATCTAGCGCTTGGTGCCCGCGTCTGGTGTCGACGATGATTTTGATCGCGCACTCGATCTTCTTTAGGACTAATTTGCGCATGTACATGAAGCCAGTTCCCGCTGCGGCGAAGGTCGTGGCGCATGCTGCGCGAATGCCTCGCCGGCATGGCATCGTTCGTCCCGGCCGAAGACGAGCCCACGTCGACCCCGGAGCGGATCGCCGAGGAAATCGTGCGGCGCGTGTTTGCGGAAATGTCAGCGCTGCCCAGAATTGCCTTGGCTATCGGACGTGCAATAATGACGAGTGGAGCGTAGAGGATTACCCGCAATCGCGCGCCCCATGAACACCTCGGCTGGCCACTTGGATCAGATTCTCCACAATGGAAGGGCGGAAGGTGACGGGGGCAGGCACTGCAGGCAGCGAACGACGTGATGCTAAGTACGCGGACATTTGTTCACTAATATACCATGGGAAGTGAATAGAGGCGGCGCTCTGGCAAAGTGAGGCTGCGACACGCACTGACTTCATAGGAGACGCAGCGGCTTTGCTTTCGCACTGGAGCGCTGCGGTGAGCGAGCCTGTCGAGAATGGCGGCGGCCCCTGATATTTAGCTCGGCGATGATGCCATCTGGCAACAGGCGGTGATCAGGGTGGTTTGCGTCGATAGCGTTTCTCGACGATTTCGAACAGATGGAAGTGCTGCTCCTCAATGAGGGAGTGCGTTCCGAAGTCGTCGAGGATGAGGAGCCGCACGCGCGTGAGCTTGTAGATGAGGCGGCGGCAGCGGCCATCAATGCGGGCGAACGCAAATCCCTCGGAGAGCCGTAAAACGCGCAGGTAGAGCACGGAATGATCGAGCCGTGCCGCCTGACGGTCGAAGGCGCAGGCCAGCCATGACTTTCGATCCCGGTCTGGCCGGCGACGACCAGGTTCTGGTGCGCCTTAAGCGAAACTTAACGAAACAAGAACGATACCGATGGCATGGCGAAGCTCGCTGAGGCCAGCTTCAAAGCGGCCGCTTTGGCTCACCGTTTGATGTGGCGGCGAGGTTCAAATGTCCCCGTGGGGCAAAAATGTCACTTGCGCGCACGAGGATCAGCCCCATCTAACCGGCTCCCCCGGGTTGTAAGGGCAGATCGGGCGGGCGAGGGACACCAGGAGTGGGGCTGCAGCCCAAGCTTCTTTGAATAGCAGAAACCATTCTCCCAGGAGAAGGCATGTATAGGCAGCACGAAGATACACCAGGATGGGATCGGTCCAAGGCCAATCGACTCTATAAAGCATTGAAGAAACTTATCGTCGATTTTAAGGTGCCCCCCGATACGCGACTCGACCCACGTCTAATCAGCGTTACCCTGAAAACGAGCGTTACCCCGTTACGCGAGGCATTGATTCAGATCGAAACCGAAAAGTACATCGTCGGATCTCCTCGCAATGGCTACTACACAAGAAAGCTGGATACAAAGCAATTATCAGATGAGTATGGTGTTGCCAACGCAATACTTCAGGGTGTTTTCAGGGAAGGCCCAGATGAGCATTCCAAGCCGTGGTCGACGCTTCCTACGATCCCCAGCTCTAACGACTGTATTTTGTTTGGGGAGTTCCTCGAGGTATTTTATGAGAAGATCGCAGAGGGTGGAAACAATGGAAAAATGCTGGATCTCGTTCATGAGTTCAACATCCGAACGAGATATGTACGTCTTTTGGATTTGCAACGGCCGGAGCGTCTATCATGTATTATAACTGATATGAGACAGCTTGTAGAGCTTCTTGACAAGCAAGACAAAAATGGGGCGATCGCAAATATTGGTCGGCAATTCAGTGCGACAATTGAAACCGTCCCCGAGCTTGTGCTGGAGGGTAATCTTCGTGCCGGGGATACGAAAGAGAGCTGGTTGAAGACATTGCAGTCGAATTTCGACGAGAGCTGACCGGCGGTTTCCACTGAGATGTGGCTCTGGCTCACTTTTGCTGCTGTTGCTGCCGGCGCTTTTGCGGATTCCCCGGAGGATTAACTAATGCAACATCGACTTGCCCGCGCGAGCCTCGCGCCTGACGGATTGGCGCGGTGATTGATGTGAAGGTTATAGCGAACACCGCTCAAAAGCTTCGATCGCGCCAATTTTCGGGAATTTTTCCAGACGGGGGCCAGCCGGAGCGTTCAAAGTAGATATGTGCGTCGGCCCGCTGGCCCGCTCCTCGTCGTACGGACGAGCACACGCTGGTGCTGCTGCGGGGGCTTGCACCGCATACCCGACGCCGTCATCGCCGGCATTCTCAACAAACAAGGCCGCCGAACGGCGTACGGCACCGCTTCGGCGCGCCACGCCGAGGCTCGCCGGCGCACGCCCCCTCGTCTGGCGACAGACGTCACGGTCTCGCCCGAAAGGAAACTCTCCTCAGCGCTTCGGACAGGACCTTGGCCCAATCGACCGCGTGGTCCCCGGCCATGGGGTTCGCTACCTGCCCGGCATCGTGGATGCGCGCCCCAGGCCTTCATGGCTATTACCCATCCGGTTATGCCTGGGGAGCAGGGAGGATTTGCTCCACAGGTCAATAGCTAGGGCGATCGTCTCAGAAGCGACGCACATCCGGAAATGGTAGCACCTCCGCCTGTTGGCGGGGCTGTTTGAATTCTTCGAAGGCGACCGCCTCAATTATAGCGTCCAAGGCTTCACGCCCCGTCTGGCTCATCGGGTCATCACCACCAAGATAGTGGTACGCCCGATCTAAATGCACCCGGGCCGCGGAAAAATCGCTCTTCATTTAACCTCTCAGTAGCCGCCGCGTCAGCCCTCTACGAGGTCAGTGTCGCGCAACGGTGAACATACATAGGACAATTTGATTTAAACTTGACACAATCAGGAGGAGTAGCATGCTCGGACGATGACATTTTGCCAGAACTGTGCCGCAGTGAGAGCTGGCCTCGCAAGCCGCTGAGCAAGGATGTGGTCCCGAGGGACGGGAGGTGCTGCGCTCCCTCGGCACACACGGTGAGCTCGCTGGGTAGGGGTCGAGAGCTGTAATCCGTCGGTGGTCAGCACACCACTCGAAAGCGGGGCTTACGATTGGGGCACCTGATCCTAAACGGGCCGGGACTTCGGCGACCTGGTACTTCGCGGCAGCGGAAACCGGCTTGATTGGCCGTGGGGGCTGGGCGGAACAGATTTCGAGGAGCTCTGCGATAGCGTAGACAATGCGAAGGCTCGAGAACGTTTTAAAAAGCTCCCACACCGGGCCAGCGTAGCGTCTAACCCGTGTACTTCTGTGTGGTCGCCGTGCCGAGCCGCTCTGACGATCCCCAGGCAGGGCTCCGGCAAGATGCCACCGAGGACGCTGTACCATGCATCGGCGCCCGCGATCAGGGCCGCCGTGACGTTCCAGTCGCCGCTGTAGCCGATTGAGAATTCTTTCGGCAATATTTCTTTCTGGTACGCAAGTTGGCCTTCGATAGCATCGCCCCGGTCCGCTGAGTTTTTCATAGCGAGGATCTCAGGCAGCTGTCCCAGACGCGGATGAGTGCTGGCGTGAAGCGAAAATGCGTGTTTGCAGGATCGTCGTAGATCACGATCGGAAGGCCACTTTCGCGCGCCACTGTCGTAAAAATGCTCGAAAACCTCGTCCTCAGTGAGCGGACTGTAGGACAAAGCGGCGAAAATCCCGCGGCTGCGCCGAGGGCCTTCGCATCACTTGCATATTTTACCGCTTCATCGGTGCGCAAAGCGCCCACGTTCGCCTGCTTGAGATCGGTGATCAAATCGGCGCCCTGTGCAGCAAAGGTGGATTCCATCGGCCTGCTCGGCAGCACCGGCACTTACATGTATCTGTCACGCGAGGAACGCCGTCGGGCTTTTCCGAGGCGCTGGACGAAACGGGTGGACGAGTCCCGCTCGCGGTTTACGCCAAGCGATAGTGACGGCAGCGACGGCGTCTTCAAGTCCTACCCACAGGCGCATGAGGTCGTCGCCGACTGCTTCAGGCAAATGCGCGTCCTTGCAGATTAACTTGCGCGAGCGGGTCAGGCTTGCCGGATGATAAATGAGACGGTCAGCATCGCCAAGGCTGACTGCCCTGGTGATCAACGTGAGACCGTCCATCATACGGCGCGCGCCCTCGAACCCCGTTTGGAGAGCCAACATGCCTGAGCCGTTCGACATCTGTCTGCGCGCGATCTCATGGTCGGGATGAGAGCGGAGAAACGGATAGCTAACCCAAGCCACAGCCCGGTGCGTCGAGCGCCTGGGCGACCGCGAGCCCAGAGGCACTGTGACGCTCCATACGCAGCGTGAGTGTCTTCAGCCCGCGCAAGATCAGGAACGCGGACATGGGCGAGAGCGCTGCCCGGGTCGGATAGCGCAGGCCAGTTTCGCGCAACAGGTGCAATGTCTTCGCATCGCCGAGTATGACACCGCCCCGCGCATCGCCATGTCCGTTGATGTACTTGGTCAGCGAATGGATCACGATGTCAGCTCCGAGTTCCAGCGGACGCTGGAGGGCGGGCGAGGCGAAGGTGCTGTCGACCGCGACCTTCACGCCGCGAGAGTGGGCGTGTTTGGCAATGGCAGCGATGTCGAGGATACGGCTCAACGGGTTGATCGGCGTCTCGAAGAAAACGAGCCGAGTCCTTTTCGGTGATGGCCCCCTTGAGATTACTGGGATTTGACAGGTCGAGGGCAACGACCTTAGTCAAAATGCGGCAGGCCCTGTTCGACCATGGCGAGTGCATTGGCATAAACGGTGTTGTGGACGATGAGTTCGTCACCTTGCGAAAGCAGCGAAAGGATCAGCGTGCCGAAGGCCGCCATCCCCGAGGCGAGTACCAGCCCAGCATCGGCTCCTTCGAGATTGGCGAGCCGCTTTTCGAGGACCCCAGTCGTCGGGTTGTATTCGCGTGCGTAGAAGTCTTCCGCCAAGGGCTGCGGCGGCTTCGTTTGCTGCCACGCCTTCAAATCTAGGTCGATGTAAGAAACACAGGCGTCTGAACGGAATTGGAAAAGCCGGCCGGATCGTAGCCGTGATGGATGACCCGGGTGGCAAATGCGAGGTCGACCTCGTTCCGGAATGGCATTGATATTGCCTCGTTTTCAAGCGGATCTTCGGCGCTGGCCATCGGCTTTAGCCCTCTTGATTTCGGGGACAATGCCGTCACACTAACTCAGATGGAACGTTCAGTTGGCGATGAAAGAAATGGTCCAGCCTTCTCCTGCCGCTTCGACAGCTCGCCCTCAAGGTCTGGGCGCGCGCCAGATCTGCGAAGCTCTTCGCGAGCAGATCCTGGGCGGCATCTATGAAACGGGCAGCCAACTGCCGTCGTCCCGGGGCCTCGCAAATGAACTCGGTGTGTCGCGAACCACGGTGACGGTGGCATATGACCAGCTGGTCGCCGAGGGTTTCATTGAGGTCATCCAAGGCGCAAGACCTCGCGTTGCAGCTTCGCTAGTCGGGAGTAAAGCGACCAGCGCGGTGCCGAAACGGACTGGCCCGATTCACCTTTCCAGTTACGGCGAGCGACTGCGCGCCAGTCCGCCACGGTCCGACTACCTCCCCAACCGTCTCAAGGTCGATTTCCGCTACGGCGACCTCGCACCATCTGATTTCCCTGCACTGACGTGGAAGCGCGCGATGAACGCGGCGATGTCACAAAGTACCGGAAGGCTGGCCTATCACGATCCACGCGGCTCGCATCGCTTGCGCCAGGCGTTGCAGGGATATTTGTGGCGCGCCCGAACGCTTAGCTGCCGGGTCGAGCAGATCCTCGTCGTGAGTGGATCACAACAGTGCCTGGACCTTTGCGCGCGTCTGCTGCTGGATCCTGCTGACAGCTTCGTGATCGAGGATCCCTGCTATAGAATGGCGCGCCTGGTCTTTGCCAGCACAGGAGCCACTCCAGTGGCCGTCGCCGTCGATAGCGAGGGCATGAAGACGGAGCTGCTGCAGGAAATTCCGGCGCGGCTGGCCTATGTCACCCCGTCGCACCAGTTCCCGCTCGGCGGCGTCTTGTCGATTTCGCGGCGCTATCAGCTTCTCGAATGGGCTCGGCGCAACGACGCCTATATCATCGAGGACGATTACGATGGCGAGTACCGGTACGACATTCGTCCGGTGCCCCCGTTGCACAAGCTGGAAGACCGCAGTTCCGTGATCTATGTTGGGACGATCTCCAAGACACTGTCGCCGATGCTGCGCATCGGCTACCTGGTGGTTCCGGCCGAGTTGCAAGATGTCTTTGCGACGGCCAAGCAGCTTCTCGACAGGCATTCTCCGGTTGCCGAACAGGAGGCCCTGGCCTCACTTATCGAGAGCGGTGGTTATGAAAGCCATGTGCGACGCGTCCGCCGTCTCAACGGCGAGCGTCGAGAGGCGCTGCTTGCCGTCCTTCAACGCGCGTTCGCAGACAGTATTGTCATCGAGGGTGCTGATGCAGGGCTGCATGTCGTCGTCTGGTTCAAGGATCTTTCTCGCTCGCTGGAGGACATCCTGGTTGAAGAGGCGCGGCGGGTCGGGGTGGGCATCCATCCGATTTCATCACTATACATTCGAGATGAAGGCCGTGCTGACCGGATTGGACTGGTGATGGGCTATTCCGCCCTGACCATTCGGCAGATCGAGAATGGCGTTCGGCTCCTTACTGGCGCTGTTCAACGGGTAAAAAGCCTTGCGAGCACTCGGCAACATCCTCAATAACCGGCCTGACGGTGCACAGGCCTGGCTCGTGACCCCAGAGTCACGCCGGCAGCGATCGCAGACTGGATCAGCAAGACTTGCCATGACTGGCCCTGTCGCCCAGTCAGGGTCCAGGGCAGTACTCTGACCCTGCGACCTGGCGAAGAGAGTTCTCGACGAGACTCCTACATCCAGTGGAAGCAAGGCGCCGTGCGGCCGGCTTAAAGGAGAAAGCGTTGATGGATTTTCCGCTGATCGACGAGGAAATGGCAGAGATCGCACCTGACTTTCGCGCTATCAGCATTCTTGTTGATGCACAGGACAGTGCGCGAGGCGTCATGGCTCGAGACGTGTTGGGAGAGGCTTGCGATTTCGTCCGAGCGGGAGGACCCGCCTGGGGAGAAGCGCACTTAGCCAATTGGGCGGAGGCATACGTCCGATTCGGAGCAAAACCAAACCGGACGCCGTGCTCGGCGCACGCATTGAAAAAACGGGTGGAGAGGGACGGCCGCATCCCATCGATAAATCCTGTCGTTGACCTCTACAATGCAGTGAGCCTGCGTTTCGCAATACCCGTCGGCGGCGAAAATTTCGATGCATACGTCGGTAAACCACGGCTGACAATTGCGGAAGGAACGGAGTGCTTCCACACTGTTTTGAATGGCGAAGCGGTCGTCGAACAGCCTTCCAAGGGGGAGGTCATCTGGCGCGACGATCTGGCAGTTACATGTCGCCGCTGGAACTGGCGGCAGGGCACGCGCACCCGGTTGGAGACGGTGGGCGGCCGCATGTGGTTTATTTTGGAAAGCTTAGCAGCGATGCCGGAGGGAGCGCTCGAGGACGCAGCTAAGATGCTCGTGAGCGGTCTGAGAGAGCTTGCACCAGGGTGTAAGGTTTACGAACAGGAAATCACCACCGCAAAAGCCTCGGTCGCCAGTTCCGCCAGGCGGGTCGGTTGAGGAACGTGCCATCCCTGTCATCGCGGCTGAGCTGGCCTGCATGCGCGGCCTGATAGGCAGGCCGGCAGCACGGAAGCCTATCAGAGATGTCGATCGAGAGGCGTATGCTCACCCGTCGGGGGAGCTCTCCGCCTCCTTCGAAGGCTAACTTCCCGAGCAGATCGGTACGCAGCCATATCTGCGGGTCGCGAGCTTGCCGCCGACACCGCCAGCGGCTCGGCGGCACATGCTGTGTCCTAATTAATTTTGCCAACCCGGGAGGACGGCGCCAGCTCGGCGTCACACAGGTCCTGCTGGGCTACGCAAGCTGGACACACGGCCCTCTACGACTGTTGGGCCACTAAGATAGTTGGCCCGATGATCTGGGCTCGCCAGGTCACTTCACCAACTGGACGACTTCATTTGTAATTAACTGGCTGTTTCCTGAGGGTCAGATTGCCGGTATCCCGACCTGCAGCGCACACACGGAGTTCCCCCGATGTACACCCCTCCCGCCTTCCGCGATGATGATATGGATTTCCTGCGGGCGAGCGTCCGCGCATCTCCTCTGGCGAACTTCGTCACCGCGACGGCCGAGGGACTCTTCGCCTCGCCGCTGCCCCTCTTGCTTGATGAAAGCGAGGGCGAGCACGGCGTGATCTACGGCCATCTCGCCAAGGCCAATCCACAGTGCCGTGTTCCCCCGCTGGGCGACGGTCTGGCCATCTTCATGGGGCCGGAAGCTTACGTGACCCCGGCGTGGTATGCGACCAAACAGGAAACCGGGAAGGTTGTGCCTACCTGGAATTACGTCACCGTCCACGCCTATGGCCCGGTCGAGTTCTTCGAGGACACCGGGAGGCTGCTGGAGGCCGTGAATCGCCTGACCGACCACCAAGAGGGTGAGCGCGTCTCGCCCTGGGCGGTGTCGGATGCGCCGTCGGATTTCGTGCAGGCCCAACTCCGCGGAATTGTGGGTCTGCGCATGTCGATCACGAGGATCGAGGGCAAGCGCAAGATGAGCCAGAATCGGAACGCGGCCGACCGTGCCGGAGTGGCTGCGGGCCTCGCAGCGAGCGAGCGGGCATCTGACCGTGAGGTCGCCTCCTTCATCCCTTAGCAACATAAACTTCGTTGGTATCGACCACCATGACAAATTTGACGCAACTCGCCCCACGCCTTGCCGCGGCTTTTGTGCTGGCGATAACGCCTGGTGCTCGGCGACTCTATGTTGTCGCCCGCAGTCTCGCCGGCGGTCGCCCCGATTGCGTTCAATACGCTCGCCGACGCGTTGGCCTTGTGCCCAGAGCCATTAAAGGCCGCACAGCAGCGCGTCCTGGATTGAATCAGAGCCTGAGGGAGAGGTCGGGGAGGCCCTATGATTGCACTGGCCGTCCACCTCGCTACGGCGGAGCAGCCGGCCACATCAGTTTGGCTCCGGAGCGGTTCAGCATCCTTGCGGCCTGGTACTCACTCTGCAGAAGCGGCTGGGTAGGCTGGATCCATCTTCGGTCATTTCGCTTAGCAGATGAATGTCTCAAGAGGCGCGGTGGTACCCGTTGCGTGAAAGTCGGCTCACAATGATAGACAATCCTATGAATAGAGAGCGGGTGACTTCGACCGGCTCGCCTCCCTATGCCGAACATTTCGGCCTTGAAAATCGAGAAACGGCCAGTGAGCCGCGAATGGCGGCCGCCTTGATGAAAGAACGCCACTCCGTGCGCCTGGCGCCGCTTCGGTTTGCGCTCGACCATATGGCGACACCTGGGCTTGACGTCATGACGTTCCTCGCACTCGCCCGCGATCTCGGTCTGACCGACGTGCAAGTCCGGACTAATCCTTGCAGCAAGGCTGTTGTGCGCGGCAAGCCGTCGGCGGATATCCGGGCTGCCGCTGCCGAAGCGGGAGTCACGATTATCTCAGTCAACGCCTTGCAGCGATTCGACGAGTGGACTCCCGCCCGCAAAGCCGAGGCCAGCAAGCTCGCCGATTATGCGGCCGCCTGCGGCGCCCAGGCGCTCATGCTGGTGCCGGTGAACGACGGTTCGCGGTCCGCCAATGCCGAGCGCCAAGGCAATCTCCGCGTCGCCTTAAAGGCGCTAAAGCCAATACTTCAGTCGCGGGGTCTCGTTGGGTATATCGAGCCGCTTGGGTTCCAGACCTCCTCACTTCGGTCGAAAAAAGAAGCGGCTAGCGCCATTGCCTCGGTTGATGGCCAGTCCGCCTTCCGGCTTGTCCACGATACATTCCACCACACGCTTGCCAGCGAGACGTCCTTCTTCTGCGACTTGACCGGTCTCGTGCACATTTCGAGCATAAACGATCCAACCTTCTGGATTCGCCCGGATCGCATCCTGGGCGGCTCGGACAATTGCAGCCAAATCCGGACGCTACTCGATGGCGGCTATTCGGGCCCCTTCTCCTTTGAGCTTGTGGAGGAGGTCCATGCGTTAAATGACTTTGCAGGCGCATTTGCCGCCAGCATCGATCTCATCCGACGCGGGCTTCTCAGGCGAGTTCCGGTTTGAGGCGCGGAGGCAATTGAGCGGAGAAGTCATTGGAGATCGCTCCTGTGCCCTGATCATGCAGGTGCTTTGCGGGTCGCCATTGTTTCAAGACTGGCCATGGACCGCCTTGGGCGGCCCTGCCAAGTAGATGGGTCGGCAAGGCGAAACCTTGGATCTGGTGCTGAGGGGGCGGGCTATCGAAACTTTTGTGTTAGACCATGTCTGATTGAGGGGCGAACATTAGCGTAGCCCGATCTAAGTCAAGCGAGCTTGCGCCCAGCCGATTTGGGGTTTCTTCAGCACTGCCTCGCAACGTCCGGGGTTCAGCTCAAAGACATCGATCGTGTGTCGTTCCACGCTGCCGAAGCGAATGTAACCCCCGCTCGATAAAGGCCTCGAGCCCGACGCTTCAATCCCTTTCACGCCAACCCCCCCCTACGCCGCTCGCTCACTGCCGCGCTGTTGAGCGCGCGCTCGCGAGCGGCTTCTCCCGTCGAGTTACACCGTCCCGGCACGTGACCCGCAGAACTGACAGACAGATTGGATCGGCTCTTGAGCAGTTCCTTTCAGTTCGTACCCCTGCCGTCGATGCACAATCAAAGACACGATAGATAGTTTTTGCATGCTGCGGACTCCGCCACCTGGTCGATATCGAGAGATGGCATAGTGCCTACTTGCTTCTAGGTACTCGCAGGAATCGTTATGGTCCGCGGTGTACGTCACCAACAGGTCTTGCTCGGGCGGTCGGATGCATATAGCTCGACTGCAGAAGAATCGGCCGGACCTTCACCCGTCGCCTGCCGCGACTTCCAGCGCAATTCGTTTTCAACAAGGAACTACCTATGAGGCGGCAGCCCCCGGCATTCACGGTCGAGATAAGACAGAAGCGCAGTTCTCAAAAGCGAAGTGGTTCCATCTGGAGCGGTGTCGATCTTACCGCAGCAACGGCCGAGACAAGAAGAGAACTCGAGGAGATGGATCTGCCAAATCATCGACTTGTTGACTCAAGCGTCGTAGCGCTTGATGCTGAACACAGGCACAAACCGCGAGCGGAGCATCTCATGGCAAATTCCCTGGACGCTGAACCAGTAACAACTACAACCCAACCGGCAGCCAAAGTGGAGATGCCTGAAAAGAAGAAGGCCAAACGGTCGCCGAAGGCGAAGGCTGAGCCTAGGCCAGCTGCTCGGAAGAATGCCAGCGCGGCGTCTAAGGCGGAGGAAGCACCAGCAGCGACGACCGGACGTAAGACCTACTCTGAAAAGGAGCGCGCCGAGATGCTCGCCCTCATACAAAAGTCTATCAGTGGCGGCGCCACCCACAAGAGCGCCGTAAAGCAGGCCGGCATCTCGGAACAGACCTACTATCAATGGAAGAAAGCTACGCCGCCGGCGCCGGTTGGTGACGATCTGAAGGACCTCGTCGCGCTTGAGGAAGAAAACAAGCGACTGAAGAGCCTGCTCGCGGAACGCCTGCGCAAGGAGAACGCGGAACTGAAGAGGAAGCTCGGGCTTTAGTAATCCTGAATCGCGGATCGGAGCGCCAGAATTCTTGTCCGACGCCCGCTATCCGAGAGGTCGTAGTTTACGCGTCTGCGCTTCCCAAGGACCTGAACGCAAGTCGAAGAGCATTTGCGTCAGGCACTGCCCACCGTATTGCGGGGCAAACAAGCAAAAGGCCGCCCGTTGTTCCGGGCGGCCTTTGCCATTCAAATCATGCAGCGTGCCTATTCGGCGGCTTTCGGGAAGGCGATCGCTGGTTCCGGACCGGCATCCGCTTTTTGCGCATCCGACGAGATCTCACCCTTGCCGCGCCGGTACAGCCGGCTGAACAAGCCGCGCCGTGCGCCCGGCTTGATCTTGGCGCGGGTGAACACCATCAGCATCGAGGGTGTCACCACCAGCGTCAGCACCGTCGCGAAGGACAGGCCGAAGACGATCGCCGAGGACAGCGAAATCCACCATTGCGTCGACGGCGCGTTGATCGTCGTCTCGTGGTGGAAGATTTCCAGCCCAAGGCCAAAGGCGATCGGCAGCACGCCGAGAATGGCCGATACCGCCGTCAGCACCACCGGGCGCGCGCGCTCGCGGCAGGTCTGCAGCACGGCCTCCATCTTGTCCCAGCCCTCTTCGCGCAGCCGGTCATAGGTGTCGATCAGCACGATGTTGTTGTTCACCACCACGCCGGCCAGAGCGATGACGCCGATGCCCGACATGACGATGCCGAACGTCTCGCCTGTTATCAGCAGTCCGAGGAACACGCCGATCGTCGCCATGACCACGCAGGACAGCACCAGCCAGACGCTGGTGAATTTGTTGAACTGCATCAGCAGCACCAGGAAGATCAGGAAGATCGCCGCCCCGAAGGCCTTGCCAAGGAAGGCGCTGGCCTCGGCGCTGTCTTCGTTCGAGCCGGCCAGCTTCCAACGTATGCCGCTGCCGAGATCCATCCCGGAGACGGCCTTGGTGACCTCCGCCTGCACGGCCGCGACCTGGGCGCCTGCGGCAACGTTTGCCTGGACGACCACCGTGCGCGCGCCGTCGATACGGTTGAGGATACCGACCGTCGGCTCCGGCTTGCGCACGACGAAATTCGAGATCGGCACCGAGCCTTGCGAGGTCTGCACCCTGAGCTCGTCGAGCGTCGACAGCGTGCGCCGGTCTTCCGGCAGACGCAGCCTGATGTCGACGGCGTCGTCGGCGCCGGCAGGCCGGTATTCCGAAAGCTTCAGCCCGTTGGTCACCAGTTGCACCACTGTGCCGACAGCGGTTGGGCTGATGCCATATTGCGCTGCCTTGGCACGGTCGACCTCGAGCGCCCAGTCGACGCCGGGCGGCGGGAGGCCGTCGGAAATGTCGATGACGCCAGGCACCTTGCCGATGCGTGCCGCAACCGCGCGCGCTTTGTCGTCGAGCCCCTTGGGGTCGACGGCCGAAAGCCTGATCTGGATCGGCTTGCCCGTCTGCGGGCCGGCTTCCGGAACGCGAACCTCGACGTCGACGCCTGGAATGCCGGCCATGACGCCACGCAAATCGTTCAGGATATCGTTGGCCGATTTGCGCTCGCGCCAGTCGATGAATTCATACTGGATGACGCCGACGACGTCCTCGGACACATCCTGGCCGCCGCCCTGCGTCTTGCCGACACGGGTATAGACAGACTTCACGCCCGGCCAGCCGAGCAGCCGGTTTTCCGCCGTCTTGGTGGCCGCGTCCATTTCGGCAAGCGAAAGATTGCCGCGGGCGTGGACATAGAGCAGGCCGTAGTCAGGCTCGACATTCGGGAAGAATTCGACGCCGGCGCCGAATTTCGAATAGGCGTAGCCCACGCCAAACAACAGCGCCACGGTGAGGACAAGCACGGTGATGGGATAATGCACCGCCTGCTTGACCACGGCCATGTACCAGCCGTCGCGATTGTCGTCGGGGTGATGGGCGGGCGCCTTGGCGAATATGGCGCCCAGCGTCGGTGCGAAGACCAGCGCATAGAGCATCGAGGCCGAGAGCGTCACGATCAGCGTGATCGGCATATATTTCATGAAGTCGCCGATGATGCCCGGCCAGAACAACAGCGGTGAGAAGGCGGCAATGCGCGTCATCGTCGCCGCGATGACCGGGCCAGCCATGCGCTTGGCGGCAAGCGCGAACGCTTGCTCCTTCGGCATGCCCTCGCTCATGCGTCGCTCGGCGAACTCGGTGACGATGATGGCATCGTCGACCAGCATGCCGACAGCCAGGATGAGGCTGAACAGCACGATCATGTTGATCGTGTAGCCCATCATCGCCAGCAACAGGATGCCGATCAGGAAGGATGAGGGGATGGCCAATCCGATCAGCAGCGAGGCACGACCCGACAGCGCGTAGAGGATGACGATGAACACCAGGATGACGGCGATCATGACGTGGTTCTGCAGATCGCCGAGCAACTGGTTGACGAAGACCGACTTGTCCTGCGTGTAGGTGACGTTCATGCCTTGCGGCATCGTCTTGACGTAGGCGTCGGACACCTCCCTGACCTTGGCGAGCGTGTCGATCAGATTGGCGCCGATGCGCTTCTTGACTTCGATGGCGATGGCCGGCTTGCCATTGAGGCGCGTGATCGTCGTGGCATCGGCGAAGGTCGAGCGGATCGTCGCGATGTCCTTGGCCTGCACCACGGCATTGGGGCCGGCGACCACGGGCAAGGCCGCCACGTCCTCGGGCGTCTCGATCAGTGACGGCACCTTGACGGCGTATTTGCCTTCCGAGCCTTCGATATTGCCGGCGGCGACCAGACTGTTGGAGGCACCGACAGCGCCGATCAGCTGATCGAGTTGCAACCCGTAGGACGACAGTTTCATCGGATCGATGACGACTTCGACAAGATCGTCGCGCGAACCCTGCAACGAGCCCTCCAGGACGCCTGGCACTTCCTCGATGCGGTCGCGCAACTCGCGCGCCGCGGCGGCTAGCACGCGTTCGGGCAATTCGCCCGACAGGGTGACGACGAGGACGGGGAATTCGGAGATGTTGACTTCGGTAACGACCGGCTCTTCGGCCGCCTGCGGCAGGTCGGCCTTGCCGTCCTGGACCTTGGAGCGCGTGTCCTGCAAGGCCGTCGCCAGATTTGTCTGCGGCTGGAACTCGACCAGCACATAGCCGCCGCCCTGGAAGGCGGCCGAGCGCATTTCCTTGAGGCCTTTCAGGCTCTTCAGCTTGCTTTCCATCGGCCGCAGCAGAAGGCGCTCCGAATCCTCCGGCGAAATGCCCTGATAGATCAGGCTGATATACATCATCGGAATCGGAACGTCGGGCTCGGCTTCCTTCGGCGTCGACTGATAGGCGACCCAGCCGGCGAGCAGAAGGAAGACGAGGACCGAAATGGTCAGGCGGGCATTGTTGATTGCGAGTCTGACGATATCCATGGCTAACGCCTGTTCTTGAATTTCACGAGCTGCGTCGCAGCCAAGTGTCCCCGCCCGGGGTCTGTCCGCCGTACCCCATGCTACTGCGTGCCGGCGGTCGCTTCGCCCAGCAGTTTCTGGATGGTTGCCTGGTCGGCTTCGACCGGCTTGACCTCATCGCCTTCCTTCACCAGTTCCTGGCCGGCAACGATGATGCGCGCATCGGCAGGGATGCCGCCAAGCACCAAGCCGGTCGGCGTGTCGTCGACGAGGTCGATGGGGAAGAACGCAACCTTGTTGTCCTTGCCGACGGCACGGATGCCGAGGTCGCCCTTGTCGCCGAGCGTCACCACCGAGCGCGGCAGCAGCACCGCATCGGTCGGCAGCGCGCTGAGTGCGATTTCCGCCGTCATGCCGGCCGGCACGGAGCCGTCGGCATTGGGGACGGCAACCTCGACGCGGAAGGTGCGGGTCGCCGAAGAGGCGTCGCGGCTGATGTAGCGCACGGTGCCTTCGACGGTCTGGCCGCTGACCAGCCGTATGGTGGCCTTGTCCCCGAGTTTCAGGTAGCCGAGATCGCGCTCGCTGACTTCGCCGCGGGCAATCACCGGATCGAGCTTGAGGATGGTTGCCACCTCGCCGCCCTGCATGATGGAACTGCCAAGTTCCACCGGCACCCGGTCGATAACGCCGTCGAAGGGCGCCTTCACCTCGTTGCGGTCAAGTTCGGCCTGTGCCGTTTCCAGTTGCGACTGCGCCGAGGTCAGGTTCGAGCGCGCGGTGTCGAGCTGCAGCTTCGGCAGATTGCCGGTCTTCATCAGCCGCAAGGCTGCGTCCAACTCGGCCTGGCGCTGCACCACCAACTGCTTTGCATTGTCGACCATCGAGATCTTTTCTTCCGCCGCAAGCATCAGCACCAGATCCCCCGTCTTGACGTGATCGCCTTGCTTGACAGGCAGCTTGTCGATGACACCGGCGACGCGCGTCGCCAGCACCGCCCGCTTGTCGGCTTCGGTCAGCCCGGAAATGCGGATGGCGCGTGCATAGGTCTTGCGTGGCGGCGTCACCACCGCAACGGTGCGCAGCGGTGCCTTCGGCTCGGCTTCAGCCGTCTTCGGCTTGGCCGCGTCCGGCGCCTTGGCCTGTTCGGCTTCGGCTGCCTTGGCTTTGTTGGCGGCTACGCTGCCGACCGACGAAAACTCGCCTGTCGCCATCCACGCCGCGAAACCAATGAGCACAACAATGGCTGCAAGCTTGTGAAACCTGATGTTGGGCATCGTCATTTTTCCACCGCGGGTTCACCTCTGTATGAGGCAAGCGGTCCTCGTTGATGCCGGAGAAGCCAACCCAGGGAAGCGACCACGATCAGATGGCACAGAAGCTAGGCTGCGACCGTGAACCGAGAACGGCGCCAGTCAGAGAGTCCCCGCTTCAAAGAACCGGGCGTAAGGTCCATCCGCGAAGTGGAGCTGCAACTCATCAAAATTCTGCACGGTCTGGTCTAGCGCTCGCGTTTCCTGGCGCTGAAGGTTGGCTGGATCAGATAGCTCGATGGTCGGCGCGCCCAGGAAATCCCAAACCTTTCCTAAGCAAGCAGCGGGCTCGTGAAGGAGGCTCTCGTATTCCACTACGAGCAGCTGGCTCGACGTGAAGGAGTGCTCAATGCGCGCGTGGAAATCGTCCGCGGCTTTGAAGTAAGCCTCACAGTCAGCGATTGACAATCGGACGCGCGGTGGCCGAGCGGCGTCCGAACTGAATTTCAGCCATTGCCCGCTTTGTCTTGCCTGTGCAAAGGACCGTAGCGATTCTAATATATTTCGAGTTACGAGAATGACTTTGAGGGCTGGCCAACGAGTCAGTTCGGCAAAAAAAGCTGGGCGTTCGCGAAATTGGGGTTCATTGATCTTGCAGCCGACATGCGTCACTTTCTTGTAGTCTGGCGTGGGATAGCGCAAGTAGGCTTGTTCGAGGAGCTCACGATCGGTGCGTAGCAGGCGATCCTTCCCGGGCCAATTGGCATCATACTCATTGAGCAGCTCACCGTTGCTTAGTACCGTCGGATGCTCGTTTAGCAATTCCTCGAGATAGTGTGTGCCAGTCCTTGGCATCGCAAGGATCACAAAAGGCTGAGGCGTAGGCGTGGGGTGAGTCATTGCTATGTGTTTCCAGCTAGTAGCGGTCGCGAGGGTTTAGGGCAGACCAGGGCACAACAAGCTCGGCTGCTATGTCTTGAACTGGACTCAATCCTCTCGTGCCGGTCGCAGCAGCATCAACGCATCAGACGTCGACGAAACAGCGCAGCAGAGAGGAAAAACGGCAATACGGCGTACATACAAAGTGCGCCGATATGCAGCCCGACGTTGTCTGCCAAATGGCCGAGCATTACCGGACGGATCAGGTCGATAGAGTTCGCCAGCGGGGAGAAGGCCGCGACGCGCTGAAAGGCGCCTGGCAGTTGGCCGACTGGAAAGACCGCACCAGACAGGAACAGCATGGGTGTGATGACGAGCGTCTGATAGAATATAAAATAGTGGTAGCTGGGCGCGAGCGCGATGACGACCATTGCGAGGCTGGCAAAGGCAAAGCCGGTGAGAGCGACCACCGGCAGCACATAGGGCACGGACGTCCACGCCGCATAGCCCAGCGTAGCAGCAACAATGGTAATTGCCGTGCCTGCGAGAAAGGCCTTGGTGGCTGCCCACGCCAATTCACCGAGAACGATGTCGCCCAGCGTGAGTTGTGTATGCAGGATTGCTTCCCAGGTGCCCAGGTCGCGCATGCGACTGAAAACCGCGTATATTGTTTCGAAGGTCGATGCGGTCATCGCGCCTGTCGCGACCATCCCGGCTGCCAAGAAGGCAATATACGAGGCGCCTTCAACCTGACCCACCATTAGGCCAAGACCAGTACCGAGCCCGAAAAGGTAAATTAAAGGATCGGCGAGAGTACCGAGAAGAGACGCAAATGCGACCTTCTTCCACGCCAGATAGTTGCGGCGCCACACCGCAATCCAGTTCCACGCGTTGGCGGGCAGTGCCGCCGCAAGATCTTCACGCATCATTCACTTCTCCATCTCGCGTCCGGTTAGCCGCAAGAAGACGTCCTCCAGACTTGGTGGGCGCTCCAGAATCCGCAGACCTGCGCGCCCGCGAAGCTGGCCACGCACCTGCTCTGGATCGGGCGCATAGCAAAAGAGTGTCTCGCCGCTTACCTCAATGCGCTGAACGTACGGCTTGATTAGCGAAGTCAGCTCCTGCGGATTGCCGCCAAAGATCTCGATCACATTGCATCCAATATGTTCGTCTATCAACGCATGAGGGCTGCCCTCGGCAATCTTGCGTCCCCGCTCCAGTACACACAGCCGATCGCATAGCCGCTCAGCCTCTTCCATGAAGTGGGTGGTCAAAATGATTGTCTTTCCGCTCGCCAGCAGAAAACGGAGCCGCTCCCAGATCAGGTGGCGGGCGTGCGGGTCGAGGCCGGTAGTTGGCTCGTCCATTATAAGAAGTTGTGGGTCGTTGATCAGCGCGCGTGCCAACGTTAGACGCCGCTTCATGCCGCCTGACAGCTGGCCGACACGTGAGTCCGCCTTGCTCTCAAGGCGGGCAAACTCGAGGAGAGATGGAACGACCTCTTGAATCTTCCGTGTGCTCATGCCGAAGTATCGCCCGAACACCACCAGGTTCTCGCGGACCGTGAATTCCAGGTCCAGGTTGTCGAACTGCGGAACGACACCTATGCCCTTGCGGGCCAAGCGACTTCGAGCCGGCACCGGCACCCCGAGCACCGTGATCTTACCGGAGTCAGGCCGGGTCATGCCGAGGAGCATGCGGGCAATGGTGCTCTTGCCTGCACCGTTCGGCCCCAGCAGGCCGAAGCACTCTCCCGTCCCCACAGTGAAGGACAACCCTTTCACAACGAGTTTGCTGCCAAATGACTTGGTTACCTGGTCAAGGTCGATTGCTACATTGGACATACGTCTATCTCAGGCTGAAAACAGGCCAATCGGCCGGCCGGCAGCTTACTTTCGAGGTTCTGGTCCAGAGCAGCTGGTACCTGTGCTGGTCCTTGAGGAATGAGAGAAAGCGATTGTAGCAGCCGCGCAAAAAAGGGTCGAAGGCTACAGTCGCTTTCGGCTGGTTCTCGGTCTGATCGTTGATGTATGCCTAAGCTCACGACGTATTCTCTACCCAAGTGCTCAGTCGGAGCTGTGAAGAACGCCAGGCTCAACCAGCTGTGCAGAATCGCGCGAACGATCAGTACGATTCGAGCCGGCAATTCCCGGACTGCCTGTACCATTTGCCCTGGTGATCGGGTTTGCGACGATGATCGGCTTCTTGCTCCCATGGGGCTGGATGGCATTTTTGCGCGACAGCCAATCACTGTTGCTCAAGGTGCACAACGCATAAGCTTTCAAGGGAAGTAGGAGAAAGATGTTGATGAACGTGTGCAGAGAAAAGCCGAAGAACCGGACTTGGCGTGCACGCAAAGCTATCACGGTGCATCGAATGATCGTCATGCCGGCAATGATGATTGCCGTTGGCCAAGGCACCGTATTTGCCAATGCGAGCTCTGCGAGCCCGGCGAGTACAGCGACCGCGAGCAACAATGGACCGAGATTCTGTCCAATCACGTCCAACGTGAGGTAGCGATCGAGGCCCGGCAACAGGCGCAGTGCCAGCAGCGTGTCGCGGAAAGTGCTTCGTGCCCAGCGTAGTTGTTGGCGCAGATAGGGTCCCATCTTGTCCGGAACGACTGTCGCCGCGATGGCGTCCGGAACGTACTCGGTCCGAAAGCCTGCTTTCAGCATCAGGATGGTAAGATGGCGGTCCTCGCCGAAGTCGCTAGGTTTGCCCCTAAACAGCTGAGTTTCGTATTGATCCAGCAGCGACATCAGACAAGAGCGGCGGTACATTGCACAGGGGCCGCAACAGCACATGACCGCACCAAAGCGGGCCTGCGCTGCCCGTTCCTCGTTGCAAGCGAGCCAGTACTCCATGTCAATTAACCGGGTCAACCAAGTGTCGCTCCGGTTGGATGCCGTCAGCTGGCCCATGGCGGCGCCGATCGCTGGATCCCGCATCCTTGCGGTAAGTTTCGCGATCACGTCGGGCTCGAGAGTCGTGTCAGAGTCGACGCTGAGCACGAAATCTCCAGACGAACCACGGATCGCGGCGATCTGTGCTTTACGTTTGCCGACGTTGTGGGGGAGCTGAATAAAGGTGAATCTGGGGTCGTCTACGTAGGCGTGATGCACCGGCATGAGGGCGTTGCGATTTCCAGAACCGTCATCAACCACATAGACGTGCAGCTTTCCGGCGTATTCCTGGTTTGCAACCGAAGCCAGACAGGCCGAAAGTGTGCGCGGCTCCTCGTTGTAGCAGGGGATAATGACATCCACGCTCGGCCAAAGGTCGAAGGCGAGCAAGTCGTCCGAGCTTGAGGCAACGTGTCCCGGCTGCGCATAAACCGCTTGCATGCCTTTATAAACGGTCGAGAGCAGCGCGTAACACGAAACGGCGACGGTACTGGCTGTGGTAAGCGGGTCCATAGGATCTCGTTTGTTCAATGATGTTGAGGAAGGGGTCGGACTGTGAATCCGCGGTCGTGCAGCGCTGGGATCAGGCGGGACAGCGCCATAACGGTCTGGTCGCGTGGATTCCTTCGAGAGCAGTCACACCCGTCGTGAAGGAGCACAATCGCGCCCGGGCGGACCCCGGCGAGAACTGCATCGACAATCAAGTCCGCGCCGGGGCGAGACCAGTCTCGCGGATCGACTGACCAATGCAGGGGTGCCAATCCAGTGCTCGCCGAGACTTTGAGAGCTTCTTCGGTCCAGCTCCCATAGGGCGCACGAAAGTACCGCAGCGCAGCTTGGGGGCACGCCATCCTGATGGCGCTGTTCGCCTCAACTATTTCACGTTCAACTTCGCCGGGTTCGCATCTGGACAGGTCGCGATGAGTCATCGTGTGATTGGCCACTTCATGCCCATCCGCAATAATTCGCCGGACAAGCTCCGGCCGGTCTACAGCCGCGTCACCGATCAGGAAGAATGTCGCCGGTGTCCGGTGTTGCGCCAGCACGTCGAGGACCTCCGGTGTCCAAACGGGATCGGGACCGTCGTCAAACGTGAGATAGACGCTGCGCTCTTGGGTGCCGTCTGCGCAGTGACTGGACATTTCACATATGCGGTCCAGATGTTTCATAGCTCCGGACCGTTCCGCTCGATGAAGGTGCCGGACGGCCACTCGTCAATCGACCGCCCAATCGGCGAGACAAAGAGGAGATCGTCCTCCAAGCGCGTGGGCGGCAGGTCGGGATGCATGTCTGCCAGGGTCGAGCGGATGCGAACGTCCGGCACAATCTTCCCAAGCCCCACCTTGCAGAGCCTCTGGATGTGATTTCGCATTTCGTGCCGAACCTGGCCGAAAGCGAATGGAACGCCCATCTGCTGCAGCGCCGGATACAGACTGCGCAGGGACAAGCTGATGCCGAGGCCCTCAAGATCCCTACGCACCCCGTACAATCCGAGTTCGGCCACCAGCACGTCGATTTCGCCAACTTTGATGAACCGGCGCAGTAGACCGAGATGTGCCGCTACACCGTGCGTGTCCCTACCAATTGCGCGGAACTCTGGCCTCGCGCCGAACCAACTGCGGCCGCCTTCGAATCGCATTGCGGAGAAGGTGCCAGTCCCTCCATAGGTTTTGTGCAAGAAGTCTGACAGCTCGACATGCTCATGCAGTTGCAACTCGTTTTCCCAACACAACCTCCACTGCACTTCAGAGCGCATGGAAAGACCTCTGTCCGTTCCTGTTTTCCTGAGGTAAGCGCCTAATGACGGGGAGCTTGTCGCGTCGAGCCGGCGCGATATGGCTTTCGCAGGTCACCGGTGAACTTTAGCCGCACTGGACATGCGATCCGGTCGACACCGGAAGGCGTACGCCAGAAATGCTGTCCGGCACCCACGCAAGCATCAAGTTCCTTTAGGGCTTGCTTACATCTCTTGTGAGGTCCCTATGCGACGTTCAGCAAAACTGGTAAAATCGTTTGTTTCGATGAAAGGTATCCACTCTATGGATAGCCGCACGCATGCGTTTCAAGGGGCTTGATCTCAACCTTCTCGTTGTGCTGGACGCATTGCTGGCCGAGCGCACTCTCTCGGCGGCGGCACGCCGCATAAACCTAAGCCAGCCGGCCATGAGTGCGGCTGTCGCCCGGCTGCGCGACTTTTTCGGTGATGAACTGTTCAGTATGAACGGTCGAGAGCGCATCCTGACCGCACGAGCGATTGCACTTGCCCCCGCAGTCCGCGACGCTCTCCTGCGTATCCAGTCCTCGATTATTTCTTCGGATCCGTTTGACCCGGCTCGATCCGATCGACGCTTTAGGATCATTATTTCCGATTTCGCCACGCTCGTTTTTTTTGAAAAAGTCGTGGAGCGTGTCGCTCGTGAAGCCCCCGCCGTCACGTTCGAATTGCTGCCACTCGATGACTACCCAGACGAGCTCCTCCGGCGCGGCGACATCGACTTTGTAATTCTTCCGAATATGTTCATGTCGGGCGCGTTTCCAAGCGTGGCGCTTTTCGATGAGAAGCTGGTATGCGTGGGCTGTGCCGCCAACAAGCAGCTGCCACGGCAGCTTACATTTGAGAGATACCTGTCGATGAGGCACGTCTGCGTCAGGTTCGGACGTTGGCGCAAGCCCTCTATCGAGGAACTGTTCTTGCTCGAGCACGGCCTAAAAAGACGTGTCGAAGTCGAGGTGCAGGGCTTCAGCATGGTGCCGCCAATGGTGTCCGGCACAGCTCGTATTTCGTCCGTGCCCTTCCGGCTGGTTAAGCACTTCGAAAGAACGTTCCCCCTTAAGGTCGTCGAACTTCCACTGCCGCTTCCCGTTTTCACCGAAGCCGTCCAATGGCTGGCCAACCACAACGGTGATCCAGCCAGCATCTGGATGCGGGAGATAATGGTGCAGGAAGCATCCCGACTTGCTACTCCTGCGAATCCACGCGAGGCCCCCAGCGCTCCTGGATTTGTGTCGGCCGTTACCGCCCACACTCATGTTGCCTGAGGCGACAGATCGTCAGCTGATCGGCAGGTGTTGCGCTTGCAGACTGTGAGACGCCCGGAGCGAGGAGCGGAGCTCGAAGTGCATGTCTCTGGTCGGTACCTCATCCGGTTCGCATCTTGGCTGGCCTTGGTCTGAGGCCCATCGTGGGTTATGCCAGGGTTGCGGTCGATGCTCGCTTCGAAGCTCTGGTTGGAGTTGTCCTGCCATACGCTTGGGTGCAGAAGAAGTTCTCGATCAGATGACGCTTCCAGATCGAGAGGCGGCGGCAAGGCGCGCCTCGGATCGTGCTGGATTGCGATCCTGGCGCCGCGCTCGTTCAGATCGGCAATGATGGTGTTGATGTTGAACCCCGTGTCGGCGATCGGATCGCCGAAGGCGACGCCCTCGATGCGCGGGCGAAACCCCGTATCGAAGCGGCCTCCTGACGGGGGACGAAGCACACAAGTGCCGAGCGGATCGGTGAGCGCAAGGATCTTGGTCGCCATGACGACCCTGGAAAGGCCTGCGCCTGGCTTTGAGACCCCTGTTGCGCTTCCGCGGCACGCGTATCAAACTCATCGCACGGCCATGGGTGCAGCCGTGGCCGGGCTGCGGGATGAACCGTTTACGACAAGCGCCGCGGACGTTTGATCCGCATGCAGCAGCACATGCCCTGCAAACCCCGGCGGTGAGACCTGTCGCGCGATGCCTACGACAAGGTAGGCTCCGGTTACCCGTGCTCAGATCATGGCCATGCCGCCATTGACGTGGACGGTCTGGCCGCTGACGTAGGCTGCTTCATCGGAGGCGAGGTAGGCAACCGCGGACGCGACTTCAGCGCTGGTGCCCATCCGCCGGGTCGGGATCGCCGCCATAATCGCCTCTTTCTGCTTGTCGTTGAGCTTGTCGGTCATGGCCGATTCGATGAAGCCCGGGGCGACGCAGTTGACGGTGATGTTGCGGGTGGCGATCTCCTGCGCCAGAGACTTGGAGAAACCGATCATGCCGGCCTTGGAAGCTGAGTAGTTGGTCTGGCCCGAATTACCGGTGATACCCGAAACTGAAGTGATGTTGATGATGCGGCCGTGGCGGCGGCGCATCATCGGGTGGGTCAGTTCCCGGGTCAGCCGGAAAACGGCGGTCAGGTTGACCTCGAGCACTGAGTCCCAATCGGCGTCCGACATGCGCACGAACAGGCCGTCCTTGGTGATGCCGGCATTGTTGACCAGGATGTCAACCCCTTCGAGATCGGCCTCCGTCTTCTGGCCAAGCGCCTTGACCTCGTCGCGGTTCGACAGGTTGGCCGGAAACAGCTTGACCCGGTCGCCCAGTTCGTTGGCCAGCGTCTCCAGCTTTTCGATGCGCGTACCATGCAGGCCGACAATGGCGCCCTGCGCATGCAGTATCCTGGCTATCGCCTCGCCGATGCCTCCCGATGCCCCGGTGACGAGCGCCTTGCGGCCCTTCAATTCGAACATATCTTGTCCTCTTCTCTTCAGGCCGGCGAATTCGGTTTCGCCTGCCGGAAGTCTCGGCTCGATGGATGGCTTCCTGGGCGCTCCCGATCCGCGGCGACGTAATATTTTATCCAGCCAAACGGCCTTGGTGAGTTCACGCACCAATTGGGTTGCGGCGGCATCGGCCGCACGACCAGACGCGGCTCGACCGATCTGACCACCTGGAGCTGACTGGTGGACACTGGGAGAGCGTTCAGACTGTCTAGCAAGGCTCGCGGAAGGACTTTGCGGCGACATGGACGCTCACTATACGTGCTTGAACGCTAGAACTGCGTTCGTGCCCCCCATGGCAAACGCGTTGCTCATGGCCACACGCACCTTACGCTCGCGCGGCACGTTGGGCGTGACATCGAGATCGCAATCGGGGTCTGGCTCGCGATAGTTGGCGGTCGGAGGTACCACGCCCTCCTGAATCGCCATCACACAGGCGATCATTTCAATCGCGCTGGCTGCACCTAGGCAGTGACCGTGGGTGGATTTGGTGGAAGAGACGGACATCGAATGAGCATGCTCACCGAAGACTCGCTTGATCGCCGCCGTTTCGATTTGATCGTTGGCCTTGGTGCCGGTGCCGTGCGCGTTCAGGTACTCGACGTCCTCTGGATTCAGTTTCGCATCGGCAAGGCAGGCGCGCATCGCGCCTTCCGGCCCGTGAACTGCCGGCGCGGCGATGTGGGAGGCATCGGCAGACAGACCGATGCCCGCGACCTCGGCAAGAATCTTTGCACCCCGGGCGGTAGCATGCTCATAGCTTTCCAGTACGGCCATGCCCGCACCTTCGCCCAGCACCACTCCCTTCCGGTCCGCGGAGAAGGGCCGGCAAGTGTCCGGAGCGAGCACGCGCATGGCTTCCCATGCCTTCATCATCATGTACACGAACGCCGCGTCGCTGCCTCCCGCAAGCATCACGTCGGCCCGGCCATACTTGATCTGGTCTACGGCCGAGGCAATCGCATGATTGCCCGATGCACAGGCGGTGGTGACGGCGAAGACCGGCCCGCGAAGGCCGAGGCTCATGCTGACCTGGCACGCAGCCGCGCTCGGCATCGCCTTTACTCCCGAGAACAGTTCAACGCGGGACGCTCCCCCCAAAAGGACGTCGCGGTAGCCTTTCTCGGTCGCATCGAAGCCGCCGAAGCCGGCACCCACTATTGCGCCAAAGCGATGGGCATTGCCTTCATCGCAGGAGAGTCCGGACTGTCGCATGGCTTCGCGTGCTGCAAGCACGGCAAGCAGGCTGAAACGTCCCATGGAGAGCAGCTGCCGAGGCTCAATGTCGTGCTCAGGCAGCGTCTTGATCTCGGCGCCGATCGCGCCCTCCAGTCCGTGAAGCTGTGCATTGACAATGGGACCGATGGCCGATCGGCCCTCGCGCATGCCTTTCCAGATGGACCCGACATCGGTGCCCAGCCCGCACAGCCCGCCCAGTCCAGTGATGACGACCCGGCGATCCATTCAAGCCGCCTTGTTGAGCAAGCCGCGGATGGCTTCCACCATGTCCCCGACAGTTTGGAGATCAGACCACGCATCGGCCGAGTTCATCTCGATCTTGATGCCGTACGCCTGCTCGAGATCCCAGAGCACGTCCGCCAACCCCAGTGAATCGATCCCGAGCGCAGTCACTTCGTTCGCAGTGGTTATTTCGCCGACGGATGCTGCAGTCGTTCCCTCGGCGTTCTCCGATTCGATGCGCTTCCTGATTATCTCAATGACTTCCGTTATAAGTTGATCAGACATTTGTCTCTTTCCATTTCAGCTTGTTTTTACGTGGCGCGACATAACTCCTTGAGCCGCGCGCATCGGGGAACCAGCCATCAAACTTCTGCAACTGAAGAAGCTTAACGCCCATGGAGCCGGATAAGTCCGGCTGGCCTGCGGCGCAGGCCGCGATGGCGAAGAATCTTGCTGGGAGGCCGTAGCCACTCGGGACGGATATGCAGCCCCGAAGCTTCACAGCTCCGGACCGTTGCGGTCGATCAGCGTGCCGGAGGGCCATTCGTCCATGGAGCGTCCAATTGGCGATACCAACACGAGTACGTCATCCAGGCGCGTGGACGGCAGGTCGTGATGCACATTTGCGCGGCTCGAACGGACCCGGACGCCTGGCACAATGGTGGCTATGCCCTCTCTGCAGTACCTCTCAACATGGTTACGCATGGCGTGCCGAACCGTGCCGAAAGCGAAGGGAACCCCCATCTGCTGCAGGACGGGATATACGGCGCGCATAGAAAAGCTGATTCCGAGCTTCTCAAGATCCTGACGAACGCCATACAGGCCCAACTCAGCCACAAGAACATCGACGTCGCCAACCTTGATGAAGCGGCGCAGTATTCCGATGTGTGCCGCTACGCCCTCAGGGTCGCTGGCAATAAGGCGGAGTTCGGGTCTTGCGCCGGCCCAACTGCGGCCACCTTCGAATGGCTTTGCGCCGAAGACCCCGTTTCGTCCATAGATCTTTCGGAAGAAATCGGAGAGCTCGACATGGTCGGCCACTTGCAAGCTATTTTCCCAGCATAACCTCCACTGCACGGCAGAGCGCATGGAAGAATTTCTCCTTTCGGGTTGTCCTTAAGACGCTCATCACGGCATAGAGGCAGCGGTGATCGGTGCGTCAGGTGTTTGTCCATGCGAGATTTCAGCACAATGATAAAATCCTTTGTTTCGATGGAAGGTATCCACTCTATGGATAGCCGCAGAAATGCGTTTCAGGGGGCTTGATCTCAATCTTCTCGTCGTGCTGGACGCATTGCTGGCCGAGCGCAATCTCTCGGCGGCGGCACGCCGGATCAATCTCAGTCAGCCGGCGATGAGTGCGGCCGTCGCCCGACTGCGCGATTTTTTCGGCGATGAACTGTTCAGCATGAACGGCCGCGAACGTATTCTGACGTCACGTGCGGCAGCACTTGGCCCCGCAGTTCGCGACGCTCTGCTGCACATCCAGCGTACGATTATTTCTTCCGATCCGTTTGACCCGGCTCGATCCGATCGTCGCTTCAGGATCACTATTTCCGATTTCGCCACGCTCGTTTTTTTTGAGAAAGTCGTGGAGCGTGTTGCCCGGGAAGCCCCCGCCGTCAGTTTCGAATTGCTGCCTGTCAACGATAGCCCCGATGAGCTCCTCGGGCGCGGCGACGTCGATTTTGTAGTTCTTCCAGATTTGTTCACGTCGAGCGCGCATTCGAGCGTGGCCTTGTTCGACGAGAGGCTCGTATGCGTCGGCTGTCCCACGAACAGGCAGCTGAGACGGCAACTTACATTCGAGAGATACCTGTCGATGAGGCACGTCTCGGTCAGGTTCGGACGTTCGCTGATGCCGTCCGTCGAGGAATGGTTCTTACTCGAGCATGGTCTTAAAAGACGTGTCGAGGTGGCCGTGCAGGGCTTCAGCATGATCCCACCCATGGTGTCCGGCACGGCTCGTATTGCGACCATGCCCTTCCGGCTGGTTAAGCACTTCGAAAAAACCTTCCCCCTTCAGATTGTGGAACTTCCGCTGCCGCTTCCTGCTTTCACCGAAGCGGTCCAATGGCCAGCACTCCATAATACCGATCCGGCAAGCGTCTGGATGCGCGAGGTAATGATGCAGGAGGCAGCTCGCATGGCTGTTCCGCTGTGACAACACGCGAGGCTTTACACGTCCATTTCGCTTTCTACCTCTTCGACCAACTGCTTTCGCGTCGACAGCACGCGCTGGATGAAATCAATACTGGCGGCAAGCGCGCCAGCGAGCTCGTCAATCGTGCACACTTCCTCTACCAGTTCGAACGAGAAGGGTCCCGCATAGCCATGGTCAAGCAGCGCCTGGATCTGACTGGCATTGTCAGAACCTCCAAGAAGGCGATCCGGGCAAATCCAGAACATCGGGTCGTTCACGCCTGAAATGTGCGCCAGTCCGGTAAGCTCGCCAAACAAGGAGGCCTCGCCGGCGAGCGTGTGGTGGAACGTATCGTGCATCAGGCGAAACACGGTCTGGCCGTCAACCGCGGCAATCGCCTCGACCGCTTCCTTCTTTGATCGGAGCGAGCAGGTTCGAAAGCCCAGCGGCTCAATCAGGCCGACAAGGCCGCGCGATTGGAGGACCGGCTTGAGCGCGTTTAGAGCGAGGCGGAGACAGTCATGGCGCTCGCCAGCGCTGGCGCGCGAGCCGTGGTTGACTGGCACCAGCACGACCGTCTTGGCCCCGCACGCCGCAGCGTAGTCGGCCAGCTTGCTCGCCTCCGCCCGGCGGATGGCAGTCCAGTCGTCGAAGCGCTGCAAAGCGTTCATCGAAATTATCGTGACGCCGGCTTCGGTAGCGGCCGAGCGGACCTCAGCAGCCGGAATGGCGCGTGCAACAGGATTGCTGAAACGATGGTCACGGATTTGAACATCGGTCAGGCCCTGATCACGCGCAATTGCGAAAATTGCACTGACGTCGACAGAAGGCGCCGCCATGTCTTCCAGCGCAAAGCGGGGAGATACCTGGCGCATGGGCTTGGCTTTTCCTTCAAAAAGTGCGGCGCCAGTCTTGTCTGGCTTCTCCGCGCGCCCCACCGCAGGCGGATGCACAAAGCTGATTGGAGCAGGCTAGTCAATCGAGCGATTCTTGCATTTATGATAGAAAATTGGCACGCACTGATAGAATCACATCATTCAGATATTCTCCGGCACATAGATATCGAACGGCAGAAATGTCTGGCCCGATGTCTCCGCCGTGCCGTTCTTGAGGGCGCGGTCCATCAGCAGCATCAGCTCCTGGCAAAGTCGGCGCAGTGGCGTGGCGAGCGCCATCGTGACGATGTCATCCGCGAGAGCCGCCCGTGACTCCGGCGTGATTTCATTCACGATCACGACGAGATCCTGACCGTTGCACTCGTCCCGGAGCGCGGAGATGGCACCCTCCATGCCACCGCCGGCCACGTAGAACCCGACGAGCTCAGGTTCCCGCTGCATAAGATGCAGTAGCGCCTCGTAAGTGATCTGTCGTTTCTCAAAGTTCAAGAGCGTATCGAGCACCTCGAATGCTGGCTCGTTCTCACGGAAATAGGAGCGGAAGCCGCTTTCCCGCAGCTCATGACTCTGGAAACGGTGGCTGCCGACAAACACCGCCACTTTGCCAGGCCGTTTAGCGGCTTTGGAGAACATCCAAGCTGCCGTGCGCCCGACCCTGTGGTTGTTGAGACCTACGTAGCCCTCGCGCGCGCCAGCGGCGAAGTCAGAAAGCAGCGAGAAAACCGGGATGCCTTTTGCCTTGAGCTCCTCGACTGCCGCCGTGATCTTAGGGTGGTCTGGCGCCACCATGCCGATCGCGTGACAGCGCCTACCAAGATTCCTGAGGCTAGCCGCCAGCTCCCCGGGCGAATGCGAAGGCGCGAATTCGATAACCGGAGTGCCATGGAAGGTCTCGGCCGAAGTAACCGCTGCTTCGACCTCGCGCGCGAAATCTTGGTAGAAATGCTGGGCCGGCTTTCTCAGGATGAAGCCTAGCCGGTACTGCGGCAGGTCCCGTTGCAAGCGCTGTTTGATGAGACCCGCCGCATGATAGCCGATCGCGTGGGCGGCTTCATTGACCAGCCGCGCGGTCCGCTCCCGCACCGGAAGACGATCGTTCAGGACGCGATCGACCGTTGCTACGCTCACTCCGGCTTCGCGGGCGAGATCGGCAATTGTGGGGCGCTTGGCCGTCGCGCCAATTCTGATCGGCTGTCCCTGTGTCATCGGCCCGGTCCCGGCGACGGTTCCGGGCGGCAACGTGAAGATTTCGACATGCTCCACGATCGGCAACCTATCCAATGAACAGCGCTCAAGGAGCAACCGAGCATTCGTCGCTCTCGGTTTCGTTTGCGTAAGGCATCCATGTTTCTTGATTCACCGCATTGGCGCTTCTGATCTTGTGTCTCGCGACGCGCTGTTTAGAGCCGCGAGCCGATTGTTTCGTGCTGATGACAGCGCGGCGACTTGATTGGTCGCGCTGCAGCAATCTTGCTGGGGCGGGGTGGCCGGTTTAGTCTCTCGGCAAGCTCCCGCAGAAGGCGGCTTTCATGCGCGCTTCGTCCAATTCGCCTTCCCAGCGGGCGACGACGAGCGCAGCCACCGCGTTACCCACTACATTCGTCAGCGCTCGGCATTCGGACATGAAGCGGTCCACACCAAGGATCAGAGCCATCCCAGCAACGGGAACAGTTGGTATTACGGAAAGCGTGGCGGCCAACGTGACGAAGCCAGCCCCCGTAATACCTGCGGCACCCTTCGAGGAAAGCATCGCGACGACCAACAGGAGAATCTGATCGGCAACCGACAAATGCGTGTTCGTTGCCTGGGCGATGAAGAGGGCGGCAAGCGTCATATAGATATTGGTACCGTCCAGATTGAAGGAATATCCCGTCGGGATGACGAGACCCACGACGGAACGCTTGGCGCCTGCCTTCTCCATTTTCTCCATGAGCGAGGGCAGCGCAGCCTCCGAGGAGGACGTTGCCAGGACCAGCAGCAGCTCTTCCTTGATGTATCGCACGAGAGAAAAGATTGAGAAACCGTTGTATCGGCACACCGCGCCAAGAATCCCGAACACGAAGACGAATGCGGTGAAATAGAACGTCGCGACCAGCATGGCGAGGTTGGCCACTGAACCGATGCCATATTTGCCGATTGTGAAGGCCATGGCGCCGAAAGCGCCGACGGGCGCGGCCTGCATCAGGATGCCGACCAGCTTGAACACCGGCGCGAGTAGCGCTTGAAGCAAGGAAAGCACAGGCTTGCCGGTGTCTCCGGCCATCGCCAGAGCGCTGCCGAACAGAATCGAGAAGAACAGGACCTGCAGGATGTTGCCTTCGGCGAAGGCACCAACGATAGTTGACGGGATGATGTTCATGAGGAAGCCGGTCACCGACTGATCGTGGACCTTGGCCACATAGCCCTGCACGGCCTGGCCATCGAGCGAGGCCGGATCGATATCGAGGCCAGAGCCGGGTTGAACGACATTGGCGACAATGAGACCGACGATCAATGCGAGGCTCGAGAAGGTGAGGAAATAGATCATCGCCTTGCCGGCGACCCGGCCGACCTTCTTGAGATCGTTCATGCCCGCAATGCCGGTCGTTACGGTTAGAAAGATCACAGGTGCGATAATCATCTTCACGAGCTTGATGAAAGCATCGCCCAGCGGCTTCAGAGCCTCTCCGGTGCCCGGATACAAATAGCCGACTGCGACACCGAGGGCGATGGCGGTAAGCACCTGCACGTACAGTTGGGCGTAGAAGGCCTTGCGGGCTGGGGGACCGGCGCTTCGAATCGGTGGAGCCAACAGCTTTTCTCTCCCTGACCGGATCGGGGTGGGCCTCCTCCCTTCCCGCGCTTCTCCATCGCGGCGCTCCGGTCGAGCGCTGCTGTCGTTTCGGCTGCAAGCGTCGTGCCAAGTGGAAATCCCGCGCCCAATCGTGCATGTTCAGACGCTCGGTCACCCGGTGTCCCCGAGGTTTGTGCGGGTTTCCGCACTGGCTGCCTGATCCTGGGCGAAATCCCGCACTTAGGCTCGGCATTGTGCCGCGTCGAAGCAATACGGTCCGGTAGAAGAAAGAGGATTGACAGGGCGCCGTGCAGTAATTGCTTTGCCTGGCAGAGCGGCCGCCGGTTGTGTCTCTGGCGCCCCGATGTCCCCGCTTCCTTGTCGTATTTGCGACCGACCGCCACCGGAGTGGAGGATCACCTACACGAGCGTGCTCTGGCCGCGCTCCCGCCGAAGCAGAGCGTCTCGAAGGGGCCGTCGACAGACCGATTGATCCCGCGGGTCCTGGCGCAACCGTGTGATTGAGGAGATGCTTTGCAGCACGAACACTGAAGCCCGCACGACGACAACTTCGCGCCATGGCACGCGCCAGCCTGCTCTCGTGGGAATGGCATCAAATAGCGAGGAATGAACGATTGTCGCGGTCACTCAGCGAGCCGGAACCAGGAGGACGTCGGCAGCGATTGCCGGCGATAGAAGCGCGCAAATGCGTCGGCTCGCTCAGCGCGCCAGGCACCCTCGAGACGCCGGGGCAAACATCTTTGCCGTTCCCATCGATCTCCTAGAATCTGAATGATGGATTCTATCATAGCCTCTCTCATCCTTTCAGAAATGCAAGGAAGTTCGGTTGATTGGCCACATCGTTCCGAGCAGCTGTTGACTGCCCATCTCGTTCCGAGCAGCAGTGGTGGCCACCGGAAGAGCCTGTAGAGCGCCCCGATTCACTAAGGATAGTCCAGCTATGCATCGAGCATCGCCTCCCGCATTTTTCGTGCCTGCCTTTCATCGGACCCTGACCGAAGCCAAAAACCGAGACCTACTTTTCGTCTTATGCCTCCTGCGGAACTCCGGCGTGCTGCCGCCAACCCCGCGTCACGATTGTTTCTATCGACGTCCCAAGCACTCGTGGCTCCGACGCGCGAGCAAGTGCGCCAATCTGCGGCGGCCTACGGGGCGAAGAAACTCATGCCGGTCCCGGCCAACGGTGGCTGGGGCGCCGATGCCATTTGACCAGGGCCTCTACGCCCGGCGACGTCGCAGGCCCACATGGCGCGGCGTTGCTGTCGCGGCCCGGAATGGAGGATGACATGCTAAATCATGACAACAATCGCCAATCTGAAGAAAGTGCTGAGCAGACGCCGTCATGCTGCCCATCGCTTCACGACGCCAAAATGGAATCCGCTACTCTGCCGTCACGTGAGAGCGAGCTTGCCGGCGTAGTGGAAATATTTACTACAGCACTTGCCGCCCCCTCCGCGCTCGATGTCACGTTGACAAAGGTCGTAGATATTCTGCGATCGTTTCTGCCGATGCGGCACGGCATCATCTCTCTCTTAAACAGTCATGGCGAACTGGAAATCTTCGGCGCCGGCTCGAGCGAGAGCCGCCGTGTGCCGCGGAACGCGATCGACCACATTATGAGGGCGGGCACGCCCCTGGTCACCGAGAACATCGCCTTTCATTCGGCTTTCACCGCCGCCGACACGGACGTGCTCGGGGTCTCCAACAACGCAGCAGTGTCCTTCATCGGCGTTCCCATTCGCGTCGATGCGGATGTCGTGGGCACACTGACCATCGACCACGTACTGGGCGAAGACCCAAGAGCTTGGCTCGATCACAACCTCTATCTGCTCAACCAAATCGCTAATTTGGTAGGTCAGACAGTCAAGTTTCGTCGCTCCCTAGGGGGCGGTCGCCAGCAACCCATGGCCCAGCACGACTTGCAGCCAAAGCAGAACCAACCGGCGCGGCAGCGTAACAAGATTCACATCGAGGGGATGATTGGCGACAGTTTGCCGTTTCGCGATCTGATTGAGAATATCCAGGTCGTAGCCAAGCTCAAGATTGCGGTTCTGTTGCGAGGCGAGTCGGGTACCGGGAAGGAGAAGGTCGCCAAGGCCCTCCATGATTTGTCGCCGCGCGCCAAACGCCCCTTCATCAAGGTCAATTGCGCTGCGCTATCCGAGACAGTCCTGGAATCCGAATTGTTCGGTCACGAGAAGGGCGCATTCACAAGCGCGTTCAACTCGCGCAAGGGGCGCTTTGAGCTCGCCGACAAAGGGACGCTGTTCCTGGACGAGATCGGCGAGATCTCGCCATCGTTCCAGGCAAAGCTCTTGCGTGTGCTGCAGGAGCAGGAGTTCGAGCGCGTCGGCGGCAACCAGACCGTCAAAGTCGATGTTCGGATCATCGCTGCCACGAACAAGAACCTGGAAGAGGCAGTTGCCAGAAATGAGTTCCGGGAGGACCTCTATTACCGCATCAATGTGTTTACGGTGCGGGTGCCGGCGCTGCGCGAAAGGCGCAGTGATATTCCGCTCCTCGCAGCCGAGTTTCTCAAAAATTTCAATGATGAGAACGGCGTTACGATGACCCTCGATCCCGGTGCGGTTGAAGTGCTGATGAACTGTGATTTTCCCGGCAACATTCGCGAGCTCCAGAACTGCGTGTATCGGACAGCCGTTCTGGCGATGGGGGCATCGATAGGGAGAGGCGACTTTGCATGCTGCCAAGGCCAATGCTTCGCAGCGGCGCTGCATAAGGTCAGATCCGTCAGCCTGGCGCTGCAATCGCGTCCGATGTTGCCGGCGCCAGGGGGTGCGGCCATAACGCCGGCTGCTGCCGGTACGTCTCCCTCCGTCGCAGTCCCGCCTGAGACTACAGGGGAGCCGCCACTCAGCAGGATAGCTCACTTGAACGGTACGAGAACGACCGGTGCTGAAGCTGTCATCGCGGCCATGGAAAGATGTGGCTGGGTCCAGGCAAAGGCGGCACGCCTGCTTGGACTGACGCCGCGCCAGATTGGCTACACGCTGAGGAAATACGGCATTGAGATCAAACGTCTGTGAAGAATCAACCGAACCAGATGAAGCCTTGGTGCTTTGGCGCCTTGAGACGAGCGATGTGGGGTCCCCGCGTCGCCATTTCGATTCGATCGACCCAGGCAAGAACATGGGGCCATGACGCTTTGCTACCTAGCAATGAGATTGGCGGGCAGGAGGCCAATTTCAAGCTGTTTCGACCTGGTTGGCCCCAACGACAGGTGGCCGTTATGTAAAGCAAAATAGAACGAGGAACCGGTGACCGGTGCTACCACCCGATATGAGCTCTGTGCGCTCGCTATCCTTTTTGGTGTAGAACACGTCCATGCTAAAGACTCCTGTAAATTGCGGGCCCGCCTTTAAATTGCGGGCCCGCCTTTTCGCAGGAGCCCACGATGTCTTTTGAAAGGAAAATCTGGAAGGGCGTGCCGACCAAGATCGAAGAGAACCCTTGGCAGGCCGCACACCTTATTGACGAGGACTTGTACGATGGATCGGTGATCGCAGAGCAATGGATCGTTGCAGCGGCCGACTGGCGGTTTGGGCCTGAACAGGTTCGGTGCGTCGGAGCCGGGTCCCAGGCGCCCGGTAGCGGGAGCATCCCGGCGAAGTAGTTCATCTCGACATCAAGAGCTGGGCCGGCCTTGGCCTCGTCGGACATCGCATCACCGGCGGCAAACGGGCGTAGTCAATCGCCTCCTCGGCATCGGCGGGATTCGTCCATGTCTGGATCGACAATGCTCCGTGTGTGTCCGCTTTCGTCCAGGTCATGTCCGACAAGCGCAAGGTGTCCGCGGTCCTCAGAAGCCGCTGGTGTGGTTTGCCCGCTCTTGCTGATTCACGCCTGATGTTGGTCATTCATCTGACGACGTTGCTTGCGCCGGCAAGGGAAAGGTCTCGTCAATGCCAAACACAGGGTACGCACGAAGGGTGACCCTCACAGCTGCGATGTCCGACGAGTCACGCGAACTCCTGATCCAGGCGAAGACCCGACCACTGTCTACAGAGTGATTGAAGCAACGCCTCGGGGCCTTAACTGAAAGATTCCTCCAGCTGGCGGCGCAAGAACAATAGCGCCACGACTGAGACCGGTACGCCGGCGAACTGGATGGCCGACGTCGCCAGCAGCGCGATCGCTACTAGCGGCGCCGGCGCTGGGCCGCCGAACCCGTTGATGATCAAGCGGATCAGGGCTGCCTCGCGCGGCTTGTGCCGCGTTGGTTTGTACCCCATCAGACTCCCTTCATCCTATTGTCACGGCCGGCAGCTGCGACGATAACTAGCCCGAAATCTTGAACCTCCTGCCGACCCACGACAGCCACTTGGCCCGCCTGGGGTGGCGCGGGGAAGGGCAGGGCGCTCCGTGCATCAGGGACACGACCGGGAGCCCGGAGTGCGAATCGAACTTGCAGGCGATCTCTACAGCCTGCTGTGAGGTCCCGCCGGATTCGAGAATGGCCTCCGCGTAATGGGAGCCGCTGCCGACAACAAAATAGGGGCTTTCGAGCATGCCGGTCAGTGTCCAGGCGCCAGACGCCACTTGAGCGCGCCCGTCGGGATGAACGACCAGCAGACCGACGTTGGAGCCTTTTACACCCTCTGGCGTGTTGTGAACGTCAGCGCCAGCGGCGTACCAGTCCAGAATGGCCTCACCGGCGCCAACCTGGGGAGTCGTTGCGCCAATCAGGCGTCCATCCGGAAGACGGCGGATTTTGAGCTTGGAGCCGATTGACCCCAGGCCGGCGCCGTAGGCACGGCTGTCGGCGGCCATTACGCCGTGTTTGTAGGCGATCGTCGTCACAGCCACGTCCCCTCGTCAACCTTGCTCATGGCCGCGTCGGCCGAGCGTACGATCTCGACAGTGTCGACGCCGGCAGCGACCGTTTTCGCGGTTAGTTCCTGGGGCTGGAGCCCTCGATTCTTGACGACTGCCCTGGCCTCGGTCACGCATTGGTTGGCGATCTTGTGGATCTCCCGGTCCAATTGTGCGGTATCCATCTTTACTCCTGCTAACGGTTTCGAATTCCTTGCTATTTCGGTAACGGTCACGCAATCCTCGTGCCAAGGAGAGCGCCGACAACAGCAAAATGCCGGGCGTGCAGGTCACTTGTCGATTGCGCAGTCGTCGCCGGCTGGCGCGTGTGCAGGTTCACGTGGTTTTCGTCTCTGGGGTGCTATCTGAGTTGGCCCTTGCTGGCGGAGGCCAGAGCGCCGTGGCCACGTTGCGCGAGGGGATGTGCCGTGCCCCGAAGGTCTCGTATTCGTAGCGCTGAGGTATCATCGAGCTCACAGCGGTTTCCGGTGAGATAGGCGTCGGGATCGGCCAGAAAAGCGAGCGCCTGCTTGCGCGAGATCGTCAGCTCGCGCCCAGCATTTAGATGGAGACGCCGGCGAGACGGAGCGATCGCATCTGCGGCACTCGAGAGGAAAAAGGCGAGCGGATAGCGCAATTGGTGCTCCTGCCATGGTCGGGAACGCCCCGCCCTTAACGAAAGGCCGGTAGTCGGACCGCATTCGCCGATGCTGCACAACACGTGCCGTCTGCTGGATTGACGCGATCTTGCGAAGGAGTGCTCGAACTATGCCCGAAAATGAGTTCTCACGCTGACGCCCGCAGACTTGCCGGCCTCATCCCGGTGAGACGTAGCCTGCCGTCGCCGAACTTGGAAAAGGCGGGCTGGCCTCGATATTGGCTGACGGCTGTGTCGAGTGTCCAGCAGGCAGAACCTAGAAACTGGCGATGAACACGGCGAAGACGGCCAGCTTCGGCAATGATGGTTGAGCGACGCGGCTACTGGAACGCGACTGGGGCGAACGTAGACTGGTCGCGGGTTCGTCGATTACGCTCCCACAAACAGCGGGGAGGTGCCTTGCACCAGACGGCTGGGCGCCGGGTCCGCGGGATCAATGGCTGCCGAACCGACTCTAGGCCGAATGGCCTCCAGCGGTCTCGTGCTCAATCGCGTCCCACTCGCTGCCCCACTTTTCCGGTATCCGAGTACGATAGCGGTCTATGATCGCCATCCGACACGGAGTGTCGGATTGTCGGGTCCGCGACAAACCTCTTCGTTCAGGCACTTTCTTGTCTAGGGCTTAGGCTAACCGCTGGAAACGAATGTCGGGTCGATGGGTGAGTTGATACGATTTTTGCGAGCCTTGGTGTGGAGCAGGAAGAGGTGGGATCTTGGAAGCGTGGACCGTCGATGCCACACGCTCGGCGCGCGGCAGCCGGTTTGCCTCGACCAGAGCCACACGCTGTTGCGGGACAGTATGCTACCGAGGAAAAACCTGAAGTGACCGCAGATCAAACATCATCCGCTGGACAGTTGCCCACCCGTCGGGGCTTATGGCCCTGCGTCAGGTCTACAGCGTTTCTTCAACGCTTGGAGGCAGATGGTTGCCGCCGTTTTCTGGATCGGTCTCGTTCGCACGGCTTCTTGTCCAGGGCTTGCTGGAGGCGAGGCAGCGTTCGTCTGATTGGAAACGGATTAGGGTTATCCCGCTCATCATACGGCCGTCACGCGGTTGGCTTCCTTGAGTGCGAGTGGTTTTCTCTGCCCGCTTCATCCGCGGCGTTCGCCGACGCGCCTAAAGCGGATACTGCCGGCGATGCTTGCATCAGGTACGAGAGGCGGCTTTTACGGTCGCATCAGCTTCCTCTTTGGGAATGTCGTCGAAGGATGAGTAGTTCAGATCGTACAGTTTGGAATAGAGCCCGCCCATAGCCATCAGTTTGTCGTGGTTGCCGGTCTCGATAACCTGGCCGTTCTGAAGTACGATGATCCGATCGGCATAGCGGATTGTGGCGAGCCGGTGAGCGATGACGAGGCCAGTGCGGCCTTCCAGGAGTTTTCTCAGAGCCTTCTGGATCAACATTTCCGTGTAGCTGTCTATGTTGGCGGTGGCCTCGTCAAGAACCAGGATCTTGGCGTCGGCAACAAGAGCGCGGGCGAAACTGACAAGCTGACGCTGGCCGAGAGAAAGGTTGCCGCCGCGTTCGCCGAGCTGGGTTTCATACCCGTTGGGAAGGCTCGTGATGAAGTCGTGGGCTCCGACCACCTTAGCGGCCTCGATCACCCTGTCGCGCGTGGCCTCGGTCTTGTGATAGCGGATGTTCTCGAAGACTGTCCCGGTGAACAGGAACGGTTCCTGCAGTACCATGGCGATCTGGAGGCCGAGGGATTCCTGGGTGAGGTCGCGCACATCGCGTCCGCCGACCAGCACCTGGCCTTGCTGAACATCATAGAAGCGGTGGACGAGGGCCATTGCGCTCGATTTACCAGAGCCGGTCGGCCCGACCAAGGCGACGGTCTCGCCGGGATTGACCTCGAAAGATACGTTGCTCAGCACCGGATGGTTGGGATCGTAGCCGAACGTAACGTTCCTGAACTCAACCGAGCAGTCCATTTCCGCCGAAAGTACCCGCGCGTCGCGTTTGTCCTGCACCTCGATCTGGACGTCCAGCACCTCGGTCAGGCGCTTGCCGGAGGCCATCGCTCTCTGCATGACCGAATATTGCAGGGTAAGTGAACGAATTGGGTCAAAGAAGCGTTGGATATAGAATATGTAGGCAACCAACGCTCCTACTTCGATGGGACCATTCATGGAGCCGCCGACCACAATTACGACAGCCATGGCGAGGCCTGTGAGGCCATCCACGATCGGCACCATTATCTGTGTATACCTGGCAGCGATCAGGTGGGTTGTGAGGTCAGCATGTGCCTTGTCGTCATACAATGCGAAGTTTACCTGCTGGCGGTCCATGGACTGAACGGTGCGCACGCCGTGAATGGCTTCGGCCAACGCGCCGTTAACAACTGAATTGGTGTCTTGTGCAGCAGTGAAGGCGTCGCGAGCACGCGGCAGCCAGACGATGCGGATAACCAACAGGACCGGCAAGACAGAGAGCGTCAGAAGGCCGAGCCTGAAGTTGACGCACAGCATAACGACAATGATGCCGAAGAGAAGCGTTATGTCGCCTACAGAGTAGATTGAGCTTTCGAGGAATTCCTGGATAGAGTTGACGTCGCCTTGGAGGCGGGACATCAGGCGTCCGATCTCGGTCTTGTCCATGAAGGAGAGCGATACCATCTGCAGATGCGCAAACATGGCGCGGCGGATGTCGAAGAGGACGTTTCCGGCCATTTTCCCGATCACGGCTTCCTGTGCGTAAGCGGCGCCGAAATTAACCAGAATGGCGAGCGCAAACGCGCCGGCGGCCTCAAGCAGTGCGGAGCGATCAACGCCTGCCGGGGTTATGGCCTCGTTGATCGCGTAGCGGATGATCAGCGGGATGAGAAGCTGCGTGCCAGTGAAAATCAGTAATGCGGCGACGGAGACGGCTGCCGTGGCCTGGTAGGGACGAACGAAGGCCCAGATGCGCCGAACGATCTTTTGGTCAAAGGCCCGGCCGAACATCTCCTCCTCGGCGCGATGGGAACCGACGACCGCGCGCGGGGGACGTCTGCCGCCGTCATTGGGTTCGATTTCGATTTCGCTGGCGTGCTCCTGGGCCATCAGGGCGCGCCCCTATACTTCGTCACAATGTCATCTCCCGGGCGCAACTGCAGATCATGAAGGGCCTTGTAGCGTCCTTGCTTGGCCAAAAGCTCTTGATGGGTACCACGTTCCACGATCTTGCCGTTGTCGACAAACAGGATCCGGTCGGCGTGCTTGAGCGAACTTAGCCGGTGGGCGATGATGATCGTCACCCTATCCTTGGCGAAACGCCGTATCGCCACGCGAATGCGCTGTTCGGTGGCGGCGTCGATCGCGGCCGTTGAGTCGTCGAAAATGACGACTGATGGACGCAACATCATGGTGCGAGCTATGGTGAGGCGCTGCCGCTGACCCCCTGACAGAGAAGTGCCCCGTTCGCCGACGACCGTCTTGTAACCTGCGGGGAGGCCCAGGATGTAGTTGTGCAACTGGGCGGATTCGCTAGCGCGCTCGATCCGCTGTTCCTTTGCCCAAGGGTCGCCATAAGCGATGTTGTTCTCGATCGTGGTAGTGAACAGGAATGCATCCTGCTGTACGACAGCGACCGCCTTGCGAAGCGTGGCGAGGGTGACCCCACGGATGTCCTGCCCGTCAAGCATGATGGCGCCCCCAGTGACGTCGTAAAAGCGGGGGATCAGGTGAGCGATTGTCGATTTGCCCGAACCCGGCGGACCCACGATCGCGATCGTCTCGCCCCTACGGGCACAAAAAGTGACATTCTCAAGAACGGCCCGGTTTCCGGTGCCGGGATATGCAAACGAGACATTGTCGAAGCGCAGAGTGCCTTCACCGATCTCAAGTGGTCGGGCGGTGGGAACATCCCTGATCGTATTGTCCTGATCGAGCAGACCGAAGAGGCGCGAACCGCAAGTATAAGCGCGGGCGAAGCCGTTGACCATCAGGCCAATCTGCCGGACGGGCATTTGCAGGATCGTCATGAAGGCCAGGAACATGGTGAGCGTCCCAACGCTGATCTGGCCGACGATGACCTTGTTGCAACCGATCCAGAGGACCAACCCCATGGCGAGAAAGAAGGCCAGGGTCATCGCCGACGTATTTGGCACGTACACGTCAACCTGCTGGTGAGCGACTTCGAGCGCGTTTTTCGACGCGCGGTCGAACTTTGCCATCTCGTAGGCCTGTGCCGAAAAGGCCCGGACAACGCGGATACCCGCCAGATTTTCCTCCATCACACGGCCGAGGACGGAAAGCCGCTCCTGCAGGTTGAGCCAGATGGCGCGTAGCTTGACCTGCGTGATCGACGATCGCCAGGCTACGAAAGGCACGAAGCTCAGCGCGATGAAACCGAGCAGCGTGTCGGTTGAGATCATCCTGTAGCCGCCGATCCCGATCAGCATGGTGAGCAGAAGCAAGCGAACCAGGGCGGTGGAAAAATACATCCGCACACCATCGAGATCGAGGATGCCGAGGGTGATCAGGTCGCCTGAATGCACCCGGTCGTGAAAGGAAAAGCTGAGGCGCTGGACCTTGTCGTAAAAAGCCAGCCGCAGTTCGTACGCGACGTGATGTCCGACGGCCTCGGCAAAATAGTTTTGCGCCATCGTGAAAAGGCCGCGTAGCGTACTCGCGGCGAGCAGCAGGAGAGCCGGAACCCACAGCGCTTGTTCTGCAGCCGCCCCCGTGGCACCGCCCCCGAGGACTACCTTGGTCTGGTCGATAGCGTCGCCGAGAAGCTGGGGAATGAGCACCTGCAGGATTACGGCTGCGATAGTCGACCCGATCGCAAGCGCGGCTTGGCCCGGATGCCTCAGATTCATGCGCGTGATGCGCAGCAGCGTGCTCAAGCCCCGGCCCCACCCGGCCGCTTTCACATGCGCGGACGATTTGAGAGAGGTCGTGCCAACAGCATCACTGCTCACGGTGTGTCCCTAACTTAACTTAGCGCCTTCAAAAACAAGCCATCGACTCACACCAACGAAGTCCTCAAGTTGACCAGGGCATTGGCTCAAGTCGTTGACCCGGCGAGTTGCGCCACGGCATCGCTGTCTGGCATGTCAATCACCGTGATCCCGCTTGCCCCAAGGAAACGCGCTTCGTTTCTGGTCAGCGTTTTCCCGTCCATTATCGCGTAACGTGGGCCTTCTGAGCGCTTCATGATCTGCCTGGCGTAAGTGCGCAGCATCTGATCGTTGAAGCGGCAGCCGAGGAATAAAAAGCCCCGGTCGGTGCGCCGTTCCTTGACCACGTCAGGGATAGGGGTCTGGATGTCGATCTCGGTCAGGGCTTCGACATAGTCGGAATCGGCTATGAGGAAATTTGCGGCCGGCCTGATACTGCCATGAGGCGCGTAGAGAACCGTCCTTGTCGCTGCTCCGGGCTCGAGCTCCGTCCCGAACAAGTCGTAGGTTCTGGTCCAAATGTCGCGAGTTTCGTTCGCCCGGGTGACGCCTTGTATCTCGGCGACGTCGGTTCGGCCGGCCTCAGCCAGCGCCGCCCTCATGGCGCCTTCGTACCAGCTGTCGACGATGAGGGAGAGCGGGAGCTTTGCGAGCCAGTTGTGGAGGAGCGTCGGCGCCGTCGGCCCCGCGAATATATCTGCCATCCAGGCTTGAAGTGTGCGGCGATGCCGGCGCTGCTCGATGAATTGCGCGACCGACCACATGTTGGTGCGGATCTTCGAGGGAGCTGTGGCCCGGGTGTTGAGTGCGGCGGCGACGGCCTCCGGGGTGCACGGTACAGGCGGCTCCGCTGAGCTTAGCCGCAGCAGACCCGGACCGAGATACGGGATCACGTGATCGGAAATGAGCGCTTGTCTGGCCAGCTCAAGCAGCTTTCGGGCAAAACTGTCGCGGACGACGAAGAGGTGGCCCGAGGTCGGGATCGTGTTCATGCTCGTTTCCTCTCCACGCCTCCTGATTGAGGCGAAACGTCAGTCGTCGTCCGAAAGCTTTCTTGCCTCGACGGTGATCGGCAGACGCGTATTCGGGGGAAGATCGGGTAGGAGAAGGCGCCAGCCGTTCCTGAGCGTTACGACCCCACCCCACAAATCTTGGTTCTCGAACTTGATAATCGCCTCTTCGAGATCTTTTTTGGGGACGTACGCGGACAATCCGGCATCGGTCCTGCGGATCATAACTTTCATCAGGCCGTCCCTTGCTTCGCGTTTTCTTCGGCCCTACCGGCAAGGTCGGCCCTGTCGAGGCTCATCAATTCGCGCGCTCGCATGCCAACGACCGTGCCACGGTCGATCCATTCGACGGCATAGATGAAGAACTGCTGTAGAAAGGTGCCGATGTCGCGCACATAACCCTCTTCACCCTTGCGCACGAGATTTTCGCCGATCTCCCTGCCAGGATAGGTGCCGTCATTCTTTATGTGACGAGTGGCGCGGACCCGCTCTCCCGGCCTGAATTGGGGAGGCCTGCGGATTTCGACCTCCTGTTCGCGTGCGAGCCGCATGGCGGTTCCTTGTTTGTTTGAGGCCAGAGTTGTTGATGGGGCGCGCAGGCTTTCCCGGAAGCAGCCCTATGCCGGGTCAGGCGGGAACGCAGGTCTTCGGCACCGGGCATACCGAGGCACATTGTTGCGTGTCGAATTCTCCCTGGCATTCTGTGCACTTCTGCGGCTCGACCACGTAGCTCTCGCCTTTGAACTTGATCGCACCGGACGGGCATTCGAATTCGCAGGCGCCGCATTGCGTGCATTGGGATGCGATGATCTTGAAAGCCATTTTGACTCCTGTTCGAGTGGAATGAGACGGCTCAGGCGTTCGCCGCGAGTGCCGGGACGCCGGACTCGGCGGCGTAAATCGCGCCGATTGCCGTTTCGATATAGTCATGGCCATAAGCGTCGGTTGCTCGGATACCGGCGTCCGCCAACTTATCCTTGGGGCAGTTTCCAATCTTGGCGCAAAGCACGATGTCTACGCCTTCCAGCGCGGCGATGACGCACTCGAGAGTGTCGTTCTCGCCCCACCCGCCGAGGCAATACTGCTCAACCTTGCGGTGCCCGACAAAGTTGATACCTATCGGCGAGGCTTCATACACCTGGAATTCCTTGGCATGGCCGAAGTGTTCGTTGACGCGGCCGCCGCCCCTAGTCGCCACCGCGACGACCAGGGACTTGCCGGAGCCGGCTGCCTTGACCATTCCAATCGCTTCGCTCCTGGCCGCCAGGTGATCACGGCGCTCGTCCGCGACCAGCTCCCGATAGGCTTCGCGCTTGCCGGCATCATAGGTGAGCTCGCCAGGAATCTGGTCGATCGTGAATTCCTGGCCACGATCCTCGCCGAGCAGGCCGACGGCATCTGCCCGGCACTGCCGGCAGTGGCGCATCAGCTTGGCGCCGCCTTGAAGAAGATCCTGAAGAGCCGTCATCTCCATTGCATTTGGGCCGCGCTGCCCGGTCAGTCCGTAGTACGTGCCGTGAGCCGGGTCTGAAATCAGGGGCATGACGTTGTGCAGGAACGCGCCGCGCTGCTTGACCTGCTTGTTCACCTCAACCAGGTGCTGGTCGTTCACCCCGGGGATCATCACTGAATTGATTTTGGTGAGGATGCCGCGCGCGCTCAGCATCTCCAAGCTCAGCATCTGTCGCTCGTGCAGGATCCTGGCGGCTTCGATGCCGACGTAGCGGCGGTGGTCGTAAAAGATCCAGGGATAGATCTTTGCTCCGACTTCCGGATCGACCATGTTGATGGTGATCGTCACGTGATCGACATTCATGTCGGCAAGCTCGGCGACATGGTCCGGCAGCGCGAGCCCATTGGTAGAGATGCAAAGCTTGATGTCGGGGATTTCCCTGACGACGCGTTCGAACGTCGCCTTTGTCTTCTCCCAGTCGTAGCAGGCATCGCCCGGTCCGGCGATGCCCAGCACGGAAAGCTGCGGCACTTCGTTGGCGACCGCGATAACCTTGCGTACCGCCTGGTCGGGCGTCAGCTTTTCCGAGACAACCCCAGGCCGGCTTTCGTTGGAGCAGTCATATTTGCGATTGCAATAGTTGCATTGGACATTGCACGCAGGCGCGACAGCGACGTGCATGCGCGCGAAATAGTGATGCGCCTCTTCAGAAAAGCACGGATGATCCTTGATCTTGTCCCAGACAGCCGGATCCAGATCGTCCGGTCTTGTCGACGACCCGCAGGAGGTAGATACGCAGCCACCCGAATTCGCGCTCGCCAGCAACTGGTCGGAGAGCTTCGTCTCGGTCAGGCTCTCAACCGAAATTGCCGGTGCGGACATCGAACGGCTCCGTTGCGGGTTAACGTCGCAGTTCAAAGCGCAAGCGCAATGCCAACTCAAAAGGCGGCACTATGATCGGCAATTGGCTTTCGCGTCGGATATCATGAGGCTGCTCCGACATAAATTTGTCGGACCTCGGACAGCGGCAGCCGCATAAGGTGAGGAAGGCGACTACGGCCGGACATCATTGAGAGACAGAAATCGCGTGTCGATCCCTTCACCCGTGAGCGCCTCGGCACAACGTTCTCGACCGGTCTCCGGCGAAGATGTCGATCTCGGCGACTGTGAACTCATCGGCGGTGAAGGTGTCGCCGCATACTGTGTCGGCATGGTTCCAGCTGGGAGATGCGTGCCTCCCCTTTACTCTCGTCCAGACGCCCGCCTGGGCTCCTCATGATCGCGATCAAAAGCGTGATCATCGTCAGAGACCCGAGCAGCTTGGCCTTGGCACGGACAGTTCCCGCGCACCTGGCGCAGGGGTATGGTCTTGTTCTCGACATCGTGAGAACGCTGGAATTTCTTCATCTCGATGTCATGTCGGCGCAAAGCGTATCTGACCTGCCGCGTTCGTTAACCCGGTCCGGCGGTATGTGAGCCCTGGAAACACTCAGGAGTTGTGGTCCAATGCTCCTCCCAAGTAGCATTCATTCAATTCTGGAAGCACACTGTTCACCCGCCCCCTTTGCGAGGATGGCGCCAGAAGCGGTTGGCGCTTGTGGTAACTTCAGGAGTACACACGTGCCCTATGCAAACGCGGATCATCCGAACTTGAAGAGGACACCGAAGCCACCGCGCGGATAGTTCCATTCGATCTCGCCGCTGGCCTCGCACAAGATGCGGCAGGTGCCGCACTCCATGCAGCCATCAGCGGTGATTTCAACCTGACCTTTGTCGTTCGACTCATAGCATTTCGCTGGACAGACGTGGGTCAGCGCGACCAGATTCGCGCTTGGTTGCTCGTGCGGTCGCACCTTTATATGCGGACGGCCGGAGTCCACCAGATAGCGGTTCTGGTAAAGCTTGTCCTCTACACGCAAGTTCGTCACTGGGTTTGTCATGTGGTCAGTGCCTCACCGCCACGCCAATGCCAGGCGGATAGCGTCCCTGACCAGACCCAACCGCGATCGCGCCTTGATGAAGGCTGCGGTAGTAGCCCTTTCCTTCTCGATCTTTGGCGTGCCGTCGACCCGCATGAAGTTCTGCGCGGCTTTCGACATTAGCCGCGGGTAGGTCGTGAAGAAATTAGCGGCGTTATTATGGAGTAAGGCTGGCATGTCTTTGTATTTCCGCAGGTCCTTCACCACGAAGGATTCGTCCAGCATCGTCTTGTAAAGGGCGAGGTTCCGTTTGGTCATAGGATCGTTGCGTCTCTTGACTTGGATGATAGCTTCAGCCGCAATGCGACCGGAGGTCATGGCGAGGTTCGAACCCTCGCGGTGAATGGCGTTGTTCAATTGCGCAGCATCGCCAACAACGACCCAACCGTCGCCAAAGAGCTGCGGAATTGCCTTGTAGCCACCTTCAGGAATGAGATGCGCCGCGTATTCCTTCACCTCCGAGCCGGCGATCAGCGGCCGGATCGAAGGATGGTTTTTTAGCGCCTCCAGGAGGGCGTAAGGGCTCTCCATCTTCGCGGTGAAATCCGAGACGAGGCAGCCGATGCCCAGTGAGATCGATTCCTTGTTGGTGTAGAGGAACCCGAGCCCGGCCATGTCGTGGGATATCGTGCCGACTGCCTCGATCACGCAGCCTTCACTCCCTTTGACGCCGAACCGCTGCTCAATGACCTCTTCGGGCAAGAAATGCATTTCCTTGACGGCCAGCGCCACGGCTTCGGGCGTCAGCATCTTGCGCAGGCCGCCTCGCGTGCCAAGCAGCCCGCAGACACCTTCTGCAAGAACAACGACGTCCGCGTAGATCGCTCCGCCAGCCCGATCTGTCCGCACCCCGATCACCTTGCCCTTGTTGTCACGCACGAGTTCCGTCACGGTCGTCTCGCACAGAAGCGTCGCGCCGGCCTGGCGCACCCTGCGCGAAAACCACTTGTCGAACTGGGCACGGATGATGGTATAGCGATTGGGGCTCACCTCGTTGAAGTCCTCCGACCGATAGTGAATCCCGGTGTGGGAGGTCTCGTCCATGACCCATAGCCGCTGTTCGACCAGATGCCGCTCCAGAGGTGCATCATCGCGGAAATCCGGGATGATCTTCTCCAGCATGTTCGCGTACATGATGGCGCCCTGAACATTCTTGGAGCCCGGATATTCACCTCGCTCCAACTGGAGTACCTTCAAGCCGTCGCTTGCCATCGTGTAAGCAGCTGCGTTCCCGGACATGCCGGCTCCGATGACAATCGCGTCGAATTCTTCGTTGATCATCTCGATCTCCCTTAGCTCGCAAGCTTGTCGCGGCTGTGCGGTGACAGCCGCCGGGTGAAGGCCTCGGTGAGCGCGGGGAGGAAGCGGACCGCATCGGTGACGATCCCGAGGTGAGCGAAATCGAAAATCGGAGCGTTCGGGTCGGTGTTGATGGCCACGATGAGATCGGCTGCCTCAACCCCAACGCGGTGCTGGATCGCGCCAGAAATACCAGCCGCTATGTAAAGCTTCGGCCGGATTGTCTTGCCAGTCTGGCCGATCTGCCGATCCGCCGGCATCCAGCCCTTTTGGACCAGCGGCCGCGAACAGCCAAATTCGGCGCCAATCGCTCGCGCGAGACTCTTCACAAGCTGCAGGTTCTCCGCCCCGCCGAGGCCGAGCCCTCCCGCAACCACCACATCGGCATAGGCGAGATTGGCTGTGCCTGACTGGCTATCCGGCAGGAAGCCGAGGATTTTGGTGACGATCTCATCCTCGGCCAGTGAAAGCTTGTGCGCGATGACGCGCCCGATCGCTCTGTCCGCCCGCTGCGGCATGGGCATGACCCTCGGTCGCACCGTCGCCATCTGCGGCCTGTAGTTCAGCGTGTATATCGTGCATAGCAACGAACCCCCGAAAGTCGGACGGGTCGCGGCAAGCGAACCGTCGGCATCCACATCGAGTTCGGTGCAGTCGGCCGTGAGCCCTGTTAGCAAGGTCGTCGCGACGGACCCGGCGAGATCCCTGCCGAGCGTGGTCGCTCCGAGAAGCAGAATCTCGGGTTTGTAAGTATCAACCAGATCGGTCATCGCCTTGGTGAAAGGCTCATTCCGATAGTCGGCGAGCAGCGGCGACTCGACGAAGTAGACAAGGTCGGCGCCATAGGCGAAGGCTTCGGCGACCGCGTTCTGGGTGGCTTCTTCCGGCGGTCCGAGCACAACGCCACAGAGCTGGACGCCAAGTTTGTCTGCCAGCTTGCGGCCCTCACCAAGCAATTCGAAGGACACGGAGTGGACCTGGCCGCGTTCAAGCTCGATGAAAACCCAAACGTGCCGATAGGCCCTGAAACGCTCGGGCAGTTCCTTCGTCATCCCGGCACGGCCGGCGGGCGGGCGGGGAGTGTCTGGGTTCGCGCTCGACATATGGTCTGCTCCTTGCCGTCAGGCGCCGTCGAAGGCGAGTTCCGGTTCCAGTGCCGGCTGGCGGGTGAAAATTGCAACAATCAGTTCGTCGGCGAGGTCGCGCAGCGTCTTCTCGGCCGTGTCAATTTGCGCTGCCTTTTCCGACCGCGCCGTAGGGGCGAAAACGCGTCTGACGACCGTCGGCGAGCCACGCAAGCCGCACTTGGTGAGGTCCTCAATGCCCGCCTCGGCCGCACTCCATTTCACAACCTGCCTCCGCGCAGCGCTCAATGCGTCTTCGATCGAGCCCCGACGCATCTCGTTGGTGCCTTCCAGCATGGTGATGAGGCAAGGCAGCTTGCTCTTCAGCGTCTGCGTCCCGCCCTCGCAACGACGCTCCACCGTGATCTCGCGCGCAGCAAGATCGATGGTAGCGATTCTCGCGACATAGGTGAGTTGGCTGAGATCGAGACGCTTGGCGATGCCGGGCCCGACTTGCGCGGTGTCGCCGTCGATCGTCTGCTTGCCCGTGAAGACCACGTCCGGCGTGCCGAAGGTTTCGCCGATCTTCGCGATTGCCTGGGAGAGAGCAAGTGATGTCGCCAGTGTGTCGGAACCGGCAAAATAGCGGTCGGTCAAAAGCACCGCGCGATCGGCGCCGTAGCCAAGCGCTTTGCGCAGGGAGTCCTCTGCCATGGGCGGACCCATGGTGAGCACGGTGACCTCGCCGCCATAAGCGTCGCGTAGCCTGAGAGCTTCTTCGAGGGCGAATAGGTCATAGGGGTTGATGATGGTCGGCACACCCTGGCGCATGATGGTGTTCGTCACCGGATGGACCCGTATCTGTGCCGAGTCCGGCACCTGCTTAATGCTGACGACGATGTGCATTGGCGTTTCTCTACGCTGTTATCCGGCGGGCTGGCGGTGCGAGTTCTTGGCTGCATCATTCGTGCCAAGTGCTTTGCGGCCCTGTTCCCCTTCGGGCTGCTCACTACGGATGGCGCCGTTGCGATCCCGAACTTGTCGACTTCTTGACATTGTCGCGTCGCGTCTATGTCGCGATCATTCCCTGCCGAACGGCTTCAGGACGGGATCGAAAGGAACGAAGGCGCGGCGTGTCGTGCAAGCTTTATCCGGATCGTGATCTTTGAGCACCTTGAAGACCCGGTGCGTGAGCGGCGAGGAAACCGCGAAGTCCCCGTAAGCCCGTTCCAGCAGGGCGCGCACGCGCGCGGCGATCACCTGGTCGGGCAGACCGGAGAAATCTTCCTCAGCAAGATATTGTCCCACACGCTTCATGATATGGAGCCGTGAAACGTCGAGCACCTTCGGATCATAGGAGACGCCAAGGACAGAGAAGAACTCCTCCGCGGCCGACACTCCTTTCAGTCGCGTAACGATATCGGTGACATCGATGGGACGGCCGTCAGCGGAACAGGTCATTACATTCTCCCTTGTCGGAAAACTGTTGGGTCAAATACGAAAAACTCTGATCTACAGCCGCGAAAATCCGCAGTTTGATGCACGAGGTGGGCTGAGCCAGCGAGGCAATCGGTTGGTCGCAAGGCTGGGCACCCCGGTGCCCGGGCGTGGCGAACAGGCGCCATGCGCAGCGCCGAGCAGTGCGAGATGGGCTCGATTATTGCCGCATTGGCTCTCGATCTGCCCGGGCTCCGACCTGAATGGGACCGAGGTCTTGTTGCTGGCATCTATGAGGAGATCGGCCAGACGCGGCCGGATCATGCGCCTTGATCTCCGGAGGGTTTTGGAGGTCACAGCCCCGACGATCGGCTTGGTGGCGGCTGTCGGTCGGCGTGACGCCTGCGCGACCTTGGCTGCCAGGGCAGGCAATGCGGTCAGGTCGATGCCAGCATCTGCGTGCTGGAGGACAGCTAACGCGGCGGCCACCTCTTCCAGCGCGGCATTGCCCGCGCGCTCGCTGAGTCCAAGGACGGTGGCCGAGGCATGGCGCGCGCCGGCGCGGATCGCCGCCAGCTGGGCGACAAGCTCGAAGGTCGAAAAGGGGTCGAGAACGCCGGCTGTGCCAGCCAGCCTCACGCGCCTTGCGCCGGCGCGCGCCGCCATCATGATAACGCGCCCGAGATGATCCCGGTCGGCCCGTGAAGCATCCTCGCAGCCAACGGCGACGGAGGAGCCGCTGGCGGCTGCGCGCCCGACCATATGCTCGATAAGCTGGAGCGCTCCCGCCTGATCGAGGCCGAGCTTGGTGGCAAGTTGGATGTTCGATGCAGGAAACGACAGATTGACGGCCCGGACCGCGCCCTCGATCGCTGCTTCGAGATCCGGTGAGGTCATCCGGCACCAGGCCGTGAGCCGCACCGAGAGGCTCCGCGCGACCACGGCGCGAATTGCGTCGATCTCGTCGGCGCCCATTGCCGGCGTGCCGATCTTGATCTCAGCGACGCCGGCTGCTGCAAGCGACTCAGCGATCTCAAGTTTTTCCGCCACGGTGAAGGCAACGCCGGGTGCCTGCTCGCCCTCGCGCAGAGTCGTCTCCTTGAGAAAGACCTGACTTCTCATGAATGGTCGCCCGAGCTTCCGGCGCTGAGACAGGGACCGCATTGAAGGTCTTCGGCACTCCGCCCTTCCGGCGCAGAACTGAGGGACTCGCGCAGCTTCTCCACGATGGCAGGCAAGACCTCGAGCACCCGGTCCACGTCGTCTTGGTCGTTGTCACGCGAGAACGAGAAACGGACCGCCCCATGTGGGATGTTCATCGCCCTCAGCACATGGCTCGGCTGTGCACAGCCAGAGGTGCAGGCGGAGCCTGAGGAACAGGCGATACCCACGCGGTTGAGGAGATGCAGGATTCCATCACCTTCGATACGTTCGAAGGCGATGTTTGCGGTGTTCGGCAAGCGCTCGAAGGGATCGCCGTTGACGAAGGTGTTTGGTACACGCTGAAGAATCCCGTTCTCCAGCCGGTCGCGTAGCCACTTTATCCGTGTGGTCTCATCATCCATGAATTTCAGGGCGAGTTCGGCTGCCATGCCGAGCCCAACTATGCCGGGCGTGTTTTCGGTTCCCGCACGCCGGTCTCTCTCTTGGTGACCGCCTTTGATCAGCGAGTGGAAGCGCACACCGCGCTTGAGGAAAAGTGCGCCGACGCCTTTCGGTCCATGCAATTTATGGCTGGAGAGCGATAGCATGTCGATAGCGGTCGATTTCAGGTCCATGGGGAGCTTGCCGACCGCCTGCACGGCATCGGTGTGGAAAAGGGCGCCGACTTCCTTCGCCAATTCGGCGAGCTTTGCGACGGGGAAGATCGTACCAGTTTCGTTGTTGGCCCACATGATCGAGACGATTGCCACGTTTGAGCTGAGGGCTGCCCGGTAAGCGTCAATGTCGAGCCGGCCATGGTGATCCACCGGGATCCTGTGCACCTTGACCCGGCGCGTCTGCTCAAGATGTGCGCAGAGCGCCAGCACTGCGGGATGTTCAACGGCGGACGTCACGATCTCTGTCCGGTCAGGCATCACCTCGAGCGCCGAAAGAATGGCCGCGTTGTCGCTTTCCGTCCCACCCGAGGTGAAGGTGATCTCGTCATCAAACGCCGCGCCGATCAGCGCCTGCAGCTGCCGCCGCGCGTTTCTCAACGCGGCGCCGGCAAGGGTGCCAAGACCGTGCGCCGACGAAGGGTTGCCGAATTGATCCGTAAGGAAGGGCAACATCGCTTGAACGACCTCGGGATCGACCCGTGTCGTTGCGTTGTTGTCGAGATAGAGAACTGTCATGGGTGTGGTCTCCAATCGAGCGGAATGACGTTAAGCGCAAGGATTCATCGCGCTTGCACCCGCCGTTGATAGCCGAGACGATCCAGAGCCGGTGCAGCACCCACAAATTGATTTAGACAGGCGCCGCCGTCGCGATCGACGAGCTCACCTCCCGGGCCCTCTCTCCTGCTTCGACGATCAGCTGAAGGACTTGCCGCATGAGCACTTCGCTCGCGCGTTTGGGTTATCGAAGACAAAGCCGGAGGATTCGAGCCCCGTGACGAAGTCGACGGTCATGCCGGCGACATGCGGTTGGGAGCCGGCGTCTAAGAACACCTTGATCCCATCTGTCTCGAGGATCGCGTCGCCCTCGCGCGGGACGCTCTCCAAGCCGATTGAGTATTTGAAGCCGGAGCAGCCGCCGGGCTGAACCATGATGCGAAAGCCTTCCGCGGGGTCAGTAGCGGCGGAAAGAGCGGTCTTGACCGCGGCAACGGCCTTGTCGGTGAGCGTAATCATGGCTCGCTTATCCTCGTGCGTGACGATTTTGCGGATCACCATGCATGGTCCGTGCCAATGGGAAAAGCGGCGCTGGAACAGTGCGACATCGCTAACACTGCCGCGATTCCGGTTCGGAATTGCTGCGAAGGCGTCCGGCAATCGACACGTATTGTCGGATTTGTCGCGTCCGCCACAGGGGCTGGGCCCGAGTTCCCGCTGAGCTGGCACGTAAGCCAGTTTCCGAGATGCTTCGGCAAATTGGCACGAGTTTTGAGGCTCCCTTTTGGCGAGGACTAACGCTCCTGACCGACAGTATGGGCAAGCAGAGGTAAGACATGCACCAGCGCGAGAAACCTTCGCCAGAGAGAATCCGGCGGGCACGCGAAGACAGCCCCAAAATCCGCGACCGCGATCTCGCTGGCCAATTGGGCATCTCGGAAGCGGAGCTCTCCGCGGCACATTGCGGTTTTGGCACGGTGCGCATCGAGCCACGCGTCAATGTTGTTCTAACCGCTCTCAAGGCGGTCGGCGAGGTAATGGCGCTGACCAGCAATGATAGTGCCGTGCATGAGAAGATAGGCATCTACGACAAGGTGCTCACCGGCAGCCATCACGCCATGGTGCTCGGCAATGACATTGATCTGCGCATCTTCCCGAAGGTGTGGGCGCATGGCTTTGCCGTCGAGACACGCGAAGGCGGGGAGATCCGCCGCAGCCTGCAATTTTTCGACGCCGCAGGCGAGGCAGTGCACAAGGTGCATCTGAGGCCGTCCTCAAACCTCTATGCCTATCAAAGACTGACAGACGAACTCCAATCCTCGAACCAGGAGCCGATTGTATCGGTTAAGACGAGGTCAGCCGAAAACGAGGCAAACATTCCGGACCAAGCCGCTACCATCGACGACCTGCGGGAGCACTGGAGCCAGCTGACCGACGTACACCAGTTCTTCGGCATGCTGAAGACGCTGAACCTCAGGCGCCGCCGGGCGGTCCGCATGGTCGGCCAGGACTACGCCTGGCTGCTTGACAATGCTGCCATTGGCGGCATGTTCCATCGTGTCGCCGAGGACGAGATGCCGATCATGTGCTTTGTCGGCAATCCTGGCTGCATCCAGATCCATTCCGGCCCGATCAAGTTGGTCAGGCAGATCGGGCCTTGCATCAACGTTCTCGACGCCACTTTCCACCTGCATCTCAGGACCCAGCACATCCGCGAGGTTTGGGCCGTGCGCAAGCCGACCAGGGACGGCCACGTCACGTCACTCGAAGCCTATGGCGCCGACGGCAATATGATCATCCAGTTTTTCGGGACGCGCAGGGAAGGCGAACCCGAGCGCGACGACTGGCGGTTACTGACCGAGAACCTGCCGCGCTTTCCCAATTCAACCGCCGCTTGAGGTAGGACCGACGCATATTGATTTCCGTTTTCGCTCGGCGTCCGCGCCGCTACTCTGGATTCTGCTGACCACCTCTGCGCCTGCCGAGGCCAACGAGAGCACAGCTGTCTTTTGCGACCCGTCGCGGATCGCCTTGACCGTAGTCTCCAGCCCCAGGGCGCTACACCCGTGGCGAGCCAGCCATCGATGGTTCCGTTGCGATGTCCCAGAACCGGAAGCTGCCCCTGGTCTAATGCGTCAGCTGTACGTCGATCGAACGTCCAACATCCCGGCCCTGTACGGCGCCGGGTGGCATCAAGTGGTCGAGGTGAAATCGATCGGTCCCTTCGTCCAGTTTCCAGAGGGATGGGTCCACAAAGGCGTGCTCGAATGATCCATAAGGTCGGCAAGGCCCGTCGGCGTCCAATGCCAAGTCCGCAAGGGTAGCGTGCGAGATGGATGCAAAGCTGAACGCCGCCCGAAGCAGACCGTATCATCAAAGAACGCCAGCGCATCCTGTTCGTGCTATCGGAGCAGGGCGGTTAGATTCTCGGCCCGGGGCGGCGACGCAGCAGTCGAAGGCCTGGTTGCCGGTACGACGAGTGCGGTCGAGGATTTCTCCGGCGGGCAGCAGCTGTCCGACGAGGCGATCGTCACCGCCAGGCGAGGTGATCCTGACGCAGAAGAATGTCGGGGCGGAATCTTCAGAGCTAATTTGCGGCCTCGCGATAGCCTCGGCGGACGTAGGCCTTCTTTTCGCCGTTGGCGGCGTCGGCGGCCCCAAGCTCCAGCTCCGCCGCTCGGCGGCAAACCAGCAAGGGATCGGGGCCGGAGCCTTCTTCACGAGCGCGCAGGCTCATCATGGTCAGTGATCGTTCCTGCGAACCAATCGCTGTCAGCAAATCCACCTTGCCTGCGAACCGTCGATTACCACCGCAAAGCCGCTCGCTCCCTACAGCGCTTGTGGAGAGCGCGCTCGCGAGCGGCTTCGCTACCGCCGAGCGACACCCGGTCTGGGAGGGACCTCGTTCGATCCTTAGGCAGCTTCCACCAGGCTCCTCGTTAGCTTCTATGCGCACCGTTGTGATGTCTGGAACGGACAAGAATGTCGAAAGCCCTACCAGGCGTAGCCCCATACCGGGTCGCCACGACGATATATGAGCGGGTGCCAACGGTGCCCCTATTCGGCACGCGATTTGCTCAATGTCATCTGAGGCGATGTCGGCAGTGCGTCACGCAGTTCAGCGGCGTAAACGCCTGAACGCAGGAGGACCAAATGGTAGCCAACCCGGTTCCAGATCATGTCCCCCCGGAAATGGTGGGCGACTTCAGTCTTTTTACCTCGCCAGGCATGTCCCCGACGCCCAACGGCGATCCGCACGCAGCAGTCGCTTGCGTGCATGCCGGGCCGCCGATCTTTTATTCGCCTTGGAACACGCGGGCCGGACAGGGTACTTGGGTCATCACTCGGGCGGCAGATCAGCGCCGGGTGCTGCAGGAGACCGAAGTCTTTTCCAGTCATCGCAGCATCTTCGCATCTGCATTGGGCGAAGACTGGCCGATGATCCCGCTCGAACTCGATCCACCGTACCATGGAGTCTTTCGCTCACTGCTCAATCCGCTGCTTTCGCCACAGCGCGTAGCGGAATTTGAACCAACTATCCGCGAGCGAGCGATAACGCTCATCGACAGCATCGCCTCGCGGGGCACGAGCTGCGACGTGATGAAGGATTTCGCCTTTCCCTTCGCCGTCAACATCTTCCTTCGCTTTCTCGGACTGCCGGATCACCGTCTCGATACATTTGTCGGCTGGGCGAAAGATCTGCTCCACGGCGACGATGTGAGACGGCCGGCGGCTGCTCGGACTATTGTGGCGTTCATCGACGAACTAGCGGCGATGCGCCGCAAAGAGCCCGTCGACGATTTCATGAGCTTCATCGTGCATGCACAGGTCGAGGGTCGCGGGTTGACGGACCAGGAGGTCCGTGGCATTGGCGTGCTTACCTTCGTTGCGGGACTCGACACCGTCGCTGCAGCCATTGGCTTCGACTTGGCCTATCTCGCGCGCAACCTCGAAGATCAGGAATTGCTGCGGAACGAACCGGACCGGATTGTGCTCGCAGCCGAAGAGTTGCTGCGCGCCTATCCGAGCGTTCAGATGATCCGCGTGGCACGGAAAGATATCGATTTCAAAGGCGCGCCGATCCGCAAGGGAGACTTTGTTTCCTGCGCCACGATGATTGCAAATCGTGACCCTGCGGAATTCGAGGCCCCCAACACGGTCGATCTGACGCGAGAGGGCAACCGCCACGCCGCCTTTGGCTATGGTCCCCACCGTTGCCTTGGCTCTCATCTCGCCCGGCGGGAAATTGTCATTGGGCTGGAGGAGTGGATGGCGCGCATACCGCCCTTTCGGATCAAGGAGGCAACAGCACCCATCACCCATGGCGGCCATGTGTTCGGGATCGAAAATCTGATTCTGGATTGGGCTTGACCAAGGCCGCCCGGAACTGGGCACAGACGTGGGAAGTAGCCGTGCGCATTATCGTTCACAAAGCCAGGTGCCAGGGTCATGCGCAATGCTCGGCGCGAGCGCCGGCAGTCTTCAAGCTGGATGAGGCGGGCTACATCCTACCTGGTGACATTGATGTTGCGGATGGGGAGCAACTGCTTGCGGCAGATGGGGTGCGATCCTGCCCCGAACTAGCGCTGGAAATAGACGATCCGCCTGCTGCGCGCATAGTAGCCCAGGCCACGCGCAAACGGAACAATGCGCTCCCGGAACACCTCAGAACGACGGAATTTTCGACTATGGACCCCGCAAAAACTACCGAACTACTCGACCGTGAGGCGATCCGCGACTGCCTCTATCGGTACTGCCGCGGGATAGACCGCGCCGATGAGGCAGCGCTGCGTAGCGCCTACTGGCCTGATGCACATGACAATCATGGGGCCTATCGCGGCTCGGCCGAGGGCTTCATCCGGTTTGCGCTCGGTGTCTTCAAGACCGGACCGCGCAACATCCATCAGATCACGAACGTCCTTGTCGAATTCATCAAACCGGCTCAGGCCGCAGTCGAGAGCTATTTCACCGCGCTGCAACGCGGACCGGACAAAGACGGAGAAATGCGCCAGATGCTGCTAAGCGGGCGCTACTGCGATCTGTTTCAAAAGAGGGCAGGCGAGTGGCGGATTGCCGATCGGACCGTCGTCTACGATTGGCTCGAGGAGCAGGTCCCAGCTGCGGTGCTTGAGACAGAACGGTTCGGCCTGCGACAGCCGATTGGAGCACCGTATCCGAACGATCCGGTCTACGCGATCGGAAAGCATCGCGTTGCTTCTCGCGATAATGCGTCCCCAGCTCCGAACGGGAAAACCACATCGGTGGGACGATAATTTATGACAACTCTGCTACGCCACAGCAAGCTTAGCGATACCCTGCACGCTAAAGATGCGGCCGCCAGGGTAGCCTTTCTGCCCCGCGACAGCGTGACCGCGACAGCGCTCTGGTCTGAGGCCACGAGCGCGCCGAGGCCGGTCTACATCGATTTGCTGGACTTGGCAGAGCCGCTCATCGAGGCAAGCCCCTGTGCTTGAGGCGTCGGACACACATTCGACTATCCGACCGAGAGTTGGATCGCAGCCAATGCGGACGACGCCTGTCTGGGAACGCACGCGACCGGCGCCAGCACAGGGTGCTCTACGGGGGCGCACCATTCCGCCGCACCACGTCGAGGGCAGAGATTTCAGAGACTCCTGGAGAAAGTTCCCATGAAGCATGCAGGACGGGTCGTAATCATAACAGGCGCCGTGGGCGGAATCGGCCGTGCCCTGGTCGATGTTCTTGCGGCAGATCAAGACACTATTGTTGCGGTGGACCTTCCTGGGACCGGCGTGTTTGAACTGGCCCGCGATCTCGGCGAGCAGCACCTTGGCCTCGAGTGCGATGTCTCGCGAGAGGGAGATATCCTCGCGCTCTATGGCCGGGTCGAAGCACAGTTCGGGCAGATCGACGTCCTCATCAACAACGCCGCGGTGGGACCCAATGTGGCTGCCACTGTCGACACCGATGTCGACGCCTTCCGACGCCGCCTGGCAGTAAACCTGATTGGGCCGTTCGTCATGGCGCGCGAGGCGGCGAGGCGCATGAGGCCGGGAGGTGCCATCGTCAACGTCGCTTCGATGTCGGGCGTGGCCAGCAATCCCAGACGCCATGCCTACGCAGCCTCGAAAGCAGGCCTGATCTCGTTGACAAAGTCGCTTGCATGCGAATGGGCTTATCGCGGCATCCGCGTGACGGCGGTAGCGCCGGGCTGCGTGCGCACGCCTATGACTGCAGAGCTGGAACGAGCAGGCAAAATGGACCTCTCGGCGATGCGCCGTCGCGTGCCAATGGGGCGCATGGCTCGGCCCGACGAGATCGCCCGGGCTGTGCGTTTTCTGGCAAGCGCACAGGCGCACTACGTCACGGGATCCGTGCTGGCGGTCGACGGCGGCTGGATGTCATTCAACCAACCTGGGGATGCCTGCCCTGAGGTGGAAGGCGTTCCCCTAAGCGAACTCTCCTGTCCGGCCCAACGCGCCGACGCGCGAGTGGTGCTCGTCACGGGTGGTGCGAACGGTATAGGCGCCGCCGTTGCTCGCCGTTTTGCCGCGAATGGTGATACCGTAGTGATCGCCGATAAAGACCGCACCGCGGCAACTCTCCTGGCTGCATTGCTCGGCGGAAAGAACATCGCGAAATCGGTAGATGTGGCCGTCGAGGCCGAGGTGGTGGCGGTGTTTGAGGAACTGAGGGAGCGCTTCGGGGGCGTCGATATCCTCGTCAACGGTGCTTCTGTCGTCGACACTTTTGTGGCTGGGATCGAACAAATGCCTGCAGACATCGAACGTGTCCTGCATGTCAATCTCACTGGCGCCTTCGTTTGCGCGCGTGAAGCGATCAAAGCAATGCGCCCGGGCGGCGTGATCCTCAACCTCGGATCGATCAACAGTTTTCTGCCCTTCGCGCCGCGTCACGCCTACGGTGCCTCGAAGGCGGCGATGGACATGCTGACCCGATGCATGGCGGCCGAACTGGGGCCCGCCGGCATTCGCACAGCCACCGTCGCTCCTGGCTATATCCGCACTCCCGCCATTAGCGAGTTGGCGAAAACCGGCCACATCGACTTGGCAACGATCGGCCGACGGATCCCTTTGGGCAGGATGGGAAGGCCGGAAGACGTTGCAGATGCAGCGTTTTTCCTGGCTTCCTCCGACGCCTCATACATCAACGGCTCGATCCTCTATGTGGACGGCGGCTGGACCGCGTTCGGTGACGCAGGAAACGCCAGCGAACTCTACGACGAATGCTTTGCGGAGGCGGGTGTTTGAACGTCGACCATCGCTACGCTACCGGGCGCCGTCCATGAAAGCGGAGACCTGGCTTGGAACGCGCCCGCGGCGCGGCCCCGATCCAAGATGTCGGCGGGGCAACGTCCCTCGGCATGGGGACAAGCTCTCGCGCGTGCCGGCAACCATGGATCCGGACTGCTTATCGTACCACTATGCCCCTGCCAGGCGCCCGATCCGAGGCAATCGCGTGTCTCGGATGAGCGCAGTTCCAAATCCGCCAACCATCAGCAAACAAGGAAACATAGTGGAATTCGCCACCTTCATCCTGGCCGCCCAACGTGGGTATCATCAATCCCCCGAGATCGTTATCCGAAACTCGATCGAACAGGCCATCGCTTCGGAACAGGCCGGCTTCGGCACAGCCTGGTTCGCAGAACACCACTTCAACAACTACAGCCTGATCCCTTCGCCATTGATGATGGTGGCCCACTGCGCCGGAGTGACGAGCACCATTCGCCTCGGCACTGCCGTCTGCGTGCTGCCGCTCTACAAACCGCAGCGCCTGCTCTCCGAGATCGGCTTCGCCGATATCCTTGCGAACGGTCGCCTGGAACTCGGCGTCGGCTCTGGATACCAACAGTTCGAGTTCGAGCGCTTCGGCGTCAGTATCGATGAGGCGCCGGCGATCTTTTCGGAACATCTCGATATCCTTTTGAAGGGTCTCAACCAGAACATCTTCGAGCACGATGGCCACTATGAGAAAATACCCCCGACGGCGATTTCAGTATGCACCGTCCAAAGGCCGGCACCGCCCATCTGGATGGCCGGCGGGCCGGCCCGCATGAAACGGGCCTACCGAGAGGGTCACAATTTCTTTGTCACCGCATTCCACGACGGCCTGGCGAGCTTGAGCACGTTGCGCGGAGCAATCAAGGAGGCGGCGGCTTCCGAGGACAGGAATGTGACGGACGCCAGGATATCGCTGTTGCGTTGCTGCTACGCCAGCGATGACGAGGAGGAGATCAACAGCTATCTCGACAACGCCCGTTTCCAGCGCCGCCTGTCCGAGGCGCTGCATCAGCGCCGGCAGCAGAGCCACGACGGCTATCTGCTGCAGGAAACGCCCACCCAGCAGGATCTGTCCTTCGGGGCAATGCGCAACAACCTGCCGATCGGCAGTGTGAATCGCGTGATTGATCGCTTGCTGCAAGAGATCGACATTCTGAAGCCGGATCAGATCGCAATCCAGACCCAGTTGGGGGATTTCGACCAAAAGCTAATGCTGCGCCAGATCGAACTCTGGGGAGACAAGATCATTCCCGCAATCAACAAGGCGCTGGGTTATGCGCGCGTTTGAAATCATAAGGGGGCCAACTTCGTGGCCGCAGCTTCTTTTTCGTTCCACTCGGCATAAACGGATTCAAATGGCACGTTCATGAACGGAACTTGGCGTGGGTTTCGATGAGTGGCGCTGCCGTCACCTGGACGGCCCCAGATGGGGTTCCCCACTATCTCGCCTGCCGACGGGCGAGCCTTCACGGCTAACCGTCGCTTCAGGACCTGCTCGCGCCGTCAGCCAAATTCACGGCGTCGTGTCCTGGGTGAAATTCTCGCCTGCCCGACAGGCTGCAGGACGCGTTTCAAGGCGAGGCTCAATTGCATGATCAAGGCGGTCGATTTCCCCGACCGCTCATTGGGCACGAGCCTGCGCACACGTGTGCCCGAAAGACTGACTGACCCGCGTTGCGCTCGGCAGAGTGCTGCGTGAAGGCACAGACCAGGAGAACGGAACCATGTCCGGTCAAAACGATGCGCATATCGGCACCGGCCAATGGCCGACGATCCAGCCGGAGAAGGAGTTCGACGAACATGTGCTTGCCTGCGTCTTCTCCTGTGCGCTCAAGGAGGTCGAGGCTGGCACGACAGTGGCGGAGTCAACAGGCCTTTCGCTTGCCGAGCTGCGCGAGGTCTTGCCCCGCGGTTTCCCTGGTACCGCGATGGCAGCATTCGCCTCGGCAAACGTCAGCGATGCTGAGCCGGGTGTAGAGGAAGAACTTCTGCGCGGCCTGCTACTGGCACATGCCCGGGCGAGTCATCCGGCGAGCGCCCGCTTCGCTAAGATCCTCGCCCGGCGCGCCATGCATGATGGCCATCTGTGGCAGGACCTTGGGCTTCCCGACCGGACCGAGCTCAACCGCCTTCTGGCCACACACTTTCCGACGCTGGCGGCCGGCAACACCCAAAATATGAAATGGAAGAAGTACTTTTACCGCAAACTCTGCGAGGCCGAAGGGTTTTCGCTGTGCACTGCGCCCAATTGTCGGGAATGCAGTGATTTCGAAAATTGCTTCGGCCCCGAGAAAGGCGAATGTGAAGAACGCGTCACACCGGTTTAAACGCCGCTTTTCGTCACGAGGCCCTGAGGCCTTGATTACCGTTGTGCCACAAGCGTTTTTCCCGGCGCCGCTGTACGGAGGAGGGGACATTCATCGCCTCGCGATATTTTGCGACGGTGCGGCGAGCGAGATCGATACCGTCTTCCTTGAGCCGGTCAGCGATTTCATCGTCCGAAAGCACGTTCTCAAACGATTCTTCGGCGACCATTGCTTTGATCCTATGGCGGACAGCTTCGGCGGAGTGCGCGTCACCGCCTTCGCAAGAAGCGATCGCGACAGTGAAAAAGTACTTGAGCTCGAACACTCCACGTGGGGTGTGCATGTACTTGTTCGACGTTACCCGGCTTACAGTCGACTCGTGCATGTTGATCACGTCAGCGACCGCCTTGAGATTGAGGGGTCGTAGGTGGGCGACGCCATAGTCCAGAAAGGCATGCTGCTGGCGCACGATTTCGTTCGAAACTTTGACGATCGTCTTGACGCGCTGATCGAGACTGCTGATTAACCAGAGCGCATTCTGTAGGCATTCGTTGAGAAATGTCATCTCTTTCGATTTTTTGGCGACTCGGCGTGAAACTTCCTTGAGATAAGTGTGTTTGATCATCAACTTGGGCTGCGTGTTCGGATCAGGCTCGATCTGCCATCCACCTCCGGGCGAGGGAGTGGCCCAGACATCCGGCACGATGCATTCCGGCGCGCCCGAGTGGAATGCGTTTCCGGGCTTGGGGTCGAGCGCACGGATTTCCTGCAGCATGTCGAAAAGATCTTCGTCGTCGACGCCGCAACGCACCTTCAAAGTCCGATAATCGCACCGCGCAAGCACGTCAAGGTTGGCAATCAAAGCCGCCATGGCCGGGTCGAACCGGTCTCGCTGGCGCAACTGTATCTCAAGACATTCGCCGAGAGATCGTGCGAAAATCCCCGGCGGATCGAGGTGCTGCAAGATACCCAAAACTCGTTCCACATCGGCCAGCGGGATGTTTAGCTTCCCAGCCAGCTCCGAAGCACTTGCCCCAAGCAAACCAGTGTCATCCAGATGTCCCGCAAGCACATTAGCAATCAGCCGCTCGTGCGGCGTGAAGGCGGTGAAGGAAATCTGAGAAGCGACATGGTCGTGCAGCGTTTCTGGTAAGGCGACAAACTCCTCGAAGGCACGATGATCGCCAGGCGCGGTGCTCGATTTCCCTTGCCTGGGCAGATCCCGGGACATCTTCGCATACTCCAGAAGGGGATTTCTCTCGAGCTCCTGGGCCACGAACTGATTCAGTTCGGGAATGTTCATTTGAAGCAGGCGAATCGACTGGATGAGTTGAGGCGATAATCCCAGAGACTGTTTCTGAAGTAGGCTCAATGACGGTTGCATGGTCACTTATTCCTGTCTAGAAGCTCTTGACTGCGGCTGGTTTCGATCTCTCACAGGGTCGACGCCTCTCATGCGCGTCACCTTTGAATGACCTTCCCGGACGCGCCGCTTTAGAGCTTTGCCCTTGTGCAAGTGGCGTCCAAACGCAGCTGCACATCCTCGGCACCAGGTCATGCAGCGTCCTTCAATGTTTGAAGGACGTTCTGCGGGGATGAGACGCCATAAGGGTCGGTCCCGCAGTTGTCGGAGAAACCTTCCTCCTCAAACCACTGCTCCACCACGCCATTATTGACCAGAGCCGCGTAGCGCCAGGAGCGCATACCGAAGCCGAGATTGTCCTTGGCAACCAGCATGCCCATTTTGCGGGTGAACTCGCCTGAACCGTCGGGGATCAGCTCGACTTTCTGCAACCCCAAGGACTTCCCCCATGCATTCATGACAAAGGCATCGTTGACGGAGAGGCAGTAGATCGCGTCAACTCCTTCCTTCTTGAATTCCGCATAGAGATCTTCGAAATTCGGCAGTTGGTAAGTCGAACAGGTCGGTGTGAAAGCACCGGGCAGCGAAAACAGGATGACCCGTTTGCCGGCAAAGTAGTCGTCGGATGTTCTTTTTTCCCAGCGGTAGGGATTTGGCCCCTGGACTGAATCATCGCGGACACGCGTAAGAAACGTGACGAAGGGAACCTTCTTTTTACCGGTCATCAATTTTCTCCTTGAAGGGAGGTGGCACTGGATTCTTGCAGGGGCTGGCGCAATACCGAGCTGCGGGTCTCGTGCATGGCATGATGCCGACGGCGCTCCCGATGCTTTCTCCATTCGGGTGTATGGGAACGGCCCGGCTCCAGGTGTTCTTCACCCGAACCGCATCGACGTGGGCGATTGGGGGACGCGGCTCCGGATTCGTGGCAACGGCCCGGCTCCAGACCTTTCTCACCCGAAAGCCATCGATATGAGGGATGAGGGCACCTTCTAGCGCCGCGATTGGTCTGGCCGCGACTAGGGCGCCGGAGCCGGCATGGATCACCCACTCCTCATACCCGGGGTCAAAATGCTGGCAACCGGACATGACCAGGAGCGGGATGAGCATATGCGTCGCAAAAGTGATTCTCCGCGCCGCAGAGCGGCGTGGCTGAACTGGTTCAGCGTATTGGCTGGACTTGCCTGTTTCCGGCCGACGTGGGCTCGGCCGAAATTTTGAGAAGCCTCTTGGCCACTGACATGCTGATGCAAACCGATTTCCGGCAAATGCGCGAGCATCATCTGGCGTCTCGGCATCGGACCCCAGTTGCAAAGCCGCTTCGGAGGACGGATCTCCGAACCGGACGACGTCCCGATCTTCAGCGAAGACGGCCACCGTCGCCTTTGTCCATCGTTTGGAGCTTGGGGCGTCAGCCATGGTAGTCACCTTCTTCCTGGTTTGATGGGCTCTAAGCACAAGGCTGCAAGCGGCATGCCATTTCCAATGAAGCTGCTCCTGCACCAGCGCTATCGCTTCGGTACGACGTCTTCGCCAACCGGAGGTGCGCGCCAGAGCCGTCACGTCATCACACCGAACAAAAGTCCTGTGTAGAGAGGGTATTCACCCGTCCGGCGCCGGCTGGCAAAGGACGGGCCAGACAGGGCAAGCCCAGGCAATACCCCGCATCGGCCGGCACAGCGATTGCACAGTGTGTTTGCCCTGGCGTGTTTTTACGTGCGACTAACGTGAACGCAGGCCGGCAGCGCCACGATCCGGATTCGATAAGGATCGCTTTCGACTCGGCTACGATCTTTACACGCATGGTGTTCCTCTCGCCGAGCGTCCCTATCGAAATCCATTGTGTCGGAAACTGGACTAGAATTGTCGCAAAGCCGACCCAAAGGTCGCCAAGAAGCGTCCGCTGTTTGCGGGAACCGGCAGAACGCAACGGAGCGCCAACCGGGCACGCAAATAGCCAACAATCTTGTCAGTGGGACGTCTGCAAATTTCGAGGAGAGCCTCGGCTGCCCCTAGCGAGGCTTGATGCAGGAGCGCATTGATCTTCCGCTCCAACTCAACTGAAAGGATTTCTGTGATCCATTCGATCGCTATGCCTGGCAGGCACTAAATCGGCATTTCAAAACCGATGATTTGACGGGTCTCGCTAGCTCGCGCCGAAAAAGTTTGCTGCCCATTTGTGCCCGACGTTCAAACGGTTGAAGAGCAGATTGCGCCCTTATCTCCCAAGCTCGTCGGCGTCCACCAGCGGGACGAGGTCGTTGCCATGAAGTTGTCGGACATAGTCATTCGAGAGGTGAGACCGTCGTTGCGCTGACACCCTTGCAATATCAGGACATCGATGTCGGCGAAGATGGGCTGCGCAACCTGACCAAGTCCGCCCGGCCGAGCGCTGATCGCTCGCTGTAGTCTCGGTGCAGGCCGGCAAGGCACCGGCGCTGGTCCATGCCCGTTGAAGAGCCGACGTGGAAGAGGCAGTACCGCGATCCAGGCGGCCATCCTAGGCGAGACGAAGGCCTGGATCGAAAAAGTATCGTGCGCAGACCGCGTCGCGCGGCTGGTGCGAGTCCACCTCGACGGCGAGCTTCTCTCCCACCAGGCGGTTAGGTTGCGTGTTTCGGGTCGAATACGAACACTGTGAGTGCCGCGAGCAATGTGGCAATTGCGGTGTAGGCAAAGACACCCGTGACGTGGTCGGGATCCTTCAGCAGCAGTCCGCCGAAAATCGCGCCGGCTGCGATGGCTACCTGGAACGTTGAGGTCATCAGCACGGCGGCGCTTTCGGCCTGCTCGGGAACCGCACGCAGCAGTATCCAAGTCTGCAACCCCACCGGCACCGCGCCGAAGGCAAAGCCCCATACGGAAACCGCAATCGCCGAGGCAAAGGTCGATGCTCCAAACTTCAGCAACGAGACAGCGGCTATCGCCATAAGGAAGGATGGCAGGGCCGCGACTGCCTTGAGACTGTGTTTGGCCAGGAATGCTCCGGCAAAACTGCCGAAGAAGCCGCTTATGCCAGAAAGGAGCAACAATATCCAGATCCCGTTGGTACCGAGCTTGGGAGTCGTCTCGAGGAAGACCCGAATATAGCTGAAGCTGGTGAAGTGCCCAGAAGCGACCAGCAGTACGACCAAAAGTGCGACCTTTATGGTCGGATCTTTGGCCGCATCCAGCAGACTGCGGAATCCAGCCATTTCAACCGGAGGCAGCGTCGGCATCGTTAAAAGCAGCACCAGCAGCGTAACAGCATTAAGCACTGCGGTGAGCGTGAAGGCCACTCGCCATCCCAAGCTGCCGCCGACGACGGCGCCGAATGCAGGCACGCATACGAGAGCGACCGAAACGCCGGCGAGGATGATTGACATGGCGCGCGGCAGAAGATGATTTGGAACGAGCCGTATCGCCAGCGATGCCGAAATCGACCAGAAGCCTCCGAGCGCAATGCCGAGCATAACGCGTGCTGCCAGCAAAACCGGCAGCGACGACCCGACTGCCACCAGAAGGTTGGACAGGATCTGAAGCAGCATCATTGCCCACAGGACGGTCCTGCGGTCCAGGCGCTTTGCAATAATGGCCATCGTCGGCGCTGAGATCGCCGCAGCAATGCCCGTCGCTGTGATCGCATATCCAGCCGCATCCACTGAGATGCCGAGATCGCGCGCTATCAGCGTCAGCACGCTGGCTGGCAGACACTCTGCCGCCACCAGCCCGAAGGTGCCCAAAGCAAGCGAAATGACCGCACCCCATGCGGGAGGAGATAGTCGATCCGGCGTTTCTGGGCCGTGCAGAACAGTCTCGATAAGACCCGTCGCCGATTCGGTCATGAACATCCTCGCCCAACATGGGTTGGCTGCGATGACCCGAACTAAAGGCAGAAGCGCGCCATCGCTGCCCGACATCTTGTGACAGTAGGGCGTGCAATTTCGGTGCCGGTTCTCCGTGCCCGACGGGGGTGTCATCGTCGGCAGACGTCTCATCAGGCTGTTCTATGCCGACCTCGGCGTCCGTCTCGAACCAGCCATGCGCGCCAGCAGTTCCGAGCCCGGATGTCTGATGTTCCGTGACGGGACGACGCGAGCCGGTCGCTATGACCGCCGCCTTTAAGCAGCCAAAAACCGGCTCTGACTGAAAGGACCATTTCCGGTGGCTCGAACCTGACGTTTTGTGTCGGGCATTGTCGGGTCCGCTACACGGCTTGTTCCAACAATAATCTATCTGCCAGCGAGCACTTGTTAGCGCACAAGCTAACTAGCTAGAGCCAAAAGGAAAAATCCCGCTTTGGCTGTCCTTCGAAAAAGTTGGCACGAAACTTGAGACCTCGTTGTGAGGCGGCAAGAGCTGCCCATCGGCATTTGTGTCCCGGGCAGCCGCGACGGATGAAACCAAGGAAGGAAACCTATTAATGTCACGTCTGCGTCAGATCGCCTTTTACGGCAAGGGCGGCATCGGCAAGTCCACCACCTCCCAAAATACGCTCGCCGCTCTCGTCGACCTCGGGCAGCGAATCCTCATCGTCGGCTGCGACCCCAAAGCGGATTCCACCCGCCTGATCCTGAACTCGAAGGCTCAGGATACTGTCCTGCATCTCGCGGCACAGGAAGGTTCGGTGGAAGACCTCGAGCTTCAGGACGTGCTCAAGGTAGGCTACAGAGGCATCAAGTGCGTGGAGTCCGGCGGCCCGGAGCCGGGTGTAGGCTGCGCCGGCCGCGGCGTCATCACCTCAATCAATTTCCTTGAGGAGAACGGCGCCTACGACGATGTCGACTATGTCTCCTACGACGTGCTCGGGGACGTGGTTTGCGGCGGTTTCGCGATGCCGATCCGCGAGGGCAAGGCGCAGGAAATCTATATCGTCATGTCCGGGGAGATGATGGCGCTCTATGCCGCCAATAATATCGCCAAGGGCATCCTGAAATATGCACATTCGGGCGGTGTTCGGCTCGGCGGACTGATCTGTAACGAGCGTCAGACCGACCGTGAGCTTGACCTGGCCGAAGCACTGGCTTCCAGGCTCAACTCCAAGCTCATCCACTTCGTGCCGCGCGACAACATCGTCCAGCACGCCGAGCTCAGAAAGATGTCAGTGATCCAATATGCGCCCGACTCCAAGCAGGCCGGAGAATACCGCGCGCTTGCTGAGAAGATCCATGCGAATTCTGGCCAGGGTACCATCCCGACCCCGATTACCATGGAGGAGCTCGAGGACATGCTGCTCGATTTCGGCATCATGAAAACCGACGAGCAGATGCTTGCCGAGCTTCAGGCCAAGGAAGCGGCAAAGGCGGCAGCCCAGTAACCGATATTGGGCGCCCTCCTTGAGGTGGCACGCCTTGCAAAGAACGGCGCCTCGTCGGTGAGGCGTCACCAGACACCTTGAAAGGGGTCCCATGAGCCTGGAATACGAGAATGATGGTGCTCTCCATGCGAAGCTTATTGAGGAGGTGCTATCGCAATATCCGGACAAAGCGGCGAAGCGCCGCAAAAAGCATCTCAGCGTCGCAAAGAGCGGGGACCAGGCCGGCGGGGAAAACGAGATCCTTTCCGAATGCGACGTCAAATCGAACATCAAGTCCATTCCGGGAGTGATGACCATACGCGGCTGCGCCTATGCCGGCTCAAAGGGCGTGGTCTGGGGTCCGGTCAAGGATATGGTCCATATCTCGCACGGCCCCGTCGGTTGCGGCCAATATTCCTGGTCACAGCGCCGCAACTACTACGTCGGAACAACGGGCATCGACACGTTCGGGACAATGCAGTTCACATCCGATTTCCAGGAGAAAGACATTGTCTTCGGCGGTGACAAGAAACTGGAACAGATCATCGATGAGATCGAGCTACTGTTCCCGCTGAATAACGGCATCACGGTGCAATCCGAATGCCCGATCGGTCTCATTGGCGATGACACCGAGGCAGTTTCTCGCAAGAAGGCCAAGGAGTACGAAAAGACTATCGTGCCGGTGCGCTGCGAGGGCTTCCGCGGCGTCTCGCAATCACTCGGCCACCATATCGCCAATGACTCCATCCGCGACTGGGTCTTCGACAAGAAGGACGTCGATTTCGAGGCCGGTGCTTACGACGTCAACGTGATCGGCGACTACAATATTGGCGGCGACGCGTGGGCCTCGCGCATCCTGCTTGAGGAGATAGGATTGCGCGTGGTCGGCAACTGGTCCGGTGACGCGACACTCGCCGAGATCGAGCGCGCCCCGAAGGCCAAGCTCAATCTCATCCACTGCTACCGGTCTATGAACTACATCTGCCGGCATATGGAGGAAAAGTATGGCGTCGCCTGGATGGAGTACAATTTCTTCGGACCGTCCCAGATCGAGACCTCCCTGCGTAAAATAGCCAAGCATTTCGGCCCCGAAATCGAGGAGAAAGTCGAGAAGGTCATCGCCAAGTACAGACCGCTTGTCGACGCGGTCATCTCAAAGTACCGGCCACGCCTCGAAGGCAATACCGTCATGCTCTACGTCGGCGGCCTGCGCCCCCGCCACGTCATCACAGCTTACGAAGACCTCGGCATGATCATCGTTGGCACCGGCTACGAGTTCGCTCACAACGATGACTATCAACGCACGGGCCATTACGCAAAGAATGGCACGCTGATCTATGACGACGTTACCGGCTACGAGTTGGAGAAGTTCATCGAGGGAGTTCGCCCCAACCTGGTTGGCTCTGGCATCAAGGAAAAATACCCCGTGCAGAAGATGGGTATCCCGTTCCGTCAAATGCACTCCTGGGACTATTCGGGACCTTATCACGGCTATGACGGCTTCGCCATTTTCGCGCGCGACGTGGATCTTGCGATCAACAATCCGGTCTGGGGCCTCTACCAGGCACCTTGGAAACAAAGCCCGTCCCGTGGGCAGGCGATGGCTGCCGAATAGATGCCCTGTCCCAGGCCTAGTCTCCCCAGAGAGACGATGAACCCTCGCGGCTTGTGAGCCTCGGGAAACCGCAAACGTCTCCACGTACCTGAGCTGCCGTATGGCGCGGCCAGATGGAAAGAGGTAATACCAATGCCGCAGTCGGCCGAAAAGATTCTCGACCACGCTCCGCTGTTCCGCGAGCCGGAATACAGGCAGATGCTCGCCGGGAAGAAGCTGAATTTCGAATGTCCGCACCCGGATCAGATCGTTGCCGATCAGGGTGAATTCACCAAGACCTGGGCATACCGCGAAAAGAACCTCGCCCGACAAGCGCTTGTGATCAATCCCGCCAAGGCCTGCCAGCCGCTCGGCGCTGTGTTCGCGGCCGCGGGCTTCGAGCGGACCATGTCCTTCGTCCACGGTAGCCAGGGCTGCGTGGCCTACTACCGCTCTCATCTATCGCGCCATTTCAAGGAGCCTGCTTCGGCGGTTTCCTCCTCGATGACCGAGGATGCGGCAGTATTCGGGGGCCTGAAGAACCTGGTCGATGGGCTCGCCAACACCTACCAGCTTTACGACCCGAAGATGATCGCAGTCTCGACGACTTGTATGGCGGAGGTCATTGGCGACGACCTGCACAGCTTCATCGAGAACGCCAAAGACGAAAAGTCGGTGCCGCGCGACTTTGACGTGCCCTTCGCCCACACGCCGGCCTTCGTCGGTAGCCATGTCGACGGCTATGACGGCATGCTGAAGGGCATTCTAGAGCACTTCTGGAAAGGCCAGGAGCGCACGGAAACCAAGGGAACCATCAACCTCATTCCGGGCTTCGACGGCTTCTGCGTCGGCAACAACCGGGAACTCAAACGCCTGCTCGATATGATGGGTGTGTCCTACACCTTCATCCAGGACGCCTCTGACCAGTTCGACACGCCATCGGACGGGGAATACCGCATGTATGACGGCGGCACCAAGATCGAAGAGGTGAGGGGGGCACTTGACGCCGAGGCAACGCTTTCGCTCCAGCACTACAACACGCGAAAAACGCTGGATTATTGCGGGCAAGTTGGGCAGGCCACGGCTTCCTTCCATTATCCGCTGGGCGTCCAGGCGACCGACGAATTGCTGATGAAGGTGTCGGCGCTTTCCGGCAAGGAAATCCCCGAGGCAATCCGACTGGAGCGCGGCCGACTGGTTGATGCCATGGCCGACAGCCAATCCTGGCTGCACGGCAAGAAATACGCGATCTACGGCGACCCGGACTTCGTGTACGCCATGGCCCGCTTCGTCATGGAGACCGGCGGCGAGCCGACACATTGCCTGGCAACCAACGGCTCCTCGGCCTGGCAAGCCGAGTTGCAGGAACTGCTTGACGCCTCGCCCTTCGGCATGGACGCTCAGGTCTGGGCGGGTAAGGACCTTTGGGCGCTGCGATCGCTTCTCTTCACCGAGCCGGTGGACCTGCTGATCGGCAATTCCTATGGCAAGTATCTGGAGCGCGACACCGGCACGCCGCTGATCCGCCTGACGTTTCCAATCTTCGACCGGCACCATCACCATCGCTTTGCGCTCATGGGCTACCAGGGCGGGTTACGCGTGCTGACCACGATCCTCGACAAGATCTTCGACAAGCTCGATCGCGAGACGAGCCAGACGGGCGTGACGGACTATTCCTATGACCTCACCCGCTAAAGCACACGGCCAGCTTTTCGCCCAGGCTGTTCATTGCCCGAATGGACTTTGGAGACTGACGCAATGACCTCGCTCAGTGCCAAGATCCAGGACGTTTTCGACGAGCCTGCATGCGACAAGAACCGTGGCAAGGACGTCAGGGCGCGCAAGGAAGGCTGCGCACGGCCGCTGACGCCGGGAGCGGCAGCGGGCGGCTGCGCGTTTGACGGGGCCAAGATCGTCCTGCAGCCGATCACTGACGTTGCCCACCTGGTGCATGCGCCGCTCGCCTGCGAGGGAAATTCCTGGGACAACCGCGGTGCAGCTTCGTCCGGGCCAACCTTGTGGCGCACAAGCTTCACGACCGATCTTACCGAACTCGATGTGGTGATGGGGCGGGGCGAGCGGAAGCTCTTCAAGGCGATCCGCGAAATCAAGGAAGCCTATGCGCCCGCAGCAGTCTTTGTCTATTCGACCTGCGTGACGGCGCTCATCGGCGACGATATCGAGGCCGTCTGCAAACGCGCCGCCGAAAAGTTCGGCCTGGCCGTGGTTCCCGTCAACGCGCCGGGCCTGGCTGGCTCCAAGAACCTGGGCAACAAGCTTGCCGCGGAGGCGTTGCTCGACCATGTCATCGGCACGGTGGAACCCGACGACGCCGGCCCGTATGACATCAACGTCCTTGGTGAATTCAACCTTTCCGGCGAATTCTGGCTGGTCAAGCCGCTCCTGGATCGGCTCGGGATCCGGGTTCGCGCCTGCATTCCGGGCGACGCGCGCTATCGCGACGTAGCTTCCGCGCACAGCGCCCGGGCGGCCATGGTGGTGTGCTCGACGGCCCTCATCACTCTAGCCCGCAAGATGGACGAGCGCTGGGACATCCCGTTCTTCGAGGGCTCTTTCTATGGCATCTCGGATACGTCGGAAGCACTCCGCAACATTGCTGAGCTCCTGGTGAGGAAGGGGGCCGATCCGGAGATCCTGGACCGCACGGAGAGGCTGATCGCCCAGCAGGAGGCGATTGCATGGAAGAAGCTCGAAGCCTACCGGCCGCGGCTCCAAGGCAAGCGCGTGCTGCTCAACACCGGTGGTGTGAAGTCCTGGTCGCTCGTCCATGCGCTGGTGGAGATCGGCATGGAGATCGTGGGCACCTCGGTCAAGAAATCCACGCTCGAAGACAAGGTGCGCATCAAACAGATGCTCAAGGACGACAACGATACGTTCGAGCAGATGTCAGCGCGCGACCTTTACGCCATCCTCTCTGGAGGCAAGGCCGATATCATGCTCTCGGGTGGGCGCACGCAATTCGTCGCGCTGAAGGCCAAGATGCCCTGGCTCGACATCAACCAGGAGCGCCAGCACCCTTACGCCGGTTATGACGGCATGGTGGAACTCGTACGCCAGATCGACCTCGCCATTCACAACCCGATCTGGCGCCAGGTGCGCGAGCGACCCCCGTGGGATGGTCCGATCCATGGGTACGACGCACTGCCGGGCCCAAGCGACGACGCCGAGAACCTGCACGCTGTCCAGGAAACCGCCGGCAAGGCGCCGACGATTTGCGTGAGTGCTGAGGAGATCCGATGACGCGTATCCTTCCCCAGACAAAATCAGCCGCGATCAACCCGCTGAAATCGTCACAGCCGCTTGGTGCCGCCTTGGCGTTTCTCGGCATTGACGGCGCAGTGCCGCTGTTCCACGGCGCCCAGGGCTGCACCAGCTTTGCCCTCGTGCTGTTCGTGCGGCATTTCAAGGAAACGATTCCCCTACAGACGACCGCGATGGATGAAATAACAATCATCCTCGGCGGGTCGGACAATCTGGAAGAGGCGATCTTCAACCTCAAGACCCGCACGACGCCAAAGCTGATTGGGGTCTGCACCACGGCCCTGGTGGAAACCCGTGGCGAGGATTGCGCAGGCGACATTTCGGACATCAGGCTGAGACGGGCGGAAGAACTCGCGGGTACCGAGATCGTGCTGGCCAACACGCCGGATTTCGCCGGCGCCCTTGAAGAGGGCTGGGCCAAGGCTGTCACCGCCATGATCGAAGGCATTACAAAGCCTGGGGAGCGGGCGCGGCAGTCAAAGAAGATCGCGATCCTTCCTGGCTGGAACCTCACCGTGGCTGACCTCGAGCATTTGCGCGAGATGGTCGAAAGCTTTGGCCTGCAATCGGTGATCTTGCCAGACCTTTCAGGCTCGCTCGACGGTACCGTGCCAGACCACTGGGTCCCCACCACCTATGGCGGAACGAGCATCGAGGATATCCGCGAGCTCGGCACGGCCGAGCACTGCATCGCGATCGGCGAGCATATGCGCCGCCCGGCCGAGGTTCTCTACAAGGCGACCGGCGTGCCTTACGTGCTGTTTCAGTCGCTGACCGGATTGAAGGGCGCCGATCAGTTCGTTTCGCTGCTGTCGGCTATTTCTGGCCAGCCTGTGCCGGCAAGCGTCCGCCGTCGGCGGGCGCAACTGCAAGATGCGTTGCTCGACGGACATTTCCACTTCGGAGGCAAGAAAATTGCGATCGCTGCTGAACCAGACCAACTCTATCAATTCGGAGCGTTCTTCGTCGACATGGGCTGCGCAATCACGGCGGCCGTCACGACGACCGGTATGTCGAAAATTCTGGAAAAGGTACCGGCGGAGTCGATTCAGGTCGGCGATCTCGGCGATCTGGAATCACTTGCAAGCGGCGCTGATCTTCTGGTCACCCATTCACATGGACGCCAGGCCTCGAAACGCCTTGGCATTCCGCTTATGCGCATCGGCTTCCCCGTCTTCGACCGGCTTGGCAGCCAGCACAGGCTCTCGATCCTCTATCAAGGGACCCGTGACCTGGTCTTCGAGGTTGCCAACCTGTTCCAGGCCGGCCGGCGTGCGCCGACGCCTGATGAGCTCGATCCATTCCGCAAACGCCAAACGCCAGGTGAGCCCGATGCGTCGCTTCTCACTCGTCACTGACGAGGTTCACCGTCCGATGCGTGAACGACAAGCAGGCGCTTTGCGGGTGGCAATCGCTACCCAGGACGTCAAGCAACTCAACGCCCATTTCGGGTCGGCCAAGCGCTTTGTCATCTACGATATGACGCGCGAGGAGTGGGAGCTTGTGGAAGTCATCGAGTTCGACGACGTCTCCGACGAAAGTGGGAAACATCACTCCGAGAGGGATGACCGCATCACACCGAAGATAAAAGCGCTGAAGGGCTGCCACCTCCTGTTTTGCCTGGCGATCGGTGGACCTTCGGCAGCCAAGCTTGTTTCGGCAAAAATCCATCCGATCAAGGTGCGGCATACTCAGAGCATCCAAGAGGTGCTGGTTCGCACGCAGCTGATGCTCAGGACCTGCCCTCCACCTTGGCTGCGCAAGGTCCTGGCTGAGGCAGGCGTCGCGAAACAGAAGCCGTCCTTTGAAGACGAGGACTGAAATGAGGAGGCGAAATGTTCGACCCTGCCCTTAGCCTTGCTGTCGATGAGGACGAGGTGGCGCTTGCCAGCCCGTTTCTCAAATGCCTCGTGCGGCTAATACGTGCTCAGGACTCCTACGGCGCGTGGGAAGGCAAAGCGGACCGCGAACTGCTGGCCGCCTTCATCATCACCAAGCAACAGCGCCGTGCGATCCCGATCATAGGCGATCCCGACCCGGACGTCCTGTGGAGGCTAGATATGTTCTACACCGCCATTGGGCTTGCGATCGAGGAGCGCTGCGGCCTGATGGCATCGCCGATCATGGAGCTGAGCCGTGAAGGCTTTGGGCGCGTGCTTTTCACGACTGGGCGGCTGGTCGCTCTGTCGAAGACGCTGCGCGACGTCCACCGGTTCGGCTTCGAGACGTTGCGGAAGCTCGCCGGGGCCGGCACGAAGCTGGTCAGCGACGCAATCGCAGCCATCGAAACCTATCCCGAGGTGGCGCGTGCGTGATGAAGCAGGTTTCGAGCCCAGGGGCCATGACAATCTTCAGCAGCCGCGATGGCCAACCGTCGCAGCCGACGCCGTCCAGGCGGATCAAGCTCCTGAAGTAACACCGATGAAGCCACTCATCCTGATCTGTTCGCAAGATGCCGAGCTTTATCTGTTGCTCAGCCACATACTGGAGGTGGACGGCTTCGCCACTGAGCCGGTAAGGAGCGCCAAGGAAGTGCTTGCATTGGCCGACGAACGCGAATTCCAGGCCGTCGTGCTGGACTGCGGTCCGGCGAGCATAACCGGGGCCCCAATCTGCGCCCGGCTCAAGGGGGAGCCCCGGACCGCCGACCTTACCGTTATTGCCCTGATCGCGCCGGGTGCCGAGGACCAGCACCTCGATCTCCTCAAGGCTCGCATTGACGAGAGATTTGTGCGGCCGATCGTCCCGGCCAACCTGCTCGACTTTCTACGGGCGAGGCTGGCGCTGCCGAAGCGGGGCGCACATGGCGTTGAAAACGGCGGCTGGCTCACCTTTGGTGACCTCGAGATGAAGGTGGATGCCCGCCGGATTCGCGGCAATGGCCACGACATTCACCTCGGAGTCATCGAGTTCAACGTGCTGCTGCTTATGATGGAGGCTCCCGGCAAGGTCTTCAGCCGGAAGGAGCTTATCGGCACGGCTTGGGAGAAAAACATCCATGTCGAACCACGCACCGTCGATGTCCATGTCAGCCGGATCAGAACAGCCCTCAAGAAGGCTTGGCCCGGCGGCGGCATTCTCACTGTCAGGTCGGCCGGCTACTCGCTCCAGATGCCGGACGGCTGAATCAGTTGAGGTGTAGTGCCACTCCCTTTCCCTCGCGCTGTGAGTCGGTGTTGCGGCCTGCCGCTAGACTAAACGAGATACTCAGGAAGAAGCAGGCAAATGGGTTTTAAAAGCGTACTCTGTGTGACGGACGCAGACCATTCCGATCATGACGTCGAAACTGCTGCCGGCTTGTGTGCTGAAGTCGGTGCGCATCTTTCCGTACGGATAATACCGGCTCTGATGCTCGTTTTGTCATATCGGCCGATGAGAGATGGTGTCCCCGAGTGGCCCACGGGGCGTGGACAGGCAATGGCCACATTGAACAATCAGTTTCGGCAAGACAGATTTACACTGGACGTGCCCAGACTGGAAAGACGCTCCGAGAAGATCCAGGAACTGCTGAGGGCAATGTGCCTTTCCTATGATGTCGATACGGATTATTGCAATTTGACTGGCGTGGGGGAGGTGGTGCGACAGCGGGCACTCTGCGCCGACCTGACCATTGTCGGCCCCGCACTTCTCAACGACAGTGTTGTCGGACCTGTCGTCATCAACGGCAGCTTATTTGATACGGGAAAACCGGTGCTTATTGTGCCCAAGCGCGCTGAGGCGACCCTGTGGCCAAGGCGCGTCCTGGTCGGTTGGGATTCGCGACTCGAGGCATCCCGTGCCGTTCGGGAAGCGCTGGGTCTCCTATGCGCTGCTGAGGAAGTTCGTGTTGTCCTGGTGGGTCCGAAGGCGAACCACAAAGGGTACGGCGCGAAACCTGGAGCCGATATTGCTGCCTATCTCACGCGCCACGGTGCTCGGGTGTCGGTTGACCTGTTGCCAAGTGCTGGCAAATCGGCGGCCAAGGTGCTTGCGCAGCACGCAATCGATACATCTGCCGACATGATAGTCATGGGCGCTTATGGCAGCCGTCGCCTGCGTGAGCGGCTCTTCGGCGGCGCAACGAAATGGATTGTTGACAAGCCGACATTGCCGCTGTTTTTGGCGCGCTGACCGGCTCGGGAGTTGCACCGATGCCGCTCGAAGCTTTAGTTCACTTGGGCGAACTATTCAGATATCGGGAAAAAGATCGCGGCGGCGCGAAGCTCCTCGAGGCAGTGCACGAGGCCTGACCGAACAAAATGCTCCGGTCTTGAGTTGCTTGTCGAACTCTCGCCCGAGACGGCCCCAAAGGCCGTGCAGCGGCGCTGCTCGAGCTCATCGAAGCACGGCCGCGGCAGATTGGCCCAAGACGAGAAAGGTAGCTTGGCTTAATTCAGTTGAGAAAGACAGTCGTTAGCTTGGTAGACGAGTTAGGACCTATTGCTGCGGCCAGCACAGCCGTTCGCTCAAGGCAATGCTCTTTGCAGCGCCAGGCATAGGCTGCCATTGTTCCCGGCTGCCCCATGTCGAGGGCAATTGCAGCTTCATATAACTCAAGACGAGTGCCCTCAGGCAACTTAAGGTAGGGCTTTCGCCGCAGCTCGTGATGACCTTTAGCTGGCGCCGGACGGAAGCAGTGTGCGATCCTCACTGCCCCGGAAAGCCTGCCTTAGCCGAATTCATGGCTGACGAAGAGATGAGCTTGGCGAAAATAGGGGCAAGGATATGCCGGCTCGCCGGCGAAAGGTGGATCGCGTCAAGGTAGAAGACGTCTTCACCTGATCTCAGCGGGCAGTTTTGCTGCCCACACAGAGCTGGGACTATGGGAATGAACTGTACGGTTCGCGGCAGCAGATCCGCGAGCATTCGATTGTTCTGCCAGGACATCTCGGCCGGCATGGTAGAGCACGGCGCGTCGCCCTTCATGAAGTCGGCACGGACGAGGCAAGTCAGCACATCGATGGATGGTTCCGGCGTGGGTCCAACCACGGCGGTCTTGATGCCATGGGCCGCCAGTGAGGCAGCGGTCTGTTCTATCGCGGACGTGAAGTTGGCATTGGAAGTCTCCTGCGAAGGCCAGCTTCCGTCTGTCGAGAGGAAGCTGCCTCCACGCCCCGAGTAGGCGTTCCAGCGGCCTGCCAGGATCACGAGTGTGATGTTGGGATCGGCAAGCACCGATTGGAGCGCGGACGCATTGAAGGCCGGGCAATCCGCTCTCAAGGGACTGGCGGGAAGCATCGTCATGTCGGGAAAAGGAGCGCACCCCGCCTTTGTGATCTGTCTGACGCGCACGCCTGTCGTCCGGGCCGCCTCGTCTAAAGCAGAGGCAAGATGGGCAGCCTGAGAATCGCCCCACAAAACGACCCTCGGAGCGATATTGCCGAAGCCGAGGATGCATTCGCCCGTCTTGGGAATGAGCCCGCCACGCTGGAGGCAGGAAGAGGATTCGAACTTGGCTCTTTCCGCTCTGAGCGCTTGAACAGAAGGACCGTCGTCAGGACCCCGGCTTGGGAAGCCGGAGCTGTAGATGATAGCCAGGGATAGACAGCAGACGCCGGCCATTGTGCCGGCGGTCGGTACCATCCACTTCCAGCCTGTGGCCCTCCGGCGAAACGGGCGCTCGACAAAGCGCCAGGAGAGTGCTGACGCGAGCAGTGCGGCGAGTACGACCGCGACACGTTCAGAGACGAACAATTCGCGATTCCGATAGATGCCTGCAAAGACCAGCAACGGCCAGTGCCAGAGGTAAAGCGAGTAGGATGTGAGCCCGATGAAGGCGGCAGGCTTGATCGACAGCGCTTTCGAAACCATCGTGTCGCGGTGAAAGCCGGCCGCGATGATGAGCGCCGCTCCAATGCAAGGAGCAAGCGCGTATAGGCCGGGAAATGGCGTATCCTGATTGAGCAGGAAGAGTGAAGCGGTGATGAGCGCCAGACCTGAGGCAGCGAGGAGTTCCGCAATCGTTCGGGTTGGCCTCATTGCCTTAGCAGCAGGCAGCGCGATCAGCCCGCCCGTGAGCAGTTCCCAAGCGCGTGTCGGAAGCATGTAGAATACAAAGGGCGGATCGCTCTGAAGCCAGTGCTGAGCGGCGGTGATGGAGATGATGCCCAGCGCCGCGACGATGACTGCCGCCCACGGTCTCAGCCATCGCATCATGAGTATGACCACCAGAGGCCAAAGGAAATAAAACTGCTCCTCGACGGCCAGCGACCATGTGTGCAGGAGAGGGAGCGAGGTCGCGGCTTCAGTGAAATAGTTGGTGTTGACGTAAAAAAAGAAGTTGCTGGCGGAAATCGCAGCGGCAATGGCGCTGTTGCCGAAGCCGATGAACTCACCCGGCGGCAGCACAAACCACCCCATCGCAAAACATGCGGCCAGCATCGCGAACAGGGCAGGAAAAATCCGTCGGACCCGGCGGTGATAGAAGTCCAGCAGCGAGAATTCGCCCCTGTCGGTGCGCTCGATGATGTCAGACGTTATCAGGAAGCCGGAGATCACAAAGAAGACGTCGACCCCAACGAACCCGCCGCTGACCGCTGAAAAACCAGCGTGATACAGGACAACCGGAACAACGGCGACGGCCCGCAGACCGCTGATATCCGCTCGGTACTTCATGCAGCTGATCGTCCTCAGAAGGTTCCGAGCAGCGTTTTTCATGGTCGTTACGCATCGTAAAATCGATAGTTTCGATGAAGTGCATCTACCGTATGAATGCGGGCCATCGCGTGCGACTAAGAACCGAACCAGACCGGACACAAATCGCGCAACGCAGAATCCCGCTCGATCAAAGTGAAAGACGGTTTTTCACTAGAAGGCGAACCCGTCCGGTCACCGGCCACTCCGGCTTGTCAGCGTGCGCAGTGGTGCGCCGATGGTACGGGCGCCGAGGCAAAGACCGCCACTCCAGCGCGCTACATGAGCTTGAGATCGTCAGTCGGATCGATCAGCTGCTGCCTTGCGTCAGCTCGACTTGAATTGGTGTGGCTCTTGTTCATCTCTTCCGCGGTCCTTGTGCCCACCTAGCGCATGTGCGCAGTATCCACCTTCACCGCGCCCGTGATGTCGATCGGCGATTGCCGCGCGGCCGTTGAACAGACGAAACCTATAAGCGCGGCTGGACGGCCAGTCAGAAACAGCACGCTGCCGGATTGGCCACCTACCGCAGCTGCAAAGCAGGCCAGTCATCTCTCAATCGACTGGCTCGCCCGTGCCACGTGGGGCAGTTCCGATTGGGATGATCGGCATCGCCGATCGTACGGTTTCTCATAAGTAGATCGGGCGTCGAGTTTGCAGGCGAGTTGCGCAGGCATTCGTTATGGAGCTCTGGGGTTCGGTTGTTGATCGCATGCGAGGCGCACGCATTCACATCGTAGATGGGCTCCATCGAAACAATCTATTTTACGGAGAGTAACGGACATGAAAAAGCGTTGCTCGGGAGGCGACGCCCACCGGAAATCTCTCCAGGTCATGCGCAAGGCGGAAGGTGGAGCGGCGTCCTCCTTCTGATGCCTAGGGTTCATCACTCAATTTCGTCGCTCGCTTCCTGGATCCATCCCGCAGCGTCACGAGCCTGATCATTTGTGCTCGCGACCGGCGGACCCGTTCGGCGCGACCGGCAGACGATCTGCATTCCTCCAAATCCGATGCCGTGCGCGAGCTTCTCAACACTCCGGACGGATTTTCGGCGAAGGTGAGCTATCTCAAACGGTATGCCGCCACGCTTCGCTGCGGACTTAAGGGCGCAATGGATGTCGCCGAAGCCGGATCGTGGGTTGGACCCGAGGGTGCAAAGCGGTCTTGGCGTATGAGATGCATGAACGAACTGCAGCCGCTATCTCGATGACGATACCTTACTGAACCAATCGCGCGACGAGGATTGTCTGGCCAGGAACAACGTTCCGACCTGGTGGCCGCGCGCTCCTTGCCGCGATTTGGCGTGTGCTGGCGTCTTCAACGCAATCGCTGCTGATCGCCTCGAGCCGCTGTCGGCTTCCACCGTAATCGACGGCGGCTGCGCCGGCGGAGATGTAAGCTCGAGCGCAGCGGTCGGACGAATGGCCCACGTCATCGGCATTGACCTCGACGAAGGGAGCTTGTGCTGGCGCGCGAAGAAGCTGCCGCGCGCACCTTAGTCGAGTGCTAATGGGAGCGTCATGCGACGTAAGAATGCTATGCCTATCAGATCATCATGGGAGAGATCCACGTCGCATGACACATGAGACATTACCGGATTCCCCGGACGGCGCCCATCTGAAAAAAACGCTAGAGTTGGTCAAGCTGGTGCTGTTCCGAAGGGCGACAAAGTGCAAACCTTCAAGGCCTGCCGTTCAACGTCGGATACTCGACACGATCACAAACCCGCTGTCAGTTGGTTCCATCAAAGTTTCCTCCTGGCACGTCGATTGAGGGAACATTCCGAACACATCAGCGCACGTCCTGCCATGATCAGGCTAAGCGAACATTTATTCGGGATCGGAGCTACCCTGTTAGCTTACCGGTAAGAGCACCGGGACAAATCTGCCGCCGGTGCAAGGTTTCCCACCTCAACGTCGGATAGCCGACACGATCACAAACCTGCTGCCAGTTGTTTTGATCAATTTTCCTTCTGGCACGTTCGATGCAGGGAATCTTCTGAACACATCAGAAGGATGTCCTCCTATGGTCAGGGTCACTGAAGAATGCTGTTGCCGCACTGGGACCGCGCTTCGGCTGATCCACAACCGGTCAGAAGTGGGCGCATCACCTTGGAGGCGAGCGACTGCGCCCGCTTCACACGCCGAATAAGGTCGGTAAGCATCCGCTGAGCGAGACGCTATCATCGAAGCGGGTGGAAACGTCGATCCCGCGCACGGCCCCCACGTCCCGACATGAGTGTCGATCTCATCACTTGGCTGGATCCCTGGGCCTCACACAGCCGACCACACGAACGCGGGGACAAACGCTAGCGAATCCAGCCGCACCGGCGTCGAGAATGGCCGCGTAGTGCGGAAGCCGAATGACCATGGCCGATGTTCGCCGCGAGCATCGCGTGTTTGGGAAACATCTATAGGAGCAGGACAAGTGGACATCTCTTGCATTGGGGTGGGTGCTGGACCGCCTAATCTCAGCCTTGCGTGTCAGATACACGAGCAGATCGGTCGAGGGGCACTGTTCTTGGATCGGCAGGTCGACTTCCGGTGGCACCCCGGCAGCGCATTGGATTCGCCGGAACCCCAGGTCAACCACCTCAAGGATCTGGTCACGCTGGTGAACCCGCGATCAGCCTACACTTTCGCAAACTATCTATACGAGAACGGGCGTCTATTCCACTTCCTGAACGCACAGTTCGAGGCCGTGCTCAGAGCTGAGTTTGAGCAATACCTGAACTGGGCCTTCCACCGGAACCCGCTTGTCTGCGGCGGCGAGACTGTGCGCGAAATCCGCTTCGAGGGCGAATTTCGGGTGTGGACGGACGACGCAGTTCGTGGCGCCAGAGACCTCGTGATCGGCATCGGCAAGCAGCCGCGGATTCCGTCTCAGTTTCAGGGCTGGACCGGGCGCAACCTGTTCCACTTATCGGATTTACCGCGCATCCATCCTGAGGATTGGAAAAAGGACGTTTGCGTGGTTGGTGGAGGCCAGTTGGGAGCGGAGGTGCTATTACACCTCGTCGGCCTGCCAAAAGAGCGGCGGCCTCGATCGATCACTTGGGTCTCGGAGGGCGAAAACTATCAGCCCATCGACAACAGCCCGTTTACAAACGAGTTGTTCATAGCGTGCTCTTCGGATCGCTTGGCGGCAATGAGCGAGTCGCAGCGCAAACTGTACCTGAGGCGTTTCGTGCTTGCTTCCGACGGCATTTCGGAAGAGACGTTGAGCGCGATTTATCAAGCGCTATACCGGCACGCGTTTTTGGAGCCAAGCCACTGCGAAATCACACTGCGGCCGGGCTGCACCGTCTCGCACTGCGTCAACGCCGGCGCGGGTCACAGGCTGACCCTGCGCCGCGGCAGGAGTGAGCTCGAAGAAGTCACGGCCGACATCGTCATCCTGGCCACCGGTTACGAGAACGCGTTGCCAGACTTCTTGGAGCCGATGGCCTGCCGGCTGGAAAAGAGCGACAACGAATTGGCTATCCGCGAAGATTTTTCCGTGTGCTGGGACGGACCGCCTGAAAGGCGCATCTTCGTACAGAGCGCGACCCTCGGGCAGCGCGGGCTGGCTGATCCAAATCTAGGCCTGCTGGCCTGGCGAGCGCGTCGCATCCTCGACAGCCTTCTGGGACGCGTGCCGCAGGCGAACCGCGAGCATGCCGGCTTCATCAGACCTGCCCCCGTCGACAACTGGCCGCACCCCGTGGCGGAAGAAATGGGCAGCGGGATATGACCTACGGCTACTGATCACCAGCGGGAGGGGCCGAGGAATGCTGTCCGCCTTCGCTGCAGCGAAGAGCGGGGTGGATGCGGCATCCGTGTCCCCGCGAAGCAGCATTCGCGCTGTCCGTCGGCAGCTCGCACTCGACGCTGGGCCTCATCGACAACGGCTTTAGCAGAAAAGCTCAACCGTAACCGGGCGGCACTCAGTCGTTGCACGCGGGAGCCAGTCGCGGAGCTAGCCCCGCCCTTTCGAACGGCGCCGAAATGCTGCTGCTGGAGGAGCCGAGCCATTTGACCGCAGAAGAGAGCCAAGCTGTTCGGTTTCTTACGCAGGAGTGGTTGCGGTGTCCAAAAACTTACAGCCGGCAGAAACTTGTCGGGTCGAAGACAGCTGGCCAACTGGGCCTATGAGGTTTCAAAGGGGTAACCATGGAGTTAACGGGCACTAAGCGTGCTGGCACGGCCTTTGCGGCAATACTCGTGAGGGCTGACCGCATGAGAACACGCAAGCCGGATTGGTTGCCTGCCAACTCGTGTGTTCCGCTCTTGAGAGAGAGAACGACCAGCTAACCCATAAGCGCCAGGAAAGGTGTGGGAATTTGGAGAACGAAACGGTGTTGCGTATTGAGTCCCCCGCTCCGCCAATCAAAGTGGACACTTGGCTGCGTGGCGAACCCATCACGAACTTTCAGCCCGGCAAGGTCTGTCTGGTCGAATTTTGGGCGACTTGGTGCGGACCTTGTGTGGCGGCTATACCCAATCTGATGCAGCTGCAAGAGGAATATCAAGACAGTGGATTCGAGGTCGTCGGAATCGCAACTAGCGAACAGGCTCCAACCGCAGACGAGGCGCGGACCAAGTTGGATGCGTGGCTGACCGAGAGGTTCCTGAATCTGAATTACCGGATTGCGTTCGATTTTACCGGTGAAATGAACAGACTATGGATGCAGGCGAGTTCTTCTCCCGGAATCCCTGAGTCGTTCCTGGTTGATGGCAACGGCCGCATCGCTTTCATCGGACACCCGGCGGAACTCGATGAGGTTTTACCCAAAGTTCTGAACGGCAGCTGGCGCAGCAGCAATGAAGCGAGGGCCGCCGACATAAGGCGGTTCGCTACTAGCCAACGCACAGCGCGCGAACGGGCCCGGACCAAACCGATATACGCCAAACTTAAGCCCGCCACACAGGCCGAGGATTGGCCGGCCGCACTCTCGGCAGTTGAAGAAGGCCTGGCATTGATGCCGGACTATATCGGGTTTCGGCAAACTCAAGCGAATCTTCTGCTTCACAAGCTGCGGGACATGCAGAGCGGCTTGCCAGTCATGCGCCAGTTAGTCGAGGACGCGATCAACAAAAAAAACGAGGCCGTGTCTTGGATGGTCATGGCCCTGAATCAGCTCTTCGATCCCGCGATAGACAACTCCCATCTTCCCCGTGCTGAGCGCTTTGCGATAGGCAACACGCTCTCGGAACAAATCCTGACACTGAATCCCCCGGATGGCGACGGGCGCCTTAAATTCCGTTGCTACCTCCCGGTAGCTCAGTATTACCACGAGAGCGGCAACAACGCTCGCGCGATCGAGTTGATCGAAGCGGCACTGAAATCGCTGGATATTCCGGAGCCAATGCCTGATCACATCAAACAGACACACCATAGCCCCTTGCTTCAAGCCCTGGCCGACTACACGGGTGAGAACGTCTGTTGCGGGGACTTCTGTGTGGCACCGCAATCAAGGCTCCTGAACACTAAAGCGGAGTGGCCTCATGAGCAGAGATTGCAAAAGGCATGACAAGTGGAATCGAACCCTGGTCAATTCGCCCAATGCATGCAGCCCGCTCGCAGCAAGTATGCCCATGCAGCACCGAGGGGATCGTTGCTGTAGGTCAAGGCTGGGGCGTCAACGACCTCCAGAGACGGTTCGCCGCGGACGCGATGTTCGACGAGAATTTAAGCTATCGCGGAGGACGTCACAGTCCAGGACATGTTCAAGGTCGGCCCAAGCACAGCATTACCTGGAACCCGGCCCGGCCAAGCCGGGGGGCGGCCGCGTAAGCGGGCCCGAAGTTGGCGCAGCCGAACGCAGAGCTCGCCCTCTGAGACGACACTGAATTGAGGAAACGATATGTCTCACACCGCGCTTGATCCTGCCCGTCGACCATCGAACGGCTCCTGGCGCTGATCCGAGCTCAGGACAGGCGATGCCAGGGCAAATGACCGAGCTGCTGGTCGGCTTCATCATCACGAAAAACTGCGTCCTTCAGATCCCGATCATTGGCGATTCTGCTGTGTAGGCTCGACATATTTCACACAGCAGCGGGGATTGTGATCGAGGAGCGCTCTTGCGTGACCACATCGCCAACAATGATGAAATCGATCGGGGTTTCGGGGTTTTCACGGGCGGGCAGTTAATCGTTTGAGACGTCCACCGCGTCGTCTTCGAGACTTTCCGGAAACTTGCCCGCACCGGTACGAAACTGGGCGACGATGCGACTGCGGTCATTGCCTGTCCGACGTTGCGAGGATGAAACCGAATTTTCGAGGAAGGCTCATGTCAAATCTGGATGAGATGTTGAAGAAAGTCCGAAAGCTGCAACTGCGCGCGGCGATTGCCAAGACGAACTTGCGCGACCTTGCCGAGGGCCTCCCGAACAAATGGACTGAGATAGCGGAAGTCGCCGAGACAGCGCACGCTGTTTATGCCGAGTTGAATAGTGCCCGGAGAGAGCTCGCCAAAATGAGGACCTTACGATGACGAGCATCACCCGCGACGGCTCCAAATGGGTGCCGGAATATCTGGCCGCTATAGACGAGAAAATCTGTATCGGCTGCGGTCGCTGTTTCAAGGTCTGCTCGCGCGAGGTCATGCATCTTCACGGCGTGGATGACGCGGGTGAAATCCTCGGCATCTGCGACGGGGAAGACGACGACTTCGACGGTGAGCTCAATCGTATGGTCATGGTAGTGGACCATGCCGGCCGCTGCATTGGCTGCGGAGCCTGTGGCCGTGTCTGCCCAAAGAACTGCCAGACGCATGTCGCGGCCGACCAGATTGCAGCATGAGCAGCATCAATGACGGGATAGGAGAACGACTTTGGACCTCATCATCTTTAGTCGACTCGCGGCGGTGGTTGGAGCGGCAACGCTGTGTCCGTTCTCTTCGCTTAGCACGCGATCCGTCTAGCCGTCGTCGCTACGCTGGCCTGTTCGCTACTGCTCCAGAGGGATTATTTCGGCAGCGTGCTCTTTCTGCTCTGGCGGTCCAGTGTGCTTGTCGAGCAGAGGTAAGGGTAGGCCAACGCAGTTCGAACCAGCCGCCACAAGATGACGAGTTGAGGAATGAATGTTCAGATGTATCTCAGCTCGTTCTGACTGCGCTGTGTGTTGACGCTGTGTTGAGGCGTAGTGACAGAGCGGAACTCACGTTCACGCCCAACAAGAGACATCGAATTGATAGGACAAGAATACAGGTGGGCCGGAACTGGCCAGGGGTGGCAACATGCTCGGTGAAGCTGTTTGCGTTCGCCACGCACATAGGAGGCTCGCAGCACGCCGGCACCGGTCGATCGAACGGAGACGCCGGCGATGATGTGAGTCACTTCTACAACGTTCCAGAACATAGCTGGCTCAGCACGAACGCCCATGACCTAGGCTGGAGATAGTTCAGCTTGAATACCTCTGCTGGAGAAAACATGCTGAAAAAGTTCCCACGCTATCCGCTCACCTTTGGCCCAACGCCGATCGAGAAGCTCGACCGCCTCGGCAAACATCTGGGCGGCAAGGTAGAGATCTACGCCAAACGCGAGGACTGCAACTCAGGTCTCGCGTTCGGTGGAAGCAAGCTGCGCAAGCTCGAATACATCGTTCCCGATGCGATCGCGTCAGATGCTGATACGCTGGTCACCGTCGGGGGCGTGCAGTCCAACCACACCCGGATGGTCGCAGCGGTCGCGGCCAAGATCGGCATGAAATGTCTTCTGGTTCAGGAGAGCTGGGTTCCACATGACGATGTCGTCTACGACCGGGTCGGCAACATTCTTTTGAGCCGCATCTTGGGCGCAGAGGTGCGCCTGGTCGACGAGGGCTTTGACATAGGTATCCGCTACAGTTGGGAAGAAGCGCTCCATGATGTCAAGGCAAGGGGCGGCAGACCTTATGCGATACCGGCCGGGGCCTCTGTCCACAAATACGGTGGCCTTGGCTATGTGGGGTTCGCTTACGAGGTGCGCGACCAGGAGAAACAGCTTGGTTTTGCCTTCGACTACATTGTGGTCAGCACTGTCACAGGTTCAACGCATGCCGGCATGATCGTCGGGTTCGCGAAGGACGGTCGACAGCGCAACGTGATCGGTATCGATGCATCCGCCACTCCAGCAAAGAGCAAGGCGCAGGTGCTTAGCATTGCCAAACGTACAGCGATGCTCGTCGAGCTCGAAACGGAACTTGTCGAGGCTGACGTGGTGTTGCTCCAGGACTACGCGTACCCGCGCTATGGCGTTCCGTCCGAGGAAACGAAGGAGGCGATCCGTCTGTGCGCGCGGCTCGAGGGTATGATCACCGATCCGGTCTATGAGGGCAAATCGATGCAAGGGATGATCGACCTCGTCCAGAAAGGTTTCTTTCCAGAGGGGTCGAGGGTCCTTTACGCCCATCTGGGTGGCGCGCCCGCAATCAATGGTTACGGCTACACCTTCCGTAACGGCTGACGGGCGACAGCTCGCGTATGCCGCCCTGCCGTGCCGGACGTGTCCACGACAGTGCCGAACCGGAAAGGCCGGAGCCAATTCCGCGGACGGTCGATGATCTGGTAAATAATTCAGAGCGTTACGCGCAGAGGCTCGCGACCAAATTCCTCCCTGGGCGGTTGGCCGTCGAGAGACACGAGGCCGTTGAGTTCGTGCTCCGCTGCCATTCTGCGACCCAACGACTGTTCACTCCGCGACAAAGTGCGTTCGGTTCATCTCCTGGGTACCTTACCCAGCCCATTGCAATCTGAAGAAAAGCTTTGCGCCCAAGTTGGCACGACTCTTGAAGCTCTGTCGACAGGGGAGGAGCCAGGACTCAGATTCCACCACGCAATTGGGATGCTGGGCTGGAGCAGCTCGCACCAATGAGAACGCAACTGAAGGAGAGATCATGGAATTCTCGCGGATTGCGGCCGAGTTAAGCCTATTCCTCGACACGACTAATGATGTCGCTGAATCCGAACAGTTGTTCGAATTGTTGTCCGCGTTTGCGCTGAATTTCGATTGCCCGTGGATAGCCTATGGCCCCCTTGCACCAGAACAAAAGGTTTTGAAGCCGACCCGACCGGACTCTGCGATGATGTGGAATTACCCTGATGAATGGCAGGAGCGCTACTTAAAGATGGGTTATGCCAAAATAGACCCGCTCATCAAGAAAGGTCGAAAGGGGGTAGGGCCCTTCCGGTGGAGTGAGGTTTATACCCACGAAAGCACGACTGAAAATGAACGCCGCGTCCTGGACGAGGCGGGGACGTTCGGCTTGAAGTCAGGCGTTACCGTTCCATTACATGGTCCCGCTGGCAGCTTTAAGCTTATGTGTTTTGCTAAATCCTCGGACGGCGAATTGGAAAATAGAGCGATCACCTATCTGCAAATTGCCGCAGTACAGTTTCATCTGAGGGTTGCGAAGCTCGGAACGCAGAGGTCATCGGAGCACGCCTATAAGATCTCTGATAGGGAAAGAGAGTGCATTCATTGGATATCGAAAGGAAAAACGTCAGGGGAAATAGGGACGATATTAGGACGGTCCCAAAACACGGTTGATTTCCATGTGAAAAACGTGATGCGGAAGTTGGACACGACCCGCAGAACGGCACTTGCTGCGAAAGCTGTGGAACTTGGGATTATCGAACCATAGAAAGGAAGATTCGGCGAGCTCGGTGCGCGGCCTGTCGTGGAGCTCGAGCCTCGTCATACGCGGCGCCGATGGCTGCCGCAACCTCCAAATCCATCACTCGCTCGCCGAGAAGGCCTATCATGTCGCGCAAGAGACCGGCCAAGAGCGCACGCAGGTTCCTCATGCCATCGGTCGTCGATGATTCCTTTAAGACCCGCAACCGAGCTTTGCCGGGGAACATCGATGACCGGATGACCGCCGCAATGCCGCTCGCTGCGGCACTGTTGAGGGCGCTCGCGAGCGGCTTCGCGATCGCCGCGCTCCACAGCCTGTGGTGACGTGCTCCAGCGGTCGGACGACTCCTATGATTTGGTCGGCCGAATTCTCGCAGGGGCGATGGGGCTGATCCGTCAACTACCCGATGCCGTAGTATCGGTGCTTGTCCGGAAAATCTATATGTTGTCCACCGCATTCACCCTAGGTATCAGCTCTGGAGCAACGCAATAATGGGGTATTTTTAAGAGAGATAGCCACACCAATTAGAATTCCCGCGAAGTACCGGCCCAAAAAAGTCAATCCGACGATTCTGGTGTCAATGTGACATGAAGAACATTCACCACGAGCAGAAAGTTTTATCACTCTCCCCGTGAATGATCTCCGTGCAGAGGACCTAAAGATGAACATCAACGCGTTCACGGCTCATGAATCCAATGTTCGCCGATATTGCCGGGCCTTTCCCACAGTCTTTACGAAGGCACTGGGGGCGACGATCTGGGACGAGACCGGCAAGCCTCACATCGATTTCCTTGTGGGTTCCGGCGCGCTCAACTACGGACACAACAACCCGAATATTATGGCACCAGCAATCGAATATCTTATCGGTGAGAACATTGTGCTGTCGCTTGATATGCATACGGTGGCTAAGCGTGACTTCATTGAAGCCTTTGTGGATTCGATCCTGAAACCCAGGGGGCTTTCCTACAAGATACAGTTTCCTGGGCCGACGGGCACAAACGCCAACGAAGCGGCGCTGGCCCTTGCGCGAAAGTATACCGGCCGCTCGAGCGTCATGGCATTCACAAATGCGTTCCACGGTATGTCGCTCGGCTCGCTAGCGATCTCGGGGTCGGCGTCCACCAGAGAGCTGGGAGGCGTTGCGCGCCACGATGTGATCCGTATCCCATTTGACGGCTATCCGAGCCAAGCGTTCGATTCCGCCAATTACATTGATTGCGTTTTGAGCGACCCAGGGAGCGGCATAGAAAAGCCAGCCGCAATCATTCTGGAGACCATCCAGGCAGAAGGGGGCATGAACGCCGCATCCGCGGCTTGGCTCATAGAAATTCAGCGCATTTGCCGCAAGCATGGCATTGTTTTTATCGTCGACGATATCCAGGCGGGTGCGGGCCGAACAGGCGATTTCTTCTCCTTCGAGTTCGCCAAAATCGAACCCGACATCGTGTGCCTTTCCAAGTCACTGAGCGGTTCAGGGAGTCCGTTCTCCATTGTCCTTATTCGCCCCGACATGGACATATGGAAACCCGGAGAACATAGCGGGACCTTCAGAGGCAATAATTTCGCCTTCGTGACGGCAGGGGCCATGTCCAAAATGTGGTCGGACAGCCGGTTTACTGCAGGCGTGGAACAGACAGCGGCCAAACTGCAGGGGCACCTTGACCGCCTCGTCGCGAAATTTCCCAGATACATTGAACAAAAACGGGGCCGCGGTCTGATGGCTGGCCTCAAGTTCCGTTCACCGGCCCTGGTCGGCAGCGTGCACGATGTCGCGTTCGAGAATGGCCTGCTTATCGAATCCTCAGGGCCAAATCGCGACGTGATCAAAGTCCTCCCGCCGATAACCATCACCGATGTCGAACTTGATAACGGCGTCGCCATTCTTGACCACGCACTACAGGAGCAAGACAATGCGTAATCAGATTCCTCAACCGCCCGCCATCTCTCCTGTTTCGATCAGACACCGGACCGGCTCGATCAGCACTGCTGACATCATCTCGGTCCTGAAAGGCGAGACGACCGCTCTGCACATCAAGCAGGCTTTCAGCACTGAAGTAGCCGAGGAGATCAGCGCGAACTTCAGTGCCAGTACCGGTCTCAAGCAGCGAAAGGATGGAGTGCCAGGACAGTATGTTGGCGCATCCCACTACAGGAAGGATGCAGCCACCTATTTCGCAGAGGCCGAAAATGCGCGGCCGCACGTCGAGGCCCTGTTTAAGAATTTGGTTGACCCGGTCCGAGCAATATTCAGCGCATTGAAGCGCGAGCTTCACAACCAGGGCATCGAACTGCGACTGGCCCGTTCAGAACACGGTCAGGCCAATGTTTGTCGTGCCATCAACTGGTCTGGCAGCGGCGCATTTTCATTGGACCCCCACGACGACGTCGCTCAAGTCTTATGTGCTGGCAATGGTTATGAGCTTTCTTCCGTGGCGCACAACACTGTCGCAGCATTTAACTTCTATCCGAGCATGCCCGAGGAAGGCGGCAATCTGAGGCTCTGGAGCCATAAGCCGACAGTTGCCGACCGAAAGTCGCAGGGCGTGGAAACCACCGGCTATCCCTACTCGGCAGCCTATCTCGAGGCCGTTCCTTGCCGCGAGATCCAGCTCAAGGCCGGGGATATCGCTTTGATCGATGGCGGCTTCGTTCACGGGGTTACCGGTCAACCAGGCAACGGAAAGCGTCGCTTGTTGCTGAACAGCTTTTTCGGGTTTGCGCGGCCGGATCTTGTTCTCTGGTGGACCTGACTTTGGAGGACCGACCTTTAATGCGGATGGATTGCGCATCTATCAGCGTCGATGCGCAGTCGACTGCTGCTGACCTTCGACTTACGCCCGCCCGCCACCGGATCGCCCGCAACGGATGATTGCGCCGCACCCGCGCCTCAAGGTCAACATAGCTAAACAGTTCGCCAGCTCGATCGTCGCCGCCGCGCACGTCACTTCCGAATCCCTTCGGAACCAGTGAATTACCGCTGCGATCCGGTGGCGAGTGCCTTTTCAACAGCTTGCTAGAGAAATACCCAAACATCGGGGTTGCAGTCATGCTGGAAAACCGGTGCGGTTATGTCAGTCGCCCATGCCAACAACGCCGCCGATAGCGCTGCCGCAAAGGCGGGTACTGACTGTCAAGGTATCGCTATCCCAAGCGTTGCAACAGATTCGTCAAACAAGTTTACAGACTCTTTGCGAATGCAAGTCGCTGACCATGGTAAGTTCGCTTTAAGTCCGAGATTGGCCGTAGCTAATCGTCAACTCAATGGTTTGGAATGCGTGAACATAGAACCTGCAGCTTTGATCGCAAGACGCACCAGAGAGGCCCTTTAATTGATATCGACATTTTCGAAGCTCATGAGTCTAACGTTCGTCGCTATTGCCGGTCGTTTCCAACCGTCTTTACGAAGGCCCTCGGAGCGACAATCTGGGACGAGGCCGGTAAGCCATTTCTCGATTTCCTTGTAGGGTCCGGCGCACTCAACTAGGGACCCAACTATCCTTGCGCCAGCAATTGAATATCTCGTCGGTGAAAACATTCCTCTCTCGCTTGATATGTATACTGCGGCAAACGTATCCGGGCAAAGACAACGAGGACGCGCTACCGTGCAGCAAGAAGGGGTGGGTAACTACCGAACAGGCGCATATCCCTATTTCACATTCATCAAAATCGCGTTGCAAAAGGTATGCATGATTGCTGTAAGCTATAATGTTTACTCAGAATATGTGACGTATAATTGTGTAAGAGACTGTCGAGAGTTCGAGTTCAGGAAAATTCTATGTCATTTGATTTAGACAACTTTTTCTGGTTCGATGCGGGGACTTTGGCCGGAAAGGGTTCGGCCACGCTCGTTCGCCTCCGCTCGTGGAGCAGTGCTGCTATATCACGGAGGCGGTCTGCAAAGTAAATCATTCCACCCTTCATCGCTGAGATCCGGCAGGGAACTGTCGATCTGTTCGCTGGCAAACAATCACCAGGGAGAACTACAATGTTTCGCAATAATTTGAATTCGGACCTCGTCCAGTTGCAAAAGATCGACCCGCTGGCCTTCAAGGCGATCGAGCCCGGAATAGCTAGAGAGTCATCCGCCTGCCTTACAAATCTGGCGAATCTCTCGCGCAATGAGTTCACCTCGGAAGGGCGTGGGGCGGATTACCTCGATAGCATCCAACTGTCGCTGCTGGCACGATCGGAGGGTGTGATGGATCTTCTGGGCAAGATGCACCCCAATGGTTGCGACGGACTTTGTTCATCAATGATCATCTGCGATCTTCTCGCCGGTGACGGCTACGTGAACAAGGTAGCCCATCAGATCTTGGGTGCGGCGCGCTGCCCGACGTTCATCAACTCTGACATCTCTCAGTTCATGGTGGACCGTTGCATCCGCGACGGCCTTTTCGCAATCTGGCAAAGCGCGACCGATCCGTTCTGGATTAAAGACGGGTCGGTGGACGGTGTGCTGATGGCTTACGGCACGCACCACATCCCGCACGCTCAACGCACCACCGCTGTCCAAGCGGCTGCGCGAATTCTTCGGCCCGGTGGCGTCTTCGTTCTTCATGACTTCGAAGAGGGTTCAGCCACCGCCCGCTGGTTCGCTGACGTAGTGTCAACTCATTCGGTGACGCCACACGACTATCCTCATTTCACCGCGGGCGAGGTTCTTGATCTGTTCGCTGCTGCGCAGTTCGATGAGGTGACTGTGCAGCGAATTACAGACCCATTCGTCTTCCAGGCAGAAGACGAGGAGAGCGTTCTCCAATCGCTGGCCAAATACGTCGTGAAGATGTACGGGCTAGAGAAGCTCCGCAACGATACGCAGCGTGTGCTCGCGCTTCTTGATGAGTATTTCGGGCTCGCCGTGACGGGAACCTCTCGCGGTGGCTTCGAAGCGCGCATAGCGCGCAACGCTTTGGTCGGCAGTGGGCGACGGGTGTGAAATTATCACTGGGTCGACCAAGGTCGATTTCTGCTTCACCCTGCCGTGTGTCATCTGCTTTGAATTCTCGAATTGCTACCGCTCAATTAGAGTTGTCTAGCCCAACAGTATGAAACGTATCAACATCGGACACAGCGAGATATCTGAACAGGCGATTGGCTTTCACTCAGTCCGATCGATAGACGAGGTTTCTGGCGAGGCGCCGGAACTTGCATGTCGTGCCATGGTATCTAAGAGAGGGCTCGTCAATCGCCTTGATCATAGCCGCGCATCTTGATCGCCTGCCGATCTTAGAGTCGATTGGTGCCCTCGCAACCGATCTGCCCTCGCAACTGAGAAGCCAATGCCACGGCACCTACTCCAAGCACCTATCGAACTAGAGGATGTACCCGGATACCGTTGGAAGGATGGGCTTCTTGGGCCGGATGAGCCTAACCCGGTTGGGCATGTTTGCCCGACAGGATCATCGCCGTTTCTTCTGCTCTGCGATCATGCTGGTCGGCTGATCCCTAAGTCGCTCGGGTCTCTTGGCGTCTCTCCAGCCGATCTCATACGTCATATTGCTTACGACATCGGTGCTCTCGGCGTCAGTAGACGGGTGTCCGAACGACTCGACGCCGAGTTGATCTACCAGCGCTACTCCCGGCTTATCGTTGACTGCAATCGTCCACCCCACAACCCGACAGCATTTGTCACGATGACCGACGGAACGACTATCGCGGGGAATCTGGATCTAACTGTACCGGCTGCTGCCATGCGCCTGTCTGAGATCTTTCATCCCTACCAAGCGAGGATCGAGCATGTGGTTCGGACCCGTCTTGCCGCGAAACGTCCAACGGTGATCTTGACCGTCCACAGTTTCACCCCTTGGCACACCGACTACCCGACGCCGCGCCCTTGGCACCTAGGCCTTCTTTTCAACGAAGATCGCCGCCTGGCAGACGCGCTGGCCGAAGAATTCAAGATGGCGGGCGATCTCGACATTGGCTTCAATCAGCCTTACGCGCTGGAAAATGAGTCGGATTATGCAGTCCCCGTCTACGCGGAACATCGAGGTCTGCTCGGAATCGAGTTGGAAATTAGGCAGGATATGATCACGGAACCGGCCGATCAGATCAAATGGGGTGATCGGTTAGCGGAAGCACTGAGAGCTGCGCTTAGACGCATCGCTCCTGAATTTGTCTGAAAGGAACGCACGGCCCGAGCCAGCACTCTCGGAATGAAAATCCCCGCGTGGTGATGATTGGCAATCAGGGCTTGTCGGTTGTAATAAAATGCGCGGACGCTCGTTTCCGGTGGAACGCGTAGCGGCCTATTCGGCAGATTTGCAACCTGAGCGGGCCCGTTACCTTAACCACTGTGCGGAATTCGGGCCGACTCCCGCTTCGCTGACGATAAGGCGCATCGAGCTTGAACACAGTAAGGGGTGGTGATCAACGGTGCCGGCGGTCGGCGTCACTGGTCGGTGGATGACAAGGCGCGGATCATCGCGGAGACGCTGGAGCCGAACGCAATCATTTCCTAGGCCGCCCGTCGGTATCGCCTTAGGCCGCAGCAGGTCTTCGCCTGGCGCCGCGAAGCGCGCAAAAAGGCCACTTCGGTGCAGCAAGATTCTCCTGCCTTTGTGCCGACGGTGTTGGCGGCGGCGGAACCTGTAGTCAGCCGTTCACCGAAGCAGCGGAAACGGCAAGCCACCCGAGATGCCGGTATGATCGAGCTTGAGATCGACGGCATCGTCATGCGCGTCGGCCGGGGCGCCGATATCAAGACGGTGGCCGCAGTAATCCGCGCGCTGAAGGCGGACCTCGTGATCGGGCCGACGGGGGCGGTCAAGGTGATGGTCGCGACGAAGCCAGTGGACTTCCGCAAGGGCGCCGAGGGTTTGGCCGCGCTGGTGCGCGAGACGATGGGCGCCGATCCGTTCTTATGCATCGGGTGAGATTTTGTGGCGGAGCCGTCCTGGCGCCAGCCGAGGTCTGCCAAATCTGGAATCCT
>NZ_JAIUIU010000009.1:0-224044 GCF_020165775.1 Mesorhizobium sp. B263B2A
GCCGCGAAAGGGCCCCGCTTTTTTGTGCGTTTGCTGGGGGGGTGAAAAGGGGGCTTTGCCCTGACGCTGCTCGAATCCGGCAGCGGGATACCTCTTTTTGCCCTCGGGAGGGGCCGAGCATGAACTAGTTTAGCTTTCTCTAAATAAGTAATATCTTGTTAAGCAACATCGAACATATTTTGGCGAGGCTCAATCACGGGCACATGCTCCCAATCCCGCCTCGTCTTCTCCTGGGACCATCGAAAAAGGACCTCGCCGGATGTGGCGGAAAACAGCAGCGTGCCTGGCGATCCTGGCAATTACCGGCGGCGAGGCGCGCGCCACGACAACAACCGCTTCCATGGCCGTGCAGATGACGATCACCGCGTCCTGCACCATCAACAGCGCGTCAACCCTGAACTTCGGCTCGTCCGGCGTCATTGCGGCCAATGTCGACCAGACGTCCACGGTCCAGGTTCAGTGCACGAACACGACTCCATACAATGTTGGCCTGGACGCGGGCACCGGATCGGGCGCGACCGTCGCCGCCCGCAAGATGACCAATGGTGCCGCCACGATTACCTATTCTCTCTATAGCGACAGCGGCAGAACGACCGTCTGGGGCAACACCATCGGGACAAATGCGGTTTCGGCGACCGGTTCCGGCGCCGCGCAAAACTTTACCGTCTATGGACGCGTGCCGGCGCAATCAACGCCTGCGCCGGCTGTCTATACAGACACCGTGACCGTCACGGTAACCTACTGAAGTCGGCCTCATTGACGGTCGACGCCATGGGGGTGGCAATGAATTGGGCAAGGCTGGCTTCGGCCCTGGCGGGGGCATTGCTGTTCGGCGCTGTGCAGGTCCGTGCGGAGTCGCTTCAAGTGCAGCCCGCTCTGGTCGATGTCGTCGCGCCGAGCGCGGCGTCGACCATTACGCTGCGCAATGAGGGGACAACGCCGACCAACGTGCAGATTCGTGTTTTTCGCTGGTCGCAGGTCAATGGCGAAGAGTCCCTTCAGCCCACGGATGATGTGGTTGCCTCGCCTCCTGCCGTCACGCTCCTGCCGGGTACCGACTATGTTGCCCGCATCGTGCGAGTGGTCAAGCGACCGGTTGCGACCGAGGAGGCCTATCGCCTGCTCGTCGACGAGCTTCCAGACGCCAGTCGGGCCAAGACAGGCACGGTGAGACTGCTGGTTCGCCACTCGATCCCAGTCTTCTTCGGTTCGCAGGCAAGAACGCCACCCAGCTTGGACTGGACGATATCGAGACAGGACGGCCGTTTGATCGTTTCAGCCCACAACAGGGGCGGTACCCGCTTGCGCATCTCCGCACTCTCGCTACGCGACGTCAGCGGGCACAAGATTTCATTCGGCGGGGGTTTGGTCGGCTATGCGCTCGGTCAGTCGACCATGCGGTGGGCGGCACCGGCCAGCGGGCGCAAATTCGCCACCAAGGGATCGGTCTCGATCTCGGGCCAAGGCAATGATGGCCCGATCAATGCCGTGGCGCCGGTTGTCGCCGCGCCGTGAATGCGGCTTGGCTCCTGACATTGTCGATATTGGTTGCGACGCTGATACAGTCCAATCGAGCGGACGGAGCAGCGCAGCAGCTTCAGCTCGAAGTCTTCATCAACGGCGCCGCCACCAACCAGATCGCGGCATTCGAGTCTTTCGACGGCCGGCATCTCGGCGCCGCTCTCGACGAACTGCACGCTTTGGGACTGGATCTCGGGAAGCAAGCCCGACCTCGGGAAGCCATCGTCATGCTCGACACCGTGCGGGGGCTGGGCTACCGCTACGAAGAGCGGGAGCAACGCATTTTTCTGACGATCAATGATGGCCTGCGCGGCATGATATCCTATGACGCCGCGCCCGGCCGGGAGGCTTCCCCTGACGTTCGAGCGGGGTTCGGCGGGGTTCTCAACTACAATTTGTTCGCGGCATCGCGGCAGGAGCCCGACGCCAGTGGCTTCGCCTTCAGCGGCGCTTCCACCACCCTCGATGCACGGGCCTTTTCGCCGGTCGGCACCTTCGGCCAATCGGCGATCCTGCGGCTGGAGGACAATGGCCGCGCCGATGCATTGAGGCTCGATACCGCCTACACTTATTCCGACCCGGCAACGCTAACCACGTACCAAGCTGGCGATGCGATTTCCGGCGGGTTCGCCTGGACCAGGCCGATCCGCATCGGCGGGCTTCAGGCGCGCCGCGACTTCGGCCTTCGCACCGATCTGATCACCCAGCCGCTTGTATCGGCGAGCGGCAGCGCGGCGGTGCCGTCGACGGTCGACGTCTATGTCAACGAGTCGAAGACCTATTCGCACCCCGTCGACACCGGACCGTTCCAGATCACCGACATTCCCGTCACCACCGGCGGTGGGCAGGCGATTATCGTCTTGCGCGATGCGGCCGGCCGTGAAACGCGCACGAGCGTGCCATTCTACGCCTCGCCCAACCTACTGAGGCCGGGGCTCTTCGACTTCTCGCTGGAGGCAGGCCTGCCGAGGTTGGGGTACGCGACGACGTCCGACGCCTATGCCGTCAACCAGCCAGTCCTGTCGGCAAGCCTGAGAAAGGGCATCTTCGACTGGCTGACGCTCGAAGCCCACGGGGAGGCCAGCAGCGGCCTGCTCAATGGTGGTCTCGGCATGGTGACGCGCACCGGTTCGCTCGGCGTTGCTTCCTTCGCGGTGGCCGGCAGCCATGGCGCGGCGGGCGGCGGGCTGCAGTCCTATGCCTCCTATGAGATCAGAATCGGGACCCTCAGTGTAAACGCCAGTTCGCAAATGACGTTCGGGTCCTATGACGATCTCGCCTCGGTGAGCGACCGGCTTCAAGACGGCGGAACGTCCGGCCACGCCTTCTTCAGGCTGTTGTCCTTCGACCCCATGGCCGTGGGTGCGTCGACCCGATCCAGGCCCCCGAAGATGGTCAACAGCATTTCCTTTGGAACGCCGCTGCCCTTCGACAGTGGCAGCATTAGCGCAAGCTACATCGATCTGATGCCGGCCAGCGGTGAAGGTTCCAGGATACTCACCGCTTCCTATTCGCGGGCGCTGCCATTCGGCTATCTCAACGCGACCGCCTTCGCCGCCCTTGGCGGGCGACGGAATGCCGGCCTCTTCGCCGGCCTGTCGATCCCGATCGGCGGCAATGTAATGGCTTCGACGGCCATTTCAGCCGACAAGCACGGTGTCGATGTGATTGCCGATGTGAGCAAACCGCTCGGCGAGGACCCGGGCAGCCTTGGCTGGCGGACGAGCTTCAGTCAGGGCGGGTCCGCCGAGGGCTCCGCGGCAGTCTCCTATCGCTCCTCCCATGGGCATGCCGAGGCCGGCGTCGGCCGTTCAATCTCGGGCACAGCGGCGACAGCCCAGTTCGAGGGGGCAATCGCAACGATGGGTTCCGGCATTTTCCTGACAGACCGAATCGACGACAGTTTCGCCGTTGTCGAGACGGGTTTGCCGGGTGTCGGCGTGCTTTTCGAGAACCGGCCGGCCGGCGTCACCGACGCGAAAGGAAGGCTTCTGGTGCCGAGCCTGCGCTCCTACCAACGCAACAAGATCGCCATCGACACGACCAATCTGCCCGTCGACGCCGACGTCACGACCACGCAGGATATCATCGCGCCAGCCGACCGGGCTGGCGTGCGGGTCGATTTCCGAGTTCGCACCGACGTCAGCGCCGCGGTCCTCGTCTTGTCAGGGCCGGACGGACAGCCGCTCGAGGTCGGGTCGCACGGCACGATCAACGGCACGCAGGAATTCGTCATCGGTTATGACGGGCGCGCTTATGTGAAAGCACTGGCGCGAAGCAACACTGTCGTTTCCCAGACCGCCAAGGGTTCGTGCCGCGCATCATTCGGCTACATGACAAAAGCAAACGAGCAAGTGGTCATCCCGGTTGTCTGCCGCTGATCCCGGATCGGCTGTCTGTGGGTCATCAGTACGTAACCGTCACGACGATCGTGTCGGTGTAGGCTCCGGGCGCGGGCGTCGTCTGCGCGGGCGCGCGGGCGTATACGGTGTATGGTTGATCGAGCCCGGTGCCGGTGCCGCTAGCGGTGTTAATGCCGATCGTGTTTCCCCAGACACTGGCCCTGCCACTGTCGCTGTAGAGCGAATAGGTCACGGTCTTTGCGCCGCTCGTCATCTTGCGGCTGGCAACCGTGGCACCGGAGCCGGCGCCGGCGCTCAGTCCGATATTGTACGGCGTCGTGTCGGTACAGCGAACGGTGACCGAACCGGTCGAATCGACATTGGATGCCAGCACTCCGACGGAGCCAAAGTTCACGTTGGTGGCCGAGACGTTGCAGTTCGCGTTGATTGTCGCGGTCCAGGTGGAGCCGCTGGACGTGGCTTGCCGGCTGCCTGTCGGACACGTCGAGGCGGTCTTGTAATCATAGCTGGCAGCCGGTGCGGTGGTCATGGTCCAGACATACGATCCGGGTCCAGCGGCGGTCTGGTTGGAGAATACTCTGCCGTAAACGGTCAACGCGGTGCCGGCGCTGCCCGAGGAACCCAAAGCAAGATCGTAGGTGGCCCCAATGGGATAGAGCCCGTAACTGGTCGTGGCCAGACCCCAGGACCCCCAGATCGTCGTTCGCGACGCGTCGCTGTAGAGCTCGTGGACCAATCGCTCGGACCCGGAAGCCAGCCGGCGGTTGCCGGCCGCGTTGGTCTGGCCAGGTGAAAGTTCGACGCAAAGGCGCACGGTCTGGTTGGCTGTCCCGGTGCAGTTGATCGAGAAGGTTGCCGTCGTGTCGTTAACGGCTCCGCTCAGAATGTCCAACACGCCGTACGATCCGTTGGCGGCCGTGACGGAGCAGCTCTGGGACCAAGCCCCTTGCAGGCTGCAAGCGAGGATCATTGTGACTAGCGCTGCTCGCAACTGAATTGTCCAGCGAAGCCAATGGTATCGCGAACGACGTATGAACCCTGATCCGCTGCCTTCCACCTTGGTCCGCTTATCAAGGTCCGAGGCCAATTCAAAAACGGGGCGTGTCGCAGCCATTTTGCCCGCTTATCCGGCCAAGAGCTGGCCAAAGCGATCGACTTCCTCGGTCGTCGTGGCAAAGCTGGTGACGAAGCGGTAGAGCAACTCGTCCTCGCCGATATGGCCGTCGAAACCATGCGGCTTGTGCCAGTCGTAGAAGGCGGCGCCCGCCGTCTGCAGCCTGTCGGCTTCGGTCTTCTTGATTACCGCGAACACCTCGTTGGCCTGCGGCAGCCAGGCGAGCTTCGCCGTTTCCGAATCCTCGATCGCCGCCGCGAGGCGCGCGGCCATGGCGTTGGCGTGCCGGGCCGTGTCGAGCCACAGCCCGTCCTTGAAATAGGCCTCGAATTGCGCCGCCACGAAGCGCGATTTCGAAAACAGTTGAGCCGCGCGCTTGCGCAGAAAGGCCAATTCCCTGGCGCGGTCGAGGTCGAACAGCACGATCGCCTCCGCGCACCAGCAGCCGTTCTTGGTGCCGCCGAAGGACAGGATGTCGACGCCGCGTTTCCAGGTCATTTCGGCCGGCGTCGTGTCGAGCGCGGCCAGCGCGTTGGCAAAGCGGGCGCCATCCATGTGCAACGGCACGGAATGTTGCTTGGCGATGGCCGCGATCGTCTCGATCTCTTGCAGGCCGTAAATGGTGCCGACCTCGGTCGACTGGGTGATCGAAACGGCCATCGGCCGGCCCCAATGGACGATCTCTGGCGCGAAGCGGCCGATGGTCCGTTCCAGATTGTGCGGGTCGATCTTGCCGAGGGGGCCGTCGACGGCATGAAGCCGCGAGCCGCCGGAAAAATATTCCGGCGCGCCGCATTCGTCTTCGATGACATGCGATTCGCGGTGGGCGAAGGAAATGCCGCCGGGCTTGTTGTAGGTGGTCAGCGACAGCGAGTTGGCGGCGGTGCCGGTTGCGACGAAGAACACCGCGACTTCGCGTTCGAAAATCTCGCTGAAGCTGGCGTAGACCGTCTGGTCGAGCGCGCCGTCACCATAGGCGGTGGAAAAGCCGCCGGCCGCGGCCGACAGGCCGGCGACGATATTGGGATGGGCGCCTGCCCAATTGTCGGAAGCGAAGAACATGTATCTGCCTGTGCTGGGGAAATCAGCGCGAAGTTGACCGGTTTCGCAAGCCGACCGCAAGGGCCAGACGCCGAAAAAACCACCGGCCCGATCAACTTGTCAGCGCGGCGGCTGGCGACCGAAGCTTACGTTTTCGGTCGACTTCGCGACATTTTCTGTCGTGTAAGGCCCAAGTTTTTTGTGAATCGGTCTTGTGTGGGCCGGGGAATTCTGCCATAAAAATTTAGGACAGTAGTGCTGTCTTATTTTGTCGCACAAAACAGGCTGGATTGGCGTAACATATGGGCCTCTCCGGCTGTTGCCGCGAGCGACAGGTGGACGGCCAGACACTGGCCTGTACGATACCAGATGCGGACCATGCGAAAAGCCGCATGATCCGGCAAGGATTTCGCAAGACGTGCCGCAAGGATCAGGGTGAGCAAGACGCTTGCCGAGGCAAATTAGCGACCGAAGAAATGGCCAGCGCCCGAAGGGCTGGAACGGAGGACAGGACAATGACGGACATGACGCTTGCTGCGACGAACGGCCAGGCCGCGCAGACGAAAGCGGCTGCCGTCAAAACTGCGCCTCGATCCCACATTGGCCGAACCACCAACGGTTTTGCCGCCCAGGGCCTTTACGATCCGCGCAACGAGCATGACGCCTGCGGCGTCGGCTTCATCGTCAACATGAAGGGCGTGAAGTCGCACCAGATCGTCAAGGACGGCCTTGCCGTGCTCGAAAACCTGACGCATCGCGGCGCCGTCGGCGCCGATCCGCTGGTCGGCGACGGCGCCGGCGTGCTGGTGCAGCTTCCGGACCAATTCTTCCGTGAGGAGATGGCGGCCCAGGGCATCGAACTGCCGCCTTCTGGCCAATATGGCGTCGGGCACTGGTTCATGCCGCAGGACGCCGCCCTTCGCGCCCATATCGAAGAGATCATCGCCGAATCGGCGCAGTCCGAGGGACTGCCGCTCATCGGTTTCCGCGACGTGCCCGTCGACAATTCATCCCTGTCGAAGGCGGCCGACATCGTGGCGTCCGAGCCGTTCCATCGGCAGGTCTTCATTGGTCGCACCGCGGATATTCCCGACGACGAGGAGTACGAGGCCAGGCTTTACCTGCTGCGCAAGGTGATATCGGGCCGCATCTACGCCGAAAACGACAACAAGGACATCGGCGCCTATTGCGTGTCGCTGTCGGCGCGCACCATCGTCTACAAGGGCATGTTCCTGGCCTATCAGGTCGGCGCCTATTACAAGGACCTCAAGGACCCGCGCTTCGAGACCGCGCTGATCCTGGTCCACCAGCGCTTCTCGACCAACACCTTCCCATCGTGGAAGCTGGCGCATCCGTACCGCATGGTCGCCCACAATGGCGAGATCAACACGGTGCGCGGCAACAACAACTGGATGGCGGCCAGACAGGCTTCCGTCGATTCCGAACTGTTCGGCAACAACATCTCGAAGCTGTGGCCGATCTCCTATGACGGCCAGTCCGACACCGCCTGCTTCGACAATGCGCTCGAATTCCTGTTCCAGGGCGGCTACAGCCTCAGCCACGCCATGATGATGCTGATCCCGGAAGCCTGGGCCGGCAACAAGCTCATGGGCGCCGATCGCAAGGCTTTCTACGAGTACCATGCAGCCCTTATGGAGCCGTGGGATGGGCCGGCGGCGGTCGCCTTCACCGACGGCCGCCAGATCGGCGCCACGCTCGACCGCAACGGACTGCGCCCGGCACGCTATATCGTCACCGACGACGACCGCGTCATCATGGCCTCGGAAGCCGGCGTGCTGCCGGTGCCGGAGGAGAAGATCGTCAAGAAGTGGCGGCTGCAGCCCGGCCGCATGCTTCTGATCGACCTTGCCAAGGGCCGCATCGTTCCCGACGAGGAGATCAAGTCGGAGATCGCGACCAAGCATCCGTACAAGACCTGGCTTGCGAACACGCAGCTCATCCTCGAAGATCTGAAGCCGGTCGAGCCGCGCGCGTTGCGCAAGGATGTCAGCCTGCTCGATCGCCAGCAGGCGTTCGGCTACACCCAGGAAGATACCAAGCTGTTGATGTCGCCGATGGCGACCACCGGCCAGGAAGCCGTGGGTTCGATGGGCACCGACACGCCGATCTCGGCAATGTCGGACAGGTCGAAGCTGCTCTACACCTATTTCAAGCAGAACTTCGCCCAGGTCACCAATCCGCCGATCGACCCGATCCGCGAGGAGCTGGTGATGAGCCTGGTGTCCTTCATCGGTCCCAGGCCGAACATCTTCGACCTGGTCGGCAATTCGCGCCGCAAGCGGCTCGAAGTGCGCCAGCCGATCCTGACCAATGGCGATCTGGAAAAGATCCGCTCGATCGGCCATACCGAAGACCGCTTCGACACCAAGACGATCGACATCACCTACGGATCGAGCGAGGGCGCTGCCGGCATGCAAGGCGCCATCGACAGGCTCTGTGAGCGAGCGGAGGCAGCGGTCGCCGGCGGCTACAACATCATCATCCTGTCCGACCGCCAGCTTGGCCCCGACCGGATCGCCATTCCGGCACTGCTGGCGACGGCAGCCGTGCATCACCACCTTATCCGCAAGGGGCTGCGCACCTCTGTCGGTCTCGTCGTGGAATCCGGCGAGCCGCGCGAAGTGCATCATTTCTGCTGCCTTGCCGGCTATGGCGCCGAGGCGATCAATCCCTATCTCGCCTTCGACACGCTGCTCGACATGCACAAGCGCGGCGAGCTGCCGGAGGAGGTCGACGCCTACGAGGTGGTGTCGCGCTACATCAAGTCGATCGGCAAGGGCATCCTCAAGGTGATGTCCAAGATGGGCATCTCGACTTACCAGTCCTATTGCGGCGCGCAGATTTTCGACGCGATCGGGCTGAAGTCCGACTTCGTGCAGCAATATTTCACCGGCACAGCGACGCTGATCGAAGGCGTTGGGCTGGACGAGGTAGCCGGCGAGACGGTCAGCCGTCACACGGACGGCTTCGGCAGCGACCCGGTGCTGCGCAACAGCCTGGATGTCGGTGGCGAATATCTGTTCCGCATGCGCGGCGAGGCGCATATGTGGTCGCCCGACGCGGTCGCCACCTTGCAGCATGCCGTGCGCCAGGGTTCGTGGGAGACGTTCAAGGACTATTCCGCGCAGATCGACAGCGAGACGGCGCGCGCCCAGGCCATTCGCGGCCTGTTCAAGATCAAGCTGGCCGAGGAGACCGGACGCAAGAAGGTCGCGCTCGACGACGTCATGTCGGCAGCCGATATCGTCAAGCGCTTCTCGACCGGGGCGATGTCGTTCGGTTCGATTTCGCGCGAAGCCCACACCACGCTGGCACGCGCCATGAACCAGATCGGCGGCAAGTCGAACACCGGCGAAGGCGGCGAAGAAGCCGACCGCTATCTGCCGCTGCCCGGTGGTGGCAAGAACCCGGAACGCTCGGCGATCAAGCAGGTCGCTTCCGGCCGGTTCGGCGTTACGGCGGAATATCTGGTCAATTCCGATGTCATGCAGATCAAGGTCGCGCAGGGTGCCAAGCCTGGCGAGGGCGGCCAGTTACCCGGCCACAAGGTCGACGCGACCATCGCCAAGGTCCGGCACTCGACGCCCGGCGTCGGCCTGATCTCGCCGCCGCCGCATCACGACATCTATTCGATCGAGGATCTGGCGCAGCTGATCTACGATTTGAAGAACGTCAATCCGGCGGCCGACGTGTCGGTCAAGCTGGTGTCGGAAGTCGGTGTCGGCACGGTCGCGGCGGGTGTCGCCAAGGCACGCGCCGACCATATCACCATCTCGGGCTACGATGGCGGCACCGGCGCCTCGCCGCTGACCTCGCTGAAGCACGCCGGTTCCCCGTGGGAAATGGGCCTGGCCGAGACGCATCAGACGCTGGTGCTGAACGGCTTGCGTTCGCGGGTGGCGCTGCAGGTCGATGGCGGCCTGCGCACCGGGCGCGACGTCATCATCGGCGCGCTGCTCGGCGCCGACGAATTCGGCTTCTCGACTGCGCCCTTGATCGCGGCCGGCTGCATCATGATGCGCAAGTGCCACCTGAACACCTGCCCGGTCGGCGTCGCGACGCAGGATCCGGTGCTGCGCAAGCGCTTCAAGGGCACGCCCGAGCACGTCATCAACTTCTTCTTCTACGTCGCGGAAGAGGTGAGGGCGCTGCTCGCCGAAATGGGCTTCACCCATCTCGACCAGATCATCGGCGACACCGATCTTCTGGAAAAGCGCGACCTGATCATGCACTGGAAGGCGCGGGGGCTCGATTTTTCCAAGATGTTCTACAAGCCCGATGCGCCGCATGAGGCTGTGCATTGGACCGAGCGGCAGAAGCATCCCATCGACGATGTGCTGGACCGCAAGCTGATCGAGTTGGCCAAGCCCGCGCTGGAGGCCAAGCAGCCGGTCCAGATCGAGGTCGACATCCGCAATGTCGACCGTTCGACGGGTGCCATGCTGTCGGGCGAAGTTGCCAAGCGCTTCAAGCACAAGGGGCTGCGCGAGGACACGATCCAGGTGAAGCTGACCGGCACGGCCGGCCAGTCGTTCGGCGCCTTCCTGGCGCGCGGCATCTCGTTCGAGCTTGTCGGCGCCGGCAACGACTATGTCGGCAAGGGGCTGTCGGGCGGCCGCATCGTCATCCGGCCACCGGCAGAAGCCAAGATCGTCGCGGCCGAATCCATCATCGTCGGCAACACGGTGCTCTATGGCGCAACAGAGGGCGAGGCTTATTTCGCCGGTGTTGCCGGTGAGCGCTTCGCCGTGCGCAATTCCGGTGTTGCCGCCGTCGTCGAAGGCGTCGGTGACCATGGCTGCGAGTACATGACCGGCGGCATTGTCGTCGTCATCGGCAAGACCGGCCGCAACTTCGCCGCCGGCATGTCGGGGGGCGTTGCCTATGTGCTGGACGAGGCGGGCGATTTCGCCGAACGCTGCAACATGGCCATGGTCGAGCTGGAACCGGTTCCGGAAGAAGACGACCTGATGGAAAAGCTGCTGCACCATGGCGGCGACCTCGATCACAAGGGCCGCGTCGACGTGTCCGGCGACATGACCAGCCACGACGAGGAACGGCTCTACCAACTGATCTCGAACCATGTGCACTATACGGGTTCGGTGCGCGGCCGCGAGATCCTCGACGACTGGACGACGTTCCGGCCGAAATTCCGCAAGATCATGCCGGTCGAGTACCGCCGTGCGCTGATCGAGATGGAACGCATGCGCATGGGCGTTGCCGCCGAATAGATTTTGCAACGGCCGGGAGGCCCAGGCTTCCCGGCCTCATGTCACCGACAATTTGATCTCTTGCCGAAGGTTGCCATGGCTGCCTCAAGAGGTTAACGGGTGCGGCGAAAACCGCACCATCTGGACAGCAGGAACTGGACTATGGGCAAGGTAACAGGCTTTCTCGAAATCGACCGGCAGGTCCACAAGTATCAGCCGGCCTCCGACCGCATCCGGCATTTCCGCGAATTCACGCTGCCGATGTCGGACAAGGAGGTCGAGAAACAGGCCGCGCGCTGCATGGATTGCGGCATTCCGTTCTGCCACGGGCCGACGGGCTGCCCGATCCATAACCAGATCCCCGACTGGAACGACCTCGTTTACAACCGGGACTGGGACAACGCGATCCGCAACCTGCATTCGACCAACAATTTCCCGGAATTCACCGGCCGCATCTGCCCGGCGCCTTGCGAGGAAGCCTGCACGCTGAACCTCGAGGACATTCCGGTCGCCATCAAGACGGTGGAGCAGGCGATAGCCGACAAGGCCTATGAGACCGGCCATATCAGGCCCTATCCGCCGGAGAAGAAGACCGGCAAGCGGGTCGCCATCATCGGTTCCGGCCCCGCGGGCATGGCAGCAGCCCAGCAGCTTGGGCGCGCCGGCCACGACGTTCACGTCTACGAGCGCGAAAGCCGTCCAGGCGGGCTGATGCGCTACGGCATCCCAGACTTCAAGATCGAGAAGCACTATATCGACCGCCGCATCGAGCAGATGCAGGGCGAGGGCGTGACTTTCCATTGCGGCGTCAATGTCGGTGTCGACAAGCCTGTTGCCGAACTGCTCGCCGAACACGATGCGGTGCTCTATTGCGGCGGTTCGGAAACGCCGCGCGCGGCCGGCATTCCCGGCGACGATCTCGGCGGCGTGCATGACGCTATGCCCTATCTGGTGCAGCAGAACCGCCGCGTCGGCGGCGAGCCGATACAGTCGGTGGCCTGGCCCTCGCATCCGATCATCGCCGGCGGACAGCATGTCGTCGTCGTCGGTGGCGGCGATACGGCCTCCGACTGTGTCGGCACGGCTTTCCGCCAGGGCGCGGTGCGCGTCACCCAACTCGACATCCGCCCGCAGCCGCCGGAGAAGGAAGACAAGCTCGCGGTCTGGCCCTACTGGGCGACCAAGATGCGCACATCGTCCTCGCAGGCCGAAGGCGCCGAGCGCGAGTTCCAGGTGGCGACGCTCGAGTTCATCGGCGAGGAGGGCCAGCTGACCGGCGTCAAATGCTGCGAGGTCGACGAGAAGCGCAAGCCGATCCCCGGCACCGACTTCGTCATTCGCGCCGACCTTGCCTTCATCGCCATCGGCTTTGCCGGGCCGGCGACGGCCGGCGTGGTGACGGAACTGGAGGGGGAGATGAAGGTCACCACCGACAGCCGCCGCTCCCGGAATGTCGAGGCGAATGACCGCGACTACAAGACCAGCGTCGACAGGCTCTACGCGGCGGGTGACGTGCGCCGTGGCCAGTCGCTGGTGGTCTGGGCGATCCGCGAAGGCCGCCAGGCGGCGCGGTCGATCGACGAGGCCTTGATGGGAACGAGCGTACTGCCTCGTTAAGGCGCGATCGCCGTCGTCGTGTCAGCCGAGGCGGCCGCAGCGGCGGAGCTTGTCTTGGGCGGCCAGGAAAAATCGTCGGCACGGCCGGGTGAAGCCGCCGGCGCCTTGCCCTCGATCACCAGTCTTTCGCCGGGAAGAGCCGGATTGGCCTTTGCCGGCGGCGCGGCGCCGAGCAGTTCGGTGCCGCCGTCGAGCGCCGGATCGCTGAGCAGCATGGGCACGGTGCGGTCGATGACGATGGGTGCGGCGGCCGGCGCCGGGGCCTCGACAGGGGCGCCTGCCGGTGCGGCGGCCGGCGCCACGCTTCCGGGCGCGGCGAGACCGAGGATCTTCATCAGCGACTTTTCGGTGTAGAAGGCGAGCTTGCGCTTGCCAGCTTTCGAGACGTTGATGCCGTCATCGGCGCGCAGCCGCACCGGCTGGCCGTTCATGTCGGGGCCGCTGGTGATGAAGGCGCCATTCTCGTCGACGAAGCCATCCCAGACATCGACGAACTCGCCGCCGTTCTTCTCGGCCGCCGAGTGGTAGATGTCGTTGAAGGCCAGCATGTCGGAGGTCATCTTCGACACCCGGAAGGCCGGCATGCCGACCCAAAGGAACGGCACCTTGGTGCTGGCGATGGCTTTGCCGAGTTCGTCGGTGCGGCGCTCGTATTCCTTGGTCCAGTTCTCGGACCGGGGTTGCTCGCGAACGTCCCCCACCATCATCTGCTGACGGTCGTTGGACCCCAGCATGACGACCACGGCGGCCGGTTTCTCGGTCTCGATCAGCGACTTGATCTGTTCGGGCCAATTGTAGACATCGTCGCGCACGAAACCGGACGAACCATTAGAGCGGACGACGATCCTGACGCCGGGATTCTCCGCGAAGGCGGTGTCCAGGCCTTCGGAGAGGCCGGTCGCCATGAAGTCGCCGACCACTAGGACGGTACGGGCATCCGGTGCCTTGTCGACCACCGGGGTTTCCGGTTCCGCGGGCGGACGGGGGGCGCGCGGCTTTTTCGCCTTGGGTCTTGCCTTCTGGATGGTCGGCGGCGGCTCAAACCGCTCGCTGCGGCGCGGAAACAGAAGGTCGCGCAGCGACCAGCCACGATTTTGCTGCTGCTCCTGCGCCATGGCCGGCGCATGGAAGGCACTGGCAGCGCCGATCACAAGCAGAACGATCGCCAGAATCAGGATCGGCATGCGGCGAACAAGGATCGCGATACGCGCGGCCGAAACCAATCACTCCTCCTCCCCTTGCGCCCACCCCACAAAACGAGCCGGTTTTGGGACCGGGCGCAAGTTCAAAGTACCGTTGCGCCCGGTGGCTCCGCCAAAAACGCGCACGGCGCCATGGCCGGCTCTATTTTTGCCGGAGCCATTTGAGCACTTCCATGCTCGGATACCCGTCCTGGGTCAAGCCGACCTTCGCCTGATAGGCCATGATGGCGGTCTTCGATCCGTCGCCGATCTTGCCGTCGAACTTGCCGTCGTAAAGTCCATGTTGCGAAAGCCGCTTCTGCAGCTCCTGCCGTTCCTCGAAACTGAGCTTGGTGAAAGGCCGCTTCCAATCCTGCACAAGACCGCTGGAGCCGGCGATCTCGTCGGCGAGAAGGCCGACGGCAAGGGCATATTTGTCGGCGTTGTTGTAGGCCTTGATCACCGAGAAATTCCTGATCATCAGGAACGCCGGCCCGCCGCGGCCATCCGGCACTTTGAGCGTCGCCTTGTCGGTGAGGTTCTTGAACGGCTTGCCGCTGGCCCTGACGACGCCGAGCGCTTGCCATTGCGCCAGCGTTTTCGAGCCGGCCGGCAGTTTTCCCGCCGGCAAGGCGACTTCATAGCCCCAGGTCTTGCCGGCCTGCCAGCCATTCTTCTTCAATAGATTGGCCGATGTCGCCAGCGCGTCGGGAATGGAATTCCAGATATCGCGCTTGCCGTTGCCGTCCATGTCGACGGCATAGTGCTGGTAGCTGGTTGGAATGAACTGGGTCTGGCCCATGGCGCCGGCCCAGGAGCCCATCAGGTGGCCTTCGTCGATGTCGCCGGTCTGCAGGATCTTCAGCGCCGCGACCAGCTGGGTGCGGGCATATTTGGACCGCTTCGGATCGCCATAGGCAAGCGTCGCCAGCGAACGCACGACATTGCGCATGATGTCGTCGCGCTTGAGGATTTCGCCATAGTTCGATTCCATCGACCAGATGGCCAGCAGAATGTAGCGGTCGACGCCGAACTTCGCCTCGATCCTGTCCAGCCACGGCTTCCATTTCTTGGCCATCTGCTGCCCGACGGCGACGGACTGATCATGGACGCGGTTGTCGAAATAGTCCCAGGCGGGCGCGGTGAATTCGGGCTGGGTGCGGGCTTTTTCCAGCACCACCGGATCGGGTTCGTTGATACTCCTGAACGCCTGATCGTAGACAGAGCCGGAAACGCCGCCCGCCACGGCCGTGGCGCGGAAGCCGGCGACCCATTGCCGGAAACCGGCGTCGGCGAAGGCCGGCCCGGCAGGCATCAGCATAGCGAGCGAGAGGCTGGCCGCCGTCATGACGCTGGTGAAACGTTTTGCGGCATTGCGAACGGACATCTCTTCCTCCTTCTCTGTCTCAGGAAAGACCATTCATCGCCGAACCGGGTTATGAATTAGTTTACCATAGGCAATGCCTGGAACGAAAAGACGTCTCAATGCTTTACGGATGGGAGTTTCCCCTCGGTCTTGCCAGTAATCCTCAAATCCGGCGTGAAAATGTCGCCGGACGGGGATTGCGCAGCCAGCCATCAAATGGATAATTGACGCATGAAGAGAGTTCGCAAGGCAGTTTTTCCAGTCGCTGGTCTCGGCACGCGGTTTCTTCCCGCCACCAAGGCTGTTCCCAAGGAAATGCTGACCGTCGTCGACCGGCCGGTCATCCAGTATGTGGTGGACGAGGCGCGCGAGGCGGGCATCGAACATTTCATCTTCGTCACCGGCCGCAACAAGGCGGTCATCGAGGATCATTTCGATATCCAGTTCGAGCTCTATGACACCCTCGCCCAGCGCGGCAAGGACGAGCAGCTTGCCCGGTTGCAGCGGCTGCAGCCGGCGCCGGGACAGACCAGCTTCACGCGCCAGCAGGTGCCGATGGGGCTTGGCCATGCCGTCTGGTGCGCGCGCGAACTGGTCGGCGACGAGCCGTTCGCGCTGCTGTTGCCCGACATGATCATGCAGTCGGAAAAGAGCTGCATGAAGGAGATGGTCGATCTTTACGCCGAGACCGGCAACAACATCATCGCCGTGCAGGAGTGCGATCCGGCCGAAGCCCATAAATACGGCATTGTCGGCCGGGGCGAACCGACCCATCACGGCTTCCGCATCACCGAAATGGTCGAGAAGCCAAAGACGGGCACCGCGCCGTCGAACCTGTACATCAACGGCCGCTACATCCTGCAGCCCGAGATCTTCAAGATCCTCGAAGGGCAGGAGAAGGGCGCCGGCAACGAGATCCAGCTCACCGACGCGATGCTGAAGCTGGAGAAGCAGCAGGCCTTCTACGGCTACCACTATCAGGGCCGCACCTTCGACTGCGGCTCCCCGGAAGGCTTCGTCGAGGCCAATGTCGCCTTCGCGCTGTGGCGAAGCGACATGAACCACAGCATGGCCACCGTCATCCGTACGCTTCTCGACGAGATGAAGCCATCAGAGCGGCGCGGGGCAGCATTCTAGGATGTGCTGATATTCAGGTGAGGCCGGCCTGCGAATGGCGGCTTGCTGCGCTTCCGGTACTCACGTACCCAAACGTACGCTCCGTTCCGGTTCTCGGAACCCACCATTCTCGGCGCCGCCTGACCTGAATCTCAACACATCCTTGGCGTTGCAGGCGCCTTCACTGCTGCACCTTCACGCCGAGATAGATGCTGTTGGCGGTGTAGTCGCGGCCTGGCAAATTGCTGGTCAGCTTTTCGGTCCTCACCTTGCTGGTGAGCCCGGCATAGCGGTTCAGCCACCAGGTCAGCCCGGCCTCGGCGCTCAAAATCCTGTCGTGGCCGTCGATGCCGACATAGTTGCGCCAGTCGAGGCCCAGGGCCGCGTTGCCGGTGAGGTTGGCACGGATCTGCCGCTCGCCGGTCAAGCGGCCGGAATAGAGGATGTCGCCGCTTTCACCTGCGGCGGTCGTGGTCTCGACAGTGGTACTGCCGGTCAGGCCGATCGTGGTGCCGCGCTCGGGCGACCATTTGAGGGCGGCGTTGACGGTGGCGCCTGAAATCGGCTCCAGGCTCTTGTCATCGATCGCTTCGCGCAGCCACCCCGCCGAGAATTCGCCCGAGAGCTTCTCGCCCATGTCGAGCTGCAGGCCGGCACGGGCGCCGAGCCGCGTCGAGGAACGCTCAAAGCCTTCGTTGTCGATGCGCTGATCGTAGATGCGGCGGCCGACCTCGATTTCGCTGAACGGGGTGAGGGCGGGGGAGATTTCGTAACCGGTGCGCAAAGTCGCCGTATAGAGCGTGTTGTCCTGGTCCTTCTGCGAGAGCGAGGTGCCGTCCGAAAGCTTGGCGTCGCCGTAGAAGTCGTGCGCAACCGCGCCGGTCAGCGTGTACTGCATCTTGCCGACCGCCTTTTCGACGGCAAGGCTGCCATCGACGGTCTGCCGCAGCGGCTGGGTGCTGACGCCGGCAATGGCGTCCGGCGATGACGCCGATTCCGGCACGGCCTCGTAGCCGAGCTTGGCGATGGCGCGCAGTTCGTTGTCGAGATCGACATTGTACTGGCCTTCGATGCGGCCCTGCGCATTGTGAACCGGGTAGCCCGACACCGTCTCGCGGAACAAGCCGTAGCCGTCGATGACAGCGGTGTTCTCGCGCCAGTCGGAAGTGGCGGAAAAGCGCAGCGCCGTCTCCGACAGCAGCGCCGATTTGCCGGCGCTGCTCGAATCGCCATTCGACGTGGCGGTCAGGCCCTGTTCGATCGTCGGCCGGATGACGAAGGAACCCCATTTGACGCCGGGGGCGGCGAACGGGTCGTCCTCTGGCTTCTTCTTCTGGCCTTCGATGGCGTCGGTGCGCTCGGCACCGGGGTCGAGCTTTTGCTTGTCGGCGCTGTCGATGGTGCGGGCACGGCGGTTGGCCGTCTCCTCGCCCGTGTCCGTCGTATCGGCTGCATCCGTCGTGGAGACCGTCGTTGAAGCGGTGATATCAGTGGACGTCGTTTTTTTCTTTTTCGACTTGTCTGCCGCCTTGTCGGAAATCTTGGAACCCGCCTTGGTCTTGTCCTGATCCGCCTTCCCGGCAGTCGATGGACGGCGGCGAGGCTTGGCCGGCTTCGAAGTGTCGGCAGAGCTATCGTCGGTCGCCTGCGGCGGGTCGAAAATGCTGCCGGACGGGCTTGCGTCGTTGCTGTCCGTATCGTCAGGCACGGCGCCGGCGCTGGTCGGCAGATAGGTGTCGGCCTGTGCGTCCTGCACGGCGTTGGCTGGTGCCTGCTGGCCCTGCCTTGCCAAGGCAAGCTGCCGCGCCTTGCGCTGCTGGTCGGACAGGATCGCCGATTCGGACACCTCGCCGCGCAGTTCCGTCTCCTGGGCATGCAGCGGTGCCGGGTGCAGCAAGGCAAACATGCTGGTCGCCAGCAGCAAGGCGCAGACCGCCTTGCCCTGTCGTCCTGTCGATTTTTCTGGCTGGACCCCGGACATCGCCACCACTGCTTGCGCGGCGCCTTGAGCGCCATACTTACCGAACCGTAAATGGGGATGGTTAACGGAGGGTTGAGACGGGCCCCTTACCGGGTCCCGGATGCCGATTTCGAAAGGGAATCATACCGCCTTCGTCAAGCTTCCTGTTTTCATGCCTGTCGCTGGCCCATTCCGTCTCACAGCTCGGCCGATATCCGTGGGGCCATTTCTGTTGGACAGGCGGACGGCAAAGCGCTAATCGCATCAGCCATGCATGCGAAATCCCTCGATAAGAAGCCCCTGGACAGGCAGGCGTCGATCGCTTCGGCGCTGAGAACGGTGGCGACCGAACAGGCCGGGATCGCAGCCCTGGCCGAAGCGCTCGAGAACGGCCTGGCCGCACCTTTCGCCCAGGCCGTCGACATGATCTCGAAGATCGAAGGCCGGCTCATCGTCACCGGTGTCGGCAAAAGCGGCCATATCGGTTCGAAGATCGCGGCGACGCTTGCCTCGACCGGCACGCCGGCTTTCTTCGTCCATCCGGTCGAGGCCAACCATGGCGATCTCGGCATGATCGCCAGGGACGACGCCATCATCGCCATCTCATGGTCTGGCGAGAGCAAGGAGATGCTGGGCATCGTCGCCTATTCCAGGCGCTTCTCCATTCCGCTCATCGCCATCACCTCCGGCGAGACATCGGCGCTGGCGCGGGCCGCCGACGTCGTGCTGCTTTTGCCACGCACCCCGGAGGCCTGTCCGCACGGCCTGGCGCCGACGACGTCGACCGTGCTGCAACTGGTCATTGGCGACGCGCTGGCGATCGCGCTGCTCGAGGCGCGCGGCTTCACGCCGGACCATTTCCGCACTTTCCATCCAGGCGGCCAACTCGGCGCCAACCTGACCCTGGTCTCGGAGATCATGCGGGTCGGCGACCAGATTCCGCTGGCTTCGCTCGGCACCAAGATGCCGGAAGCGGTGATGACGCTGTCGCAGAAGAAGGTCGGCTGCGTCCTGATCGTCGACGCCAACGGCGAACTGGCTGGGATCATCACCGATGGCGACGTTGCCCGCAACCTGCACCGTAACCTGGCCGACGTCATCGTCGACGAGGTGATGACCCGCACGCCCAAGACGGTCGACCCGCAGACGCTTGCCGGTACCGCGATCGCGCTGCTCAACGAGCACAATATCGGCGCCCTGGTGGTGACCAAGAATAACATGCCGCTGGGCGTGGTTCATTTCCACGACCTGCTGCGCATCGGCGCCGCCTAAGGTATCGATATTCAGGTGAGGCCGGCCTGCAAACGACGGCTTTCTGCGCTTCCGGCCTTCGCCGACCGAAGCACACATGAGTGGCTGCGGCAATTAAGGCTACGGCCGGCATAGGCCGGTGCTCACAGACCCAAATGTCCGCTCCGCTCCAGTTCTCGAAAGCCATCGTTTTCGACGCGGCCTGACCTGAATCTCAATACCTTAGCGCAGTCTGAAGATTCAGACCCGCTCCACCGTGAGTTCCAGGTCTGTATCCGCCGCACTCGTGACACGGACCTGCGTGCCGGCGGGCAGATCCGGGCCGGAGACACGCCACAGCGTATCGCCGAGCTTGATGCGGCCACGGCCGTCCTTGATCGGCTCGGCGAGCGTCGCCATCTTGCCGATCATCTGGGCGCCGCGACGGTTGAGCAGCGGCTGGTCCGTCGGATCATGGCGCCCGCCGACCAGTTTCTTGCCGACATAGGCAGAGACCAGCGAAAGCGCGAGGAAAGCGAGTACCTGGACCTGCCAGGTCCAGATGGCCGCGTCCCAGATCAGCAGCGACACCGCGCCGATGATGAGCGCCGCGATGCCGATCCACAGCATGAAGATGCCCGGCGCGATGATTTCCATCACCAGCAGGACGAAGCCCAGGACCATCCAGCTCCACGGGCCGAGTTCGGAAATGACACGGTCGATCATGGTCTACTCCCAACCGCAGACATCAATTGTCGCTTGGCTTGACGACGGGCGGGCGTGAAACCTGCCGCTGCGTGCCGGCCGGGCCATCGCCCTTGAACACTTCCCTGGCGATCTCGCCGATACCGCCGAGCGAACCGATCAGCGACGACGCCTCGAAAGGCATCAGCACGATCTTGCTGTTGGTGGCCGAGCCGATCTTGCCCAGTGCCTCGGTGTATTTCTGGGCGACGAAGTAGTTCAGCGCCTGCACGTCGCCCTTGGAAATGGCTTCCGACACCACCTGGGTGGCGCGGGCTTCCGCTTCGGCCGAGCGTTCTCGCGCCTCGGCGTCGCGGAAGGCGGCTTCCTTGCGGCCCTCGGCTTCGAGGATCTGCGACTGCTTGAGGCCTTCGGCGGCGAGAATCTGCGCGCGCTTGTTACGCTCGGCGGTCATCTGGCGGCCCATCGATTCGATCAGGTTGGCCGGCGGGTTGATGTCCTTGATCTCGACGCGGGTGATCTTGATGCCCCACGGATGCGCCGCCTCGTCGACGACACGCAGCAAGCGCTCGTTGATGGCGTCGCGGTTGGACAACAGTTCGTCGAGGTCCATCGAACCCATGACGGTACGGATGTTGGTCATCGTCAGGTTGAGGATGGCGTTCTGCAGGCCGGCAACCTGATAGGCGGCCTGTGCCGCGTTGAGGATCTGATAGAAAGCGATCCCGTCAACACCGACAATGGCGTTGTCGCGGGTGATGATCTCCTGGCTCGGAACGTCGAGCACCTGCTCCATCATGTTCAGCTTGGCGCCGATGCGGTCGACAAACGGCGTGATGATGTTGAGGCCCGGGCTCAGTGTTCTGGTGTAACGGCCAAAACGTTCGACGGTATAGTTGTAGCCTTGCGGAATTGTCTTGATACCTTTGAACAGCACCAGCACGACAAGCGCGACCAGAACTACGACCGCAATATCGAAACCACTGAAATCCATTTGGCTCTCCCTCAGAGGCAAGCCGCGCGAGCCATTCCCGCGCAGCCGGCTTCAGCAAAGACTTAAGTGTGTTTCAGCAATGTTACAATCAGGTGATGAGGGATTGTTTGCGGGTCTGCAGCTAGCGGTTGAAGGCAAACAGGCCTGCATCCGTGTCGTCGAAGCCGCCGATGGAGGCTGAGACGATCTCCGAGGCAATCCGCGAGAAGGTGATGCCGTTGCCGCCGTAGCCCATCACGGCATGGATGCGTGGGTGCCTCGGAATGGCGCCGATATAGGGCAGGCCCGTGGTCGTGGTGCCGAAGGAACCGGTCCAGGCAAATTCAGGCCTGACGTCGAGACGTGGAAACAGCCGGCTAAGTTTTGCGGCGATGCGCGCGCTCTTGTCGGCGATCAGTTCGTCGCGGCGTGCCTCGTCGATGAAGTCCTCGTCCTCGCCGCCGCAGATGACCCTGCCGTCGGCTGTCGCCCTGGCGTAGAGATAGGGCTCGGATGCTTCCCAGATGAAAGCTGCCTGCGGCCAGAGCTTTCGCGGCTGCGGGCGTGTCGCTATGGCCCAGGTCGAGATGATCCGGTGAGCGGCCGCCGGCACGATGTCGACCAGTTCATAGCCGGTGGCCAGAACAACATGCCGCGCCGTGATCGTCGGGCCACCCTTGGTCGCCACGACCACCGCGTCGGCATTATCCTCGATCGTTGTTGCCTCGACGGGGGCGTGGAAACGTGCCTTGCGCTCCAACGCCTTCAACAGCAGCCCGGCGGTCAGCTTGCGCGGGTCGAGCGCGATATTGCCGTGGCTGAGGATGGCGCCGCCGCGCTCGATGCCGTAGCGCTCGGCCAGCGGCTGCGGAGTGAGATAGGTTGCGGCGATACCCGCTTGCCGGCGCGCTTCGGTTTCGTCCCGCAGTTCCGAAGCGCTGAGCATGGTGCCGGCCAGATAGAGCGATTGGGTACGGCACAGGCGGCAGCCGATGGCCAGGTCCTGGATACGACCGGCCAGATTGGAAATGGCGAGCCGCGAGCGTCTCCAGGCCTGCTGCGCTTTGGACTCGCCGATCATCTTGATCAACACTGAAAGCGGCTGGTCGAGTTCGAATTCGACCAGTGCCGTGGTCGCGGCGGTCGAGCCTTTCACCGGTCCGCGCCGGTCGATGCAGATCACGGAATGGCCGTCCGCCGTCAGTACTTCGGCCATCATGGCGCCGCTGACCCCCATGCCGACGATCAGCACATCGGCCTTGGCGTCACGGCTCAGCGCGGTCGTCGGCACCGCAGGCGCCCGATAGGCGGACCAGACGGGCCGGCCAGTTCTCAGGTCGAGTTGGCGGGGCATCGAACGCTCCGGAAGGTGCGCCTCAACGCCCCGGAGTGGCCGTTGTTCCGAGGTCAGGCCCAGCCGGAGAGTTCGCGCCGCGCCATCGCCTCGATCACCGCCATGCCCTCGGCGCTGTCGTTGAGACAAGGGATGTGGGCGAAGTTCTTGCCGCCAGCATGATGGAAGGTTTCGGCGGCCTCGCGACCAATCTCGTCCAGTGTCTCGATGCAGTCGACGGAAAAGCCGGGATTGACGATGGCGATCGACTTCACGCCGTCCTTGCCCAGTTTCTCCACCGTCTTGTCGGTATAGGGCTGCAGCCATTCCTGCGCGCCGAAGCGCGACTGGAAGGTGATGATCAGTTTCTTGTCATCCCAGCCGAGCCGTTCGCGCAGCAGGCGTGTCGTCTTCTGGCAGTGGCAATGATAGGGATCGCCCTTCTCGAAATAGGGCTTCGGGATGCCGTGATAGGAGGTGATGACAACCTCGGGTTCGAAATCGAGCGTCGCCAGATGCTGTTCGATCGAACGCGCCAGCGCCTCGATGTAGACCGGCTCGTCATGGTAGGACGGCACGCTGCGCACCGCAGGCGCGCGACGCATCTTCATCAAGGCGCGAAACAGCTGGTCATTGGCGGTCGCGGTGGTGGTCGCCGAATATTGAGGATAGAGCGGGAATGAAAGAATGCGATCGCAGCCTTGCGCGACCAGCCTCTCTACGACGCTAGCCGTCGACGGATTTCCGTAACGCATCGCCCAATCGACCACGACATTGGGCAGGTCGCGCAATGCCTCGGCCAGTTTCTCGCTCTGAGCGCGCGTATAGGTGCGTAGCGGCGACTCGTTCTTCTCCCGGTTCCAGATCCTGGCGTAGTTGGCGCCCGACTTCTTCGGCCGCATGGTGAGCACTAGGCCATAGAGGATCGGATACCAGATCGCCTTGTTGAGCTCGATGACACGCGGATCGGACAGGAATTCCCTGAGATAGCGCCACATTGGCTTGAAATCGGTACCGTCCGGCGTGCCGAGATTGACCAGTACGACGCCCACCTTGCCCGTCTTGACCGGCAGGTGGCCGGCAGGCAACGGGCCGATGGCTTTCGCGGCCTTGGCATCGACGAAGGTGGAAAGCGTCATAAGAGTTCTCCAGGAGACGCGAACCTAACCATCTTGAGCGCGCTTTCAATGCAGCGTCTGGCCGCACCTTAGCCTGAAAACACAAAACCCGCCGGGTTTCCCAGGCAGGCTTGGTGCTGGAAGAGGTAAAGTGAGGCTACTTCGCCGGGATGGTCAGCGATGCGCCGGGCATAAGCCGGTGCGGCTTCTGACCCTTGTTGGCATCATAGATGAGCTTCCACTTGGTCGCGTCGCCATAAGCCTTCTTTGCCAGGTCCCAGTAGGTGTCGCCGGCAACGATCACATGATTGCCCGTGGCCGGCGCGGCCTCGGCGGGTTTTGCCGGCTCGGCGGGCGCGGGGGCTGCCGGGGCGGGTGCTGCCGGTGCAGGAGCCGTCTCGGCCGGTTCAGCAGGTGCCGCCTCTGTCGATATGGCCGGCGGCTTGTTGGCGATATCGCCGGAGTTGGCGGGCAGTTCAGGCATTGCCGGCGCCGCGTCCGCGGGCTTTGCCGGTTCAGCCGGCTTGGCGGCTTCGGCCGGCGTTGGCTTCGCCGGTTCGGCGGGCTTTGCCGGTTCTGCCGCCGGTGCCGCCGCGACGGTCGCGGCAATCTCGGTGATGCGGCCGTCGAGCTTGGGCGTGTAGGGCCGATGCGCGCCGAGATAGTCGGCAACCACCTGTTCGAGGCCGGGGCCGTAGTCGTAGGCCTTCTTGGCCTTTTCGGCGAAGACCTTGTAGCCGTCGCCACCCTGGCGGACATAATTGTTGGTGGCGACCAGATAGTCCTTGTCGGGATTGATCGGCGCCCAGGCGCCGTTCTCCATCACTTCGACCGACTTGACCCGGCCGGCATTGGGCGCGACCGACTTGTCGAAGGAATATTTCAGGCCGGCGACCTGCGGGAAGCGGCCGGCGCCGTCCTCGATCTGGCTGAGGCCGCTTTCGAGGCCGACGACCAGGTCCTTGCCGGAGATCTGGAAGGTCGCCAGCGTGTTCTGGAACGGCAGCACCGTCAGCACCTCACCCATGGTGACGGTGCCCTTGTCGATCGAGGCGCGCAGGCCGCCGCCATTGGAGATCACGATCTCGACGCCCTGTCCCTTGACGCGGTCGAGGATGGCGTCGGAGACGAGGTTGCCCATCGCGCATTCATGGACGCGGCAGCTCTCGCGGCTGCCGTCGATCACGTCGGTGGTCTCGGCGACTTCCTTGTTCTTCAAGGCCTCGATCGGCGCTCCAAGCTCCTTGATGCGGGCGAGCACGGCAGGATCCGGCGTGATCGACTTGTCGAGGTAGATCGGATCGCCGCTCGCCGATTTGACGACGCCATTGTCGTCGAACACGACCTTGAACTCGCCGAGATATTTCGAATAGGACGCCGCCTGCACGACCGGCACCTTGTAGCCGTCGGGATTGTCCGCCATCGTCGGATAGGGGCCTGCCGCCTTCGGATCGGTATTCGACAAAAGCGTATGGCTGTGGCCGCCGACGACCACGTCGATGCCCGGGATCTTGGCGATGACGTCGCGCTCCCGGTTGTAGCCGATATGGGTCACGGCGATGATCTTGTTGACGCCTTGTGCCTTCAGCTTCTCGACCTCCGCGGTGATCGACTTGACGTCGTCCGCGATGGCGATGTTGGGCCCGGGGGAGGCGAGTTCGGGCGTGTCGTTGGTGACGGCGCCGACAATGCCGATCTTCTGGCCGCCGATCTCCACGACGATCGACGGCTTGATCTTGCCCGCTGCGCCGGACTTGTCGTTGGGCACGACATTGGCACTGACGACCGGAAACTTCGCCTTGTCGAGGTAAGGCACCAGCGCGCTCTCGCCGTCGTCGAATTCGTGGTTGCCGAGCGTCACAGCGTCGGGTTTTATCTGATTGAGGAATTCCTCTTCCACGGCGCCCTTGTAGGTGGTGTAGAACAGCGATCCCTGGAAGCTGTCGCCTGCATTGAGCAGCAGTATGTTCTGGCCTTCGAGCTTCTTGCGTTCCTGGGCGATCGCGGTGATCAGCCGGCCGGCGCCGCCAATGCATTCGCCCTTGGTCTCCTCATCGGCCGAACAGGTCGATTCATATTTGTTGTTGCCTTCGATACGGCTGTGCCAATCGTTGAAATGCAAAATGTTCAGTGTGTAGTCGGCAAAGGATGCGCCGGCCGACAGGCCAAGCGTCGATGCGGACAGGGCGGCAATGGCGGTAAGCTTTTTCATCTTCGTCTCCCGGCAGGCTGATCCGAGGCGTTTAACGCCCTTGCTTGACTGGCACATAACAGCCAGCATTTTGGCCATGTTCCCATCGCGTTTCGGCTGACGCAAGCGGAAATGCCGGCTGTATTTTCCGGCGAAAAACCCGGGGTATTTTCTAGCGAAAAACCCGGGGTGTTTTCTGGCGCAAAAAAGGGACCGCGGCTTGTTGACCGCCGTCCCTTGTGGGGCGCTATGAGGCGAACGCCCGCTCGTTCAGGTGCGTCGCGTCAGCACGAAGTTCTGGCCGGACGAACTGGTGCAGTTCAGTTGGCTGGTCGACACCAGCAGGCAGTTGAAGCTGACACCGGTCTGGCGGATCAGCGATGTGCCGTTGATCTGCACCGATGTGGCGCCGGTCATCGTGTAGCTGCCATCCGCCAGCTTCTGGCCGGTGTCGGTGGCCACAGTCGTGAATTTCCCGGCGGTGAAGGTCGACAGTCCGGTGCCCTTGGCGTCGATCCAGGAGCCTTCGACGCCTTTCGGCGAGGTTGCCATCGGCGGCTCGCCGGGACCGCTGGTGGCACAGGCAGCAAGCATCGAGGCCATGGCACCCGCCATGCCCATCGAAAGAACTTTGCGTGCAATAGTCATATGAAATCCTCTCCAAACGCATCGGCCCAAAAATCGGGTTCGATTTTGGAAAGCGCGATGCGAACGCCCAAAATGCTAGAGTGTGCCTTGTGCGCTCAACGGACGCACAAAGCTGTCTAGGCCGCATTCCTTCAATCGCCCGATTTCCGGGCGATTGCAAGGTAATGGGGCATGCTATCGGACGAGGATGTTGCGGAATTGCCACGGGTCACTGCGGTCGAGGTCCTCCGGGAACAGGCCTGGACGCCTGTCGAGCGGGGTCCAGTCGGTGTAGTAACCCTTGACCGGTCCGAGATAGGGCGACTGCACGTCGAGGCAGCGCCTGTAGTCCATTTCGTCGGCCTCGACGATGCCGGCGTCCGGATTTTCCAGAGCCCAGACCATGCCGGCGAGAACCGCCGAGGTGACCTGCATGCCGGTGGCGTTCTGATAGGGCGCCAGCTTGCGCGCCTCGGCCAGCGAAAGCTGGGAGCCGTACCAGTAGGCATTCTTGTCATGGCCGTAGAGCAGGACGCCGAGCTCGTCGACGCCGTCGACCAGTTCGTTCTCGTCGAGCACGTGGTGCACGGGCTGAGGCTTGCCGGCAGCGCCGAACATCTCGTCCAGCGACAGCATCGCGTCGTTGCAGGGATGGTAGGCATAGTGGCAGGTCGGGCGGTACTGGACCTTGCCCTTCTTGGAATGCACGGTGAAGAAATCGGCGATCGAGATGGCCTCGTTGTGCGTCACCAGCAGGCCGTACTGGGCGCCCGGCGTCGGGCACCATGAGCGCACGCGCGTGTTGGCGCCCGGCTGCTCCAGATAGATGGCGGCCTTGGAGCCATGCTTGTGCTTCTTGCCGTTCTTCGGCATCCATTTTTCGTGTGTGCCCCAGCCAAGCTCGGCCGGCTGCAAGCCTTCGGAGATGAAGCCCTCGACCGACCAGGTATTCCAGAACACATCCATCGGCTTCGGCTTCTTGGTGCGCTGCGTGTCGCGCTCGGCGATGTGGATGCCCTTGACGCCGGCCTTCTTCATAAGCTTGGCCCAGCCTTCGCGGTCTTCCTGCGCTGGCTCCGAGAATTCCAGGCCAAGATCGGTGGCGAGATTGACCAGCGCCTGCTTGACGAACCACGAGACCATGCCGGGATTGGCACCGCATGTGGAGACCGCGGTGGCGCCGCCGGGCTTGTCGTGCTTTTCCTTGATCAGGGCTTCGCGCAGCGCATAGTTGGTGCGGCTGGCATTGTCGGCCTTGGCGTCGAAATAGAAGCCGAGCCAGGGCTCGACGACGGTGTCGATGTAGAGCACGCCGAGCTTGCGGCAGAGCCGCATCAGGTCGACCGAGCCGGTATCGACCGACAGGTTGACGCAAAAGCCCTGGCCGCCGCCATTGGTCAGCAGCGGGGTCAGGAGCTTCTTGTAATTCTTCTCGGTCACCGCTTCCTGGACGAAAGCGATGCCGCGCTCGTCGAGCAGCTTGCGGTCGGTGTCGCGCGGGTCGAGGACCGTCATGCGCGACTTGTCGAACTTGAAATGGCGCTCGATCAGCGGCAGCGTTCCCCGTCCGATCGAGCCAAAGCCGATCATCACCACAGGGCCGGTGATCTCACCGTAAACGGGCCAGTTTTCAGTCGCCATTTTATCGAGCACTCCTCAAAAAACACTCCAGAACAGCCGCTTGGCCGCGGCGCGACAAACCATAGATCATTGTCACAATAAAGGGAAAAGCAGCGAAACGCTTGGGAGCGCCGCCGTGGAGGTGCTCGGCGATGCCACCGGGAGGCCATGGCCTGCCGATGGCGGATGTTGAGCCGGCGTCGTATCAGCGAGCGCCGCCGGACGCGTTGATGCGTTCGCCGGTCAGCCACGCCGCCTCGTCCGAGGCGAGGAAGGCCACGGTCGGGGCGATGTCGTCCGGCTTGCCGAAGCGCTGGCCAAGGGGGACGCCAGCGATCAGCATATTGCCGAAATCGGTGCCAACCATGCCTTCGGTCATTTCTGTATGGGTATAGCCGGGCGCCACGATGTTGACACGGATGTTGCGGGCTCCGAGTTCTCTCGACAGGCTAAGCGTCAGCGTATCGATCGCCGCTTTGCTGGCGGAATAGAGGCTGGTGTTTGGCACTGGGTTCCAGCTCGAGATCGTGCCGATGTTGACGATGCTGCCGCCGGTCTCGGGGAAGTGGCGCATGGCCGCCTTCGTGGTCAGGATCGTGCCCAGTACGTTGGTGTCGAAGAGCCGCCGATAATCCGCCTCACTGGCTTCCTCGAAAGTGCCGAAGCTGGCGGTCGCGGCATTGTTGATCAGAATGCTTGGCTTGCCAAATGCGATCTCGGCGGCCTCGAACATCTTCTCGACTTCGGCGGCATCGGCCACGTCGCCCCGGACCGCAGTAGCCTTGCCACCGGCGGCGACGATCTCCTTGACCGTGCGTTCCGCAGCCTCACGGCTGGAGGCGTAGTTGACGATGACGGCGGCGCCTTCCGCCGCCAGTCGTTTGGCGATGCCCGCACCGATGCCTCGCGCGGCACCGGTGACGATGGCGACCTTGTTGTTGAGCTTGCCCATTTTGGTTCTCCGAATGGATGGATGGATTTGACAACCGCCCAATTGGCCATTCCTGAGTGGGTCAGGTAGAGTGAACAAAAACATATTACTAATTCCAAGGTGGAATAGATGGACAGGCTCATGGTGATGAACACCTTTATAAGAGTCATCGAAACCGGCTCGTTCTCGGCGGCTGCGCGGCATTTGCGCGTCGGGCAGCCAGCCGTCTCGAAGGCCATCGCGCAGCTCGAGGAACGGCTCGGCGTTCGCCTGCTGTCGCGCACCACCCGAGGTCTCTCGCCGACCGATGCCGGCCTCAGCTTCTATGAAGGCGCGAAGCGCGCGGTCGATGAGGCCGACGAAGCGGAGAACGCGGCGCGTGGCACTGCGGCGGCGCTTACCGGGTTGCTGCGCATCGGTACGTCGGTAACCTTCGGCCGCCTGCATGTCGTGCCGAGGCTGAAAGCCTTCCTGGACGCTCATCCGAGGCTCGACGTCGAGGTGGCGATGGACGACAGGAACGTCGACCTCGTCGAGGAAGGGGTAGATGTCATGCTGCGTCTGGGTGAAAGCTTCGCCCCTGCTCATATCGGGCGCAAGATCGCCACCTGTCGTCGTCTCGTGGTGGCGGCACCCTCGTACCTGGCACGCGAGGGCGAACCCATCGCGCCGGATGAGCTGTCGCGGCACGAGGCGATCCTTTTCGTCCGAGCAGGCACTTCCAATCGCTGGACGTTCCGGCGAGGCGCCGAAGAGATTTCGCTTGCCGGCCAAGGGCGGCTGCGCGTGACTTCCGCCGAAGGGATACGTGAGGCAGTACTTGCCGGCATCGGCTTCACGGTCGGCTCCGAATGGATGTTCGATGCAGAACTGCGCAGCGGTGCGGTGCGGCCGATCCTGGTCGACTGGGCGCTGCCGCCTGTTGAATTGTGGGCGCTGTTTCCGGCCGGACGCAAGGCCAGCGTCAGGGCAAGGACCTTCGTCGATTTCCTGGCGGGCAGCCTGTAGGCGGCTTCAGCCGGCCATTGTCTTCAATCGTTCGATCAGCCGGTCGCGATCCGATGTCAGGCCCTTGTAGTCGAGCTGGGCGAGGTCGAGCGCTTCGAGTTGGGCGGCGAAAGACAGCGCCAGCGTCGCCCGGTCCGGGTGCCGCGCCAGTACGGCGAGCGGGTCGAGGTGGATGCGGACGGTGAACAGGATATCGCCCGACACGGGAAGCTTGCGCAGCGTCTGCCGCTCGACACGGATGAAGGCGTGCGCGTTGACGTCACCGTCTGGGAAGCGTGTCGGCCGGTTCGTGGCGCGGTCGATGCGCTCGACATTGGACAGCGGATGGTAGAGTGCATTGTCGGCCTGGATCGACCAGTTGAAGCGCACGACCGCTTGGCCCTGCAGGCCGTCGAACATGCGGTTGATCAAGTCGGCCGGACGTGTGCCCGGACCAAAGCCCGGCACCGGGGCGTGGATCTGCTGCAGCGGCTTGCCGAACTTCTCCAGGAGCGACCAGGACGAGGGAAAGCACAGCGAACCGGCGGCGAGCCGCCAGCCACTGTCGTCGCGGCGCATCAGGATCAGGTCTTCCTGGACCAGCAGCGATGCCGCGACGAGCGGCGCGTCGGCAAGATCCGGAGGCAAGGCAGGGCGGTTCACAGCGCCCATCACCTCGATACCCGCATCGGTGCGGCCATGGCTGTTTGGAAATCGCTCCGGCAGATAGGCGCCGAGCAAGTCGAGCACTTCCTGCTGTGCGTCCCGCGTGCCGTCCTCCTCGACGAAAACCCGCTCTGGGATTTCGGCATAGAGCCGGCGCTTCTCGGCGAGGTAGGGCAGGAGATGGCCGTCGACCTCGATCCAATCCGCCGGATCGAGCGGCTTCAGCCCGATGGTGAAGAGTTTCGACGAGCCGTCATAGGGCGTATGGGTGGGCAAGGGGGTCATGGTTCAGATCAATTTTGCCTGGATCAGTCCGCGCAGCGAATTGCCGACGAACAACGCCTTGGCGGATTTCAACTCGTCCAAGCTGTAGATCGCTTCCCGGGCGCGGCCTTCGTCCAGAAGCTCGGCGCGCAATACGCCAGGCAGCAAGCCGCAGTCGAGTCGGGGCGTTGCCAGCACGCCGTCGCCGAAATCGGCGAAGACATTGGTGATCGTGCCTTCGCAGATTTCGCCACGCTCATTGGCCAGGAGCACTTCGTCGGCCTGGGTGACGAGATATTCGGAGCGGGCATGCGTGTAGAGCTGTCGCCGGCTGGTCTTGTGGCGCAGCAGCGTATTGCCCGAGTCGAGCCTTGTCCGCGCCAGCCGCAGCACCCAGACCTTGTCGGCGGCGAGCGGTTCATAAGGTTGCGCGGAGGCGCTCGCCTCGCCACGGCGCGACAAAGCGAGCCGCGTGCGCATGGCGATGGGGGAGCCGCCGACCGCGCTGCTCAGGGCCTCGCCGATCCTGTCCGGATCATGGCTGAAGCCCAGTTCCGCCGCCGAGCCATAGAGGCGCGCAAGGTGGCGATCGAAGCGCAGGAAACCGCTGTCCGGCTCCCAGCGCATGGTCTCGATCAGCTCGAAATCGGTGGCGTCCCCGTCGCGAAGCGGGCCTTGAGCAGACACTCCTGATACTCCTCTTGCGCCGTCGAATCGAAGACGATGCCGCCACCGACATTGTAGACGGCCTCGCCGCTGGAAAAGAGCGATATGGTGCGGATCGCCACCGAAAAGCGCATCGTGCCACCGGGTGCGATCCAGCCGATGGCGCCGCAATAGACGTCGCGGGGCGTGCTTTCCAGATCGTGCAGGATTTCCATGGCGCGGATCTTCGGCGCGCCGGTGATCGAGCCGCAGGGAAACAGCGCCGCGAAGATCTGGCGGATCGAGAGCCCGGGCAGCAGTTTCGCCCTGACGTCGCTCACCATCTGGTGGACGGTCGGATAGCTCTCGATGCGGAATAGCGCCGGCACGTCCAGCGTGCCGACCTCGCTGATCAGCGAGATGTCGTTGCGCAGAAGGTCGACGATCATCCGGTTCTCGGCCTGGTTCTTCTCGTCGTTGCGCAGGAAGTTCTTCTGCCATTCGTCCTCGGCTTTGGTCGCGCCGCGCGGTGCGGTGCCCTTCATCGGATGCGTCTCGATCATGCCGCCGGCGTCGATCTCGAAGAACAGTTCGGGCGAGCGCGACAGCACGACGGGGTCACCGAGCGCGACCAGCGCGCCATACTTCACCGGCTGGCGTTCGGTCAGCGCATCGAAGGCGGCAAGCGGGTCGCCCGACCATTGCGCCTGCACCGGAAAGGTCAGGTTGCCCTGGTAGCAATCGCCTTGCCTGATGTGCTGGTGCAGCCGTGCGAAGCGCTTCTCGTAGTCCTCGAACGACCATGCCGCCCTTGCATCGAAGATCGGGCCGTTGGTCGGCGCGGCGCGCTGAGGCACCGCTTCTTCGACCGGGGCATCGAAGATGCCGAGGCAGACCAGCGGCGCGCGGCGTCCGCTTGGCAGCAAGGGAACCAGCTTCGGCTCGAGCAGGTAGCCCGCCTCGTAGGAGAAATAGCCGGCCAGCCACTTACCGGCATCATGCGCGGCCTGCGCGGCCTCCAGCGCCGGCAGGAAGTCCTTTGCCGCATGCGCCACGATGATATCGGCCGGCCGGTCGAAAACGAGCTGACGCGCGCTTTCGTCGTTGCGGAAAATGACGGCGGGCAGGGACATGGGACTCTGGTGCTGCGGTCAATGAAGCCGTTGACCGCTCTATATGGGGGGCCGTTCGCGCGCAATCGAGGGAACGGCACGCTGCCACTCAAAGCCGACCTCCGGGCTGACCCTTGGGCCGACCTCTGCTGGCTCTGTCCGCTCAAAACAAGCCGGCGGCGCCGTGGCGCCGCCCGGCAGTTGGGGCCCGATTTTGCGGCGCGGGGGCGCCCCCCCCGGCTAATCGCTGTTTCTCTCGCTCAAGTGTTGCTGGCGGTTCCGGCTGTCGGGAACTGCTTGGCGAATTCCTTTTCGTTGCCGGCGGCGAGCAGCTTGGCCTGCTCGATCCAGCGTTCGCGCTCGATGCGGCCGTCGAAGTTCATCACGTCCTCGATGCGCTTGATGTCGGCGGCGGTCCAGGCGGCGATCTGGGCGAAGGAGGTCACGCCTTGCGCCTTGAGAAGTTTCTCGTTGACCGGGCCGATACCGATCAGGCGGCGCAGATTGTCGGGTTTGCCGGATGCGGGCTTGGCCGCGGCCGGCGTGGCCTTCTTCGCTGCTGCGGCCTTGGGAGCGGCCGCGCTCTTGGTCGCCGCGCCAGCGGCCGCGGATTTGCTCGCAGCGGGTTTGGCTGGTGCCTTGGCCGCTGCCGGCTTTGCCGCGGCCGGTTTGGCTGGTGCGGCCCTGGCCGCTGCCGGAGCAGATTTGGCCGTGGCCGGCGTCGACATCAGGGCGGCCGACGGTTGACTTGCGGCCTTTGCCGCGCCGGCTCCGGCGGAAGCCTGCGCGTCACGCAGCTGGCGCTCGAGATCCGAGCGGGTCTTGCCGCAGGCATTCAGTTCACCCGTCAGGCGGTCGCTGTCGGCACGCAGCCTGTCGCGCTCGCTGCGGGTGCGGTCGAGATCGCCGCGCAAGCTGTCGAGCTCACCACGCAGACGTCCCCAGATGAACCAGCCAACCAACACACCCACAAGGAACGCCAGGAGCATGTAGAAAAAAGTGCCCATTGTCTCTCTCCAGTCAGATCCGTCTGCCGCGGTATGGATTCATGACCTTCGGCGAAGGACTACTCGATGGTGATTCCGCGGCGCGGAACAGCCGGCTTCGGTCGAGCTGTCGGCGATCGGCTTGCTGCCATGGCCAACGGCCGTTGTCGCGTTCGCCAGAGCGCCACGGTCGGCCGAGATTTTTCCTCGCCGATCCGCGTGCGCTCCGGCTGAGCTTGGAGCGAAGGCTACCATAGGGCTTGCGGAAAGCTATCGGAAAACTTGCCGTCGAGAGTTGTTGAAGAACAGATATTTAGCCCAGGAATGGTGCTGTCCCAACATGCATTCCGGCTAAACTGTTCCGTGCCGGCGCGAGACGTCAACCGTCGAGCGCTTCCAGCTCGTCGATGAGGCCGCCGATCACGCCGAGCCCGATCTGCCAGAAGGCCGGATCGGTGGCGTCGAGACCGAACGGCGCCAGAAGTTCGGAGTGATGCTTGGTGCCGCCGGCGCGCAGCATCTCGAAATACTTGTCCTGGAAGCCGCGCTCGGCGTTCTGGTAGACCGCATAGAGCGAGTTCACCAGGCAGTCGCCGAAAGCATAGGCGTAGACGTAGAAGGGCGAATGGATGAAGTGCGGGATGTAAGTCCAGAACACTTCATAACCCTCGCGCAATTTGATCGCGGGTCCCAGGCTTTCCGCCTGCACCTCGAGCCAGAACTGGCCGAGCCGGTCGGATGTCAGTTCGCCGTTGCGGCGCTCGGCATGCACCTTGCGCTCGAATTCGTAGAAGGCGATCTGGCGCACCACCGTGTTGATCATGTCCTCGACCTTCTGGGCGAGCATGGCCTTGCGCTCGCGCCTGTCGGTGGTCTGCTCGAGCAACGAGCGGAAGGTCAGCATCTCGCCGAAGACGGAGGCCGTCTCGGCCAGCGTCAGCGGTGTCGAGGCCATCAGCGCGCCCTGGCCAGCGGCCAGCACCTGGTGCACGCCGTGACCAAGTTCATGCGCCAGCGTCATCACGTCGCGCGGCTTGCCCATGTAGTTGAGCAGCACATAGGGGTGAGCCGACGGCACGGTCGGGTGGGCGAAGGCGCCGGGCGACTTGCCCGGGCGCACCGGCGCATCGATCCAGTTGCGGTCGAAGAAGGTCCGGGCGATCTCGGCCATATCGGGTGAGAAACGCTGATAGGCCGACAACACGGTGTTCCTGGCCTCGTCCCAGCCGATCACCGCTTGCGGCGTCTCCGGCAGCGGTGCGTTGCGATCCCAGTGGTTCATCACCTCCATGCCAAGCCACCGCGCCTTCATCTGGTAATAGCGGTGCGACAGGCGCGGATAGGCCTCGCGTACGGCGGTGGCGAGCGCATCGACCACGCTGCGCTCGACCCGGTTGGCGAGGTGGCGTGAATCGGCGATGTCCTCGAAGCCGCGCCAGCGGTCCGAGATTTCCTTGTCCTTGGCCAGCGTGTTGGTGATCAGGGTGAAGGTGCGCAAATTCTTGCGGAAAGTCGCGGCCAGCGCCTCGGAGGCCCGACGCCGGACTTCACCATCAGCATCCTGCAGGCGGTTGAGTGCCGGCTCCAGCGTCAGTTCCTCGCCATCGACATCGAAGCGAAGGTCGGTCATCGTTTCGTCGAACAAGCGGTTCCAGGCGCCGCGTCCGGTGATCGACTTCTCATGGAAAAGCTGCTCGACGCGGTCCTCGAGCTGATAGGGCTTGTCCATCCTGAGGTCGAGCACCCAGGGCCGGTAGTGGCCGAAAGCGGGGTCGCCGGCCAGCGCGCCCTCGATCGCCGCGTCGTCGATCAGGTTCAATTCGAGCGCGAAGAACAGAAGATGCGCACTGGCGTCGGTCATCTTCTCCTGGATGTCGCCATAGAGCTTGGCGCGCTGCGGGTCGGCCGTGTTGCCGGCATAGACCAGGCCGGCATAGGAGACGATGCGGCCGATCAGTTCCTCCAGCGCCTCGTAGGCGACCAGCGCCTCGCCCAGCCGGCCGGCGCTGCCGCGCTCGGCTTCGGCGGCCAGCGTGCCCTTCCAACGGGCCTCGAAGGCGATCGCATCGGCGGCGGCCCTGGCGATGTCACGCTTCAGCTCCGGCGCGTCCATGCCGGTGTAAAGGTCGGCAAGGTTCCATTCCGGCAGATCGCCAAGCCCGGCCGCGCCCTGACCGGACGCTGGCGCCGCAAGCCGCCGACCAAACATCATGCGCATCGACAATACCTTCTGTGAATCAACGGGTCAGAATCTGGGGTCAGAATCAAAGGGAATGGAGAAGCCGGTCAAATCCTAAGGAATTCGTTCACCGGGTTTTTTGAAACCTTATTTAGAACCCTGTGCCAAGATGATCCATGGGGATTTCGGGCGCGGGCAACTCAAGACAGTCATGACAGGTTCCATACTCATAGTCGATGACGATCCCGTGCAGCGCCGGCTGCTCGAGGCGGCGGTGACGCGGTTCGGCCATACGGCAATCGTCGCCGACGGCGGTGCCGCGGGTCTCGAAGTGCTCGACGGGCCTGGCACTCGCGACGTCTCCGTCGTCATCCTCGACCTGGTCATGCCCGGCCTCGACGGCATCGGTGTGCTGAAGGCGATGCGCGAGCGTGACATCAGCGTGCCGGTCATCGTGCAGACCGCCCAGGGCGGCATCGAAACCGTGGTTTCGGCGATGCGCCATGGCGCGTTCGATTTCGTCGTCAAGCCGGCTTCGCCCGACAGGCTGCAGGCCGCGATCGCCAATGCGCTCAAGGTCGAGGCGGTCGAGGGCGAGGTCAAGCGCACGTCGCGCAAGCGCGGCGGGCTGCTGACCTTCAAGGACATGATCACGCACAGTCCGGCCATGGACAGGGTGATACGCCTTGGCCAGAAAGCGGCGGCTTCCAATATCCCGATCCTGATCGAAGGCGAATCCGGTGTCGGCAAGGAACTGGTGGCGCGCGCCATCCAGGGCAGCGGCGACCGTCGTTCGAAACCCTTCGTCACCGTCAATTGCGGCGCCATTCCCGACAATCTGGTCGAATCCATCCTGTTCGGCCACGAGAAGGGCTCGTTCACCGGCGCCACCGACAAGCACACCGGCAAGTTCGTCGAAGCGCATTCGGGCACGCTGTTCCTCGACGAGATCGGCGACCTGCCGCTCGATGTGCAGGTCAAGCTGCTGCGCGCCGTGCAGGACGGCGAGGTCGATCCGGTCGGCGGCCGCGCCACCGTCAGGGTCGACATCAGGCTGATCTCGGCGACGCACCGCAACCTCCTGCAGCAGGTCAAGGACGGCAAGTTCCGCGAGGATCTGTTCTATCGGCTGAACGTCTATCCGATCTTCGTGCCGCCGCTGCGCGACCGCCGCGACGACATCCCGCACCTAGTCAGACATTTCATGGAGAAAGTGGCGCCCGCCGACCCGCGCCATCGTCTTACGGGCATTTCGGCGGCGGCGCTTGCCGTGCTGCAGGCCTATGATTGGCCAGGCAACATCAGGCAATTGGAGAACGCGGTCTTCCGCGCCTCGGTGTTGCGCGAAGGCGATGTGCTGACGGTCGACGACTTCCCGCAAATCCGGGCGCAGGTGGAAGGCACCGTCAATCTCGGAACCGATGGCGATCAGGAAGCAGGCGGTCTTGCGCCGCCACCGCTAGAGCCCCGCGATGAGGATGTCGTGCCCGGCGATGCTGTCGCGGTTAGCGTCCACGACCAGGCTGTCAGGACGCAGCCTCGCTTCGGCACGGTGAGGGCGCTCGACGAACGCGGCAATGTGCGGGCGCTGGCCGATGTCGAACTCGAGATGATCAAGCTCGCCATCGATCACTACAACGGCCAGATGAGCGAAGTCGCCCGCCGCCTCGGCATCGGCCGCTCGACGCTTTACCGCAAGCTCAAGGAATACGGCATCGATCCGGAAACCGGGCGTATCGACCGCCTCGCCTCCTGAGCGGCGCAAGGCCGGGACCAGCTTGTCCTGTCATGGTGCGATCCTTGCACCTGCCCCGGCCGGATTATGGCGGGCTGACGGCGGTGCTCGACAGGTGGCGATCACGCATTAAGGCTAATGGTAACAGATCGTGTTTCAGCCAAGGGTGGAAACGTGATCTAAACCAGCGGTTTACCAAGAAACCCTGCGAACAATTTTTGACGGGATATCGCCATGGTGTTACCGCATTTCGGCTTCAATAAGCGATGATTAACCATTAGGATCGATATTCGGATGTGAAAACGACACATCCGTTTGGGCAAATCCGGGGACAAACGGCAGCCTGCAAGGCCTTTTGATTTGAACAGAATCGAACGACTCACAAACGGGCGTCATCATCATTTGCGCGTCTGGCCGAGATGGCTGGCAGCGATGATTGTCGCATTTGGTTTTGTTGCCGCGGCCGCCACGGGCGCCCAGGCCGAAGTTCGTTCGCTGAAGCTCTATCACCTCCACACCCACGAGAAGGCCGAGATCGTCTACAAGCGCAATGGCCGCTACATTCCCGAGGGTCTGAGGAAGATCAACATCATCCTGCGCGACTGGCGGCGCAACGAGCCGACCAAGATGGATCCGCGCCTGCTGGACCTGGTCTGGGAGGCGTATCGGGAAAGCGGCGCCACCGACTACATCCAGGTGGTCTGCGGCTACCGCTCGCCGGCGACCAACTCGATGCTGCGCAGCCGCAGCCGGGGCGTCGCCGAGAAGAGCCAGCACATGCTTGGCAAGGCCATGGACTTCTACATTCCCGGCGTGCCACTGAAGAAGCTGCGCAACATCGGCCTCAAGATGCAGGGCGGTGGCGTCGGCTACTACCCGTCCTCCGGTTCGCCGTTCGTCCACATGGACGTCGGCAATGTACGCCATTGGCCCGGCATCAGCCGCCAGGAACTGGTCGGCCTGTTCCCCAATGGCAAGACGCTGCATGTGCCGAGCGACGGCCGGCCGCTGCCAGGCTATGAACAGGCGCTCGCTTCCTACAAGGCGCGCAGGGGCTCCGGCACACCCAACATCGAACTGGCCAGCGCCGGCGGCAGCAGCAAGAAGTCCGGCGGGTTCCTCTCGGCGTTCTTTGGCGGCGGCGACGATGAAGCCGACGACAGCGCCGATGTCGAAACCGCTTCGGCCGCACCCGCGCCCAAGCCGAGAAACGTGAAGCCGCTGGCCACTGCCAAGAGTAGCAACCTACCGGGTATCGCTATCGTCGCGCCCGAGAATGCGCAGCGCGCCGAAATTCCGCAGGTCGCCGACGAGCAGGCTCCGGAGCCGCAGACGGACACGCCGGAGACGATCATCGCGGCGCTGCCTGCCAAGGAGATTCCGCTGCCGGACTTCGCACCGCGGCCGAAGGCTGATGTCGGCGTGCAGCAGCCTGAGAATGTTCCGTTCGCCACGGCGGATGCGACGGCCACCACCGAACAGGGCGTGGCGACCGCGCAGGCGCCGGCGAACATGCCTTTCGGCAAGGCCGACCCCGCGGCGATGGCGGCTGCCGCCGCGGCCGATCCGGCGCAGGTTGCCGTCAACAACATCCCATTGCCGACCTGGCGTCCCGAACACTCGTTGCCGGCTGATCTTGCACCGCCACCCAGCAACGATGTGCTGATGGCGCTGGCCGAGACGGCTGATCAGGACAAGTCCGCCACGGATGCGTTCTCGGTGCTGCCGACTGCCCGGCCGGCACCGGCCAAGCCGGATGCGGTCAAGGCCGTGCTCGACGAAGCCGATGCCCAGATCGCCAATGCCCAGGTTGTCAACGCCCCGGCCGCTAATGCCCCGGTCGCCAATGCACAGGTCGGCGGCGGTGACGAATACCAGCTTGCCTCGCTGTCCCAGGAACCGCGCTCGGCCTTCAACGATCCGTCCGCCGTCGATGCGGCATCGCCTCGCCAGGCCGTTGCCGCCCGTCCGGCCGGTTCGGATCCGGCAGCCGCGATCGGCGCCGGCGTGAAGACGACCCGCAAGGAAGCCAGGGCCACCGCCCGCGACCAGAAGCCCGGCCCCAGGGCCGTTGTGGTTGCAGCCGCGCCTCAGGCCGCCCGCTGGGCGCTGACCAGCGGCGAGACCGTCGCCGCCGTTTCGAGCGCGACGACGGCACCGGGCTACGCCTACAATATCGTGCATACGCCGCCGAGCGAAGTCTATACGGCCGGCTTCCAATCGGGCGACCCGGTGGCCGACCCCAATCGCTTCACCGGCAACGCCGTCAAGTTCATGTCGGTCGCCCGCTTCCAGACGAAGTAGCCGACCAGCCAATCGCAAAGCCGCGCCGGGCAGCCTGCGCGGCTTCTTGCTGTTCAATATTACCCATTCGATGCCTAAAAGGCTCGCCGGTCATCACCGTCGGGAGCCAGATCACGCGAGACTGAACTTCTCGTGAGATCGGAACGATGGACCCATTTCCAGATTACTATCGGCGCGTTCCAACCTGGGGATATTCATGAAGAAGATTCTACTGGCATCAGTTCTGGCACTGGCGGCAGCATCCGCTGCGATTGCTCCTTCGCAAGCCGAAACCGTGATCATCAAGAACGGCAAGCATCACTGCAGGACCAAGGTGGTCACGCATTGGGTTCACCACCATAGGGTGGTCGACAAGGTCAGGGTCTGCAATTGATCCAGGACCGGTAGGATCCGGTGAATTGGCCCGATCGGCGAAAGTCGACCGGGCTTTTCATATGCCGGCTGACGAGGCTCTTACAATGGTCGGAGCCGACCTGTCGGGAAGTCACCGCGAGCTTTCGTCCCCCCAAACCGTGGTCACTTCTGGGCGGCGGCATCAATCGATTTCCAGCGTAGCAGCTTCGCCCTCGGCCAGAAGCCGCGCGGCGTCACGCGCCGGCGGCAGTCCGAAATGGCGCGCATATTCCCGGCTGAACTGGGATGCGCTTTCATAGCCGACGGCAAAGGCGACGCGCGTGGCGTTGCCCGACTCGGCGATCAGCAGATGACGCGCCTCCAGCAGACGGACCTGCTTCTGATACTGGATCGGGCTCATGGCGGTTGCCGCCTTGAAGTGGCGGTGAAACGAGGCGTTGCTCATATGCGCGAGTTCGGCCAATTCCGTCACGTCGATAGGCTCGTTGTAGTGCGATCGTATCCAGGCGGTGGCGCGGCGGATCTGTGACAAGCGGCCGTCAGCGCGCGCGAGCTGGCGAAGCTTCGCGCCTTGCGGACCCTGCAACAGGCGGAATGCGATCTCACGTTCGAGCATGGGCGCGAGCACGGGAATCTCGGCAGGCCGGTCGAGCAGCCGCAGCATGCGGCGCCATGCATCGAGCAGTTCGTCATCGGCCCGGTTGGTCACGAAGCTGTCGCCGTCGAGCGCCGGCTTGTGGTCGATGATCAGGGCGGCGATCAGCTCGATATCGAGGGCGAAGGCGATGGCCACATAGGGACGGGCGCTGCTCGCCTCGATGAGCTGGCCGGTGGCGGGCGTCTCCACCGCATAGACGAAATAGCTGCCGGCGCCGTAGCGAAGCGTGCGGTCGCCGATCAGCACCGTTTTCGTTCCCTGCAGCACGAACAGCGCCGTCGGTTGGCAAAGCTCGGGCAGCGGCGGGGTCGCAATCTCGCTGCGGCCGATGGAAACACGCGGGATGGCTGTCTTTGTGCGCCTCCCATGCGCATGGCGGCCGGCGATCACGATTAATTCCTGCAGGGCTTCTTCCATGTCTTCAGCATTGCCGATCCATGCTGGCCGCGCAACCAGTTGAGAGGATTAGGCAAGAAGACGCGAGTATCCGGCGCGCGAAACCGGCCAACGCAGGTCATTTCTAGGTCACCAAGAAGGAGACACGGACATGACGACGAACGTGAATGCGCTGGTCACCGGCGCCAACAAGGGCATCGGCCTCGAGACCGCTCGCCGGCTGGCGGCCATGGGGTTCAAGGTCTGGCTCGGCGCCCGCGACGCCGAGCGCGGCGAGGCCGCAGCAAAGATGTTGCGCAACAAAGGGCTCGACGTTGAATGGCTCGAACTCGACGTCGCCAGCGACGACAGCGTAACGGCCGCGGCCAAAACCTTGACGGCGCGGATATCCAGCCTTGACGCGCTGGTCAACAATGCCGGTATTGCCCCGGGCTATGTCGACGCGCTCGGGCCGGACGGCCGCTACGAACGGCCGCCGAGCCGCGAGAGTGTCGCCGACATGAAGGCCACCTATGACGTCAACGTCTTCGGCCCGGTTCGCGTCACCCAGGCATTCCTGCCGCTCCTCCTGGCATCGCCCGCCGCCCGCATCGTCATGGTCAGCAGCTATCTCGGCTCGATCGCGCGCGCCGCAGCCAACAGCCAGTCGCCCAATGTCATGGGCTATGGCAGCTCGAAAACAGCGCTCAATGCCATCACCGTGGCCTTCGCCCGGGAGCTCTCGCCGGGCGGCATCATGGTCAACGCCGCCGCTCCCGGCTACACCGCGACGGACCTCAATGCGCACAAGGGCGGCCGTACGGTGCAGCAGGCTGCCGGGATCATCGTGCAGCTGGCGACGCTGAAGGCCGGCAGCCCCACCGGCGGCTATTTCGATGAGAATGGTCCGTTGCCCTGGTGAGCGATGGCTATTTCCGAAGCTGGCTGGCGGCGCTTGCGAGGGCTTCGATCTCGTCCCACTTGCCGGCCTTGACCATCTCGTCGGGCGCGACCCAGGAACCGCCGACGCAGATCACGTTCGGCAGGCTGAGGTAGTCGGCCGCGTTCTTGCCGGTGATGCCGCCAGTCGGGCAGAATTTGACATCGGCCAGTGGCGAGGCGAAGGCCTTCAAGGAGGCGATGCCGCCCGACTGCTCGGCAGGGAAGAACTTCAGGAAGCGCAGCCCGGCCTCGCGCGCGGCCATGATCTCGCCGGGCGTGATGGCGCCGGGCAGCAGCGGAACGTCGCTGTCGGCGGCCGCCGCCAGAAGCTCGCGGGTGATGCCGGGGCTGACGATGAAGCGCGAACCGGCGCTAGCTGCCTCGTCGAACTGCCTGCTGTCCAGAATGGTGCCGGCGCCGACAATGGCTTCCTCGACCTCGGCGGCGACTCGCCGGATCGCTTCGAGCGCATCGGCGGTTCTGAGCGTGATCTCGATCGCCGGCAGGCCGCCACGCGCCAGCGCACGGGCGAGCGGCACCGCGCTGGCGACATCGGTGATCTTCAGCACCGGAATGACCGGCTGGCCGTTCAGAAGCGACAGGAGTTTCTCGGTCTTGCTGGGCATCTGTCTCTCCATGTAAAGGGCTATTTCAACCGATTAGCAGACGGGTGTTTGCCTGTCCACGAACCGGGTCGCGTCGCGATGTCACGCGCCATCGGACAGCTTACGGTCTCTTTCCCGACAAGGCCATGACAGGCAACCGAAACAGGCCGCCGAGCCCGTTTTGCCTTGAATCGCCTTTTACGAGCGTCTAGTTGCTCTGGCAATGACACCGTCCGCGCCATCCCAACCCGTCCGCGTCGCCGCGCTCTACCGGTTTGCCCGGCTCGACGCCTTCGAGGCATTGCGTGCGCCGCTTGCCGCCTTCTGTTGCGGACGCGGCATCAAGGGCACACTGCTCCTGGCGCATGAAGGTATCAACGGTACCGTCGCGGGCAGCGAAGCAGCGATCGCCGAACTCATCGACCATATCGAGGCCGTCGAGGGCTTAGCGGGCCTGGAGGTCAAATACAGCGAAGCTGCGGAAATGCCGTTCCACCGCATGAAGGTGCGGCTGAAGCGCGAGATCGTCACCATGGGCGTCGGGGACATCGACCCGGCGACAAGTGCGGGCACCTATGTCGCGCCGGCCGATTGGAACGCCCTGATTTCGCAACCCGAAACGATCGTCATCGACACGCGCAACGCCTATGAGGTGTCGATCGGCACGTTCAAGGGGGCGATCGACCCGGCGACCGCGAGCTTTCGCGAGTTTCCGGCCTGGGTGGAAGCGCACCGGGCGGAACTCGAAGGCCGCAAGGTGGCGATGTTCTGCACCGGCGGCATCCGCTGCGAGAAAGCGACCGCCTATGTCAGGTCGCTCGGCTTCGAGGATGTGTTCCACCTCAAGGGCGGCATCCTCAGATATCTCGAGGAGGTTCCGGCCGAACAAAGTCTGTGGCAGGGCGAGTGCTTCGTCTTCGACGAGCGCGTTTCGGTGTCGCATGGCCTGGCCGAGGGGGACGCCGAACTCTGCCGCGCCTGCCGCCATCCGCTGACGGAAAGCGAGCGGTCGTCGCCGAAATTTGCCGCCGGTATCTCTTGCCCGCATTGCTTCGATGCCCGCTCGGAGGAAGACCGCAAGCGCTACGCCGAGCGCCAGCGCCAGGTCGAACTCGCACAAGCGCGGGGCAAGGGCCCGCATATCGGCTCCTGATCCCGGCATCTGGCCGCTGCCAAGCGGCTACCTGTCATTGCAATGCCAGGCTTCGGGACCTACGTCTTCGACGTTCGAAACCTGCCCGTTCAGCCGGGCAAATCCTGGAGGCATTGATGTTCGATCCCAAGAAGCTTCTCGACGATCTGCTCGGCTCGCAAATTCCCGGCACCAGCGGCACCGTCCGCGACAAGGCGGGCCAGGCCGTGCAGATGGCCAAGGACAATCCGCTGGCAGCCGGCGCGCTGGCGGCGGTGCTGCTTGGAACCGGCGCCGGGCGCCAGGTGACAGGCACCGCGGTGAAGCTCGGTGGATTGGCTGCCATCGGCGGCCTCGCCTACAAGGCCTACCAGAACTACAAGGCCGGCAACGCACCGGAGCAGGCGCCCGCCGCCGGTGAACCGGAATTGCTGCCGCCGCCCAAGGACACCGCCTTCCACCCGTCGCAGGCGCCACAGGGCGAGGATGAGTTCACGCTGACGCTGGTTCGCGCGATGATCTCGGCGGCCAAGGCCGACGGCCATGTCGACGAGGAGGAACGCAAGAAGATCGCCGGCAAGCTCAGCCTTTCGGGGATCGGCTCCGACGCCGAGAAATTCCTGATGGCGGAGCTGGAAAGCCCGCTCGATCTCGACACTTTGGTGGCGGGTGCCAAGACCGACGCGCAGAAGCTCGAGCTCTACACGGCGTCGCGCCTGACCATAGACCCGGACACGCGCGCCGAGCGCGGCTATCTCGACCTGCTCGCCGGCCGGCTTGGCCTGCCGGATGCACTGGTCGACCATGTCGAGGTGACGGTTTCGGCGGCCAAGGTGCCGGCCGCCAAGGCGGGCACCTCGCCCAATCCGCGCTGGTAGGTTCAGATCGGGACAGCCGGTCTTTCCGTCGTTAACTCCGCGTTAACTCAGGAAGCGCATGATTCTACACAGTCGGATCGGCTTTCCTCCTCCCAAGTCCGGTTCAGATCAGGGCGGTCGCCAATGACCGCCCTTTTTGTCGGCCCGGACGAGGCCGCTTCCGCACACCGGATTCCACTTTTCGGGAACGTGATCTGGCCGCTCCGCTTGCCATCGCTGCCGTCATTTGCGATGCCTTCTGTTCTGAAGCCAGATCCTGAAAATCAAGCGGGCACGCGCGGCGCTGCCGGAGGACAACTGCCATGACCGAGAAAACCGCCATCGTCACCGGCGCCGGCACCGGCATCGGCAAGAGCGTCGCCACGGCATTGCTCAAGGCCGGCTGGAACACGGTGTTCTGCGGCCGCCGCAAGGCGGTGCTGGACGCCGCGGTCGCCGAAGCCGGACCCTCGGATGCCAAGGCGCTGGCGGTTGCCTGCGACATCAGCAAGGCCGGCGAGGTCGATGATCTTTTCGAGACCGTGGCGGAGGCCTTTGGCCGCGTCGACCTGCTCTTCAACAATGCCGGCATGGGCTACAAGTCGACGCCGATCGACGAGATCCCGGTCGAGGTGTGGAATGATATCGTCGGCGTCAACCTCACCGGTTCGTTCCTGTGTGCGCGTGCCGCCTTTGGCGCCATGCGCAAGCAGCGGCCGATGGGTGGCCGCATCATCAACAACGGTTCGGTGTCGGCCTATGCGCCGCGCCCGGGCTCGGTGCCCTACACGGCGACCAAGCACGCCATCACCGGACTGACCAAGACGCTGGCGCTCGACGGCCGCCCCTATGACATCGCCTGCGGCCAGATCGACATCGGCAATGCGCTGACCGACATGGCGCAGCCGATGACCGTCGGCGTGCCGCAGGCCAACGGCTCCATCGCCGCCGAGGCCGTGATGGATGTCCAGCATGTTGCCGACGCGGTCGTCCACATGGCCAGCCTGCCGCTCGAGGCCAATGTGCTGTTCATGACGGTGATGGCGACCAAGATGCCATTCGTGGGGCGTGGATGAGCACAGGCTATCGCCGCCGCCTCATTCGCCCGCCAGCGGCACGCCGGGCTTGAACAGCAGAATGGGCCTGATCTCGTAAACGGCGGTCGGATTGACGCGGCGAAGGTCGCGGGCGATCGCGATTGCTGCATCTCTGGTGGCGCAGTCGATGACATAGAGACCGAGCAGCTGTTCCTTGGTCTCGGCGAAAGGGCCGTCGATGATCACGCCGTCGCCCGGGCCGCGCAAGGTGCAGGCATCCTGTGTCGACCCCAGACGCGCTGACGGTCCAAGCGTGCCTTCCTCATGAAGCCGGGTGTTGATCTTGAGCAAGTCAGCCATCAGCGCCGCATCTTCCTGCGGCGTCAGCGCCTTGATGGCGTCTTCCACATGATAGGCAAGGATTGCATAGAACATTCGGATGTCACCCCACTTCGATCCTGATCTCCGAGGACCGTAGCCGTTCTCGACATGCACGCCCAGTCTTGGCCGCGCGCCTCCGGACGGCTCATGACACCGTCCGGGAGAGGGCAGCAGGCCGCTTTGAAGCTCACTTCGCCAGGAAGGCTCCGATCCGCTCCAGCGCCCGCAAGATGTTTTCCTCGGAGTTGGCGTAGGAGAGCCTGACATAGCCTTCCCCGAGAATGCCGAAATCGGGGCCGCCGATCAGCGCCACGCCGGCGTCGTCGAGCAGGGCGGAAGCCAGCTTCTTTGCCTTCCAGCCTGTCTTCGAGACATTGGGGAAGGCGTAGAAGGCGCCCTTGGGGGTAATACAGGAAATGTTGGGCAAGGCGTTCAGGCCCTCGACCACGATCTTCCTGCGGCGGTCGAAGGCGCGCATCATCTTGTCGACGTCGTCCTGCGGACCGTCGATGGCGGCGATGCCGGCGAACTGGCTCGGCGCATTGACGCACGACCAGCAATTGACCGCCAGCTTGCGCACCTTGTCGTAGAGGTGAGCGCCCTTATCGCCATTCGGCCAGATCGACCAGCCCATGCGCCAGCCGGTCATCGCCCAGGTCTTGGACCAGCCATTGAGCACGATCAGCCGGTCGCGGATCTCGGGGAAGCCGAGCAGCGAGCAATGTGTCTCGCCGTCATAAGTCATGACGTCGTAGATCTCGTCGGAAAGGATGGCGACGTCTGGGTGCTTCTCCAGGCCCTTGACCAGCTTCTCGATCTCGGCACGCGGCGTGACACCGCCGGTCGGGTTGGCCGGCGAGTTGAGGATCAAGAGCCTGGTCCTGGAGGTGATCAGCGCCAGCGTTTCCTCGGCAGAGAAGGCAAAGCCGTTCTCCTCGCGCATCGGCACGGGAATGGGTGCTGCACCGGTGAACTCGATCATCGAGCGGTAGATGGGAAAGCCGGGATCGGGGTAGAGGATCTCGGCGCCGGGCTCGCCGAACATCAGGATGGCGGCGAACATGGTCGGCTTGCCGCCGGGCAGGACCATCACCGTCTCTGGCGACACTTCGACACCGGTGGTGGTCAGCGTGCGGCGCACCACAGCCTCGCGCGTCGTCAGAAGCCCGTTGGCCGGCGTGTAGCCGTGGTGGCCGTCGCGCAGCGCCTTGATGGCGGCCTCGACGATGTGCTGCGGCGTCTTGAAGTCGGGCTGGCCGATGCCGAGATTGACGATGTCGCGGCCCTGTTGAGCCAGTGCCGTCGCGCGCGCGAGCACCGCGAACGCATTTTCCTCGCCGAGACGGTCGAAGGCCGAAATCGTGTGGAGCATTTTTCCCGTCCGTGTGGTTCTTACTGTTGGGTCGCGTTTTTGTGAGCCTTGGCCCGCAAAAGTCAAACGGATTGGAGTTTTTGGTGTCGGAAAATCTCAAAGACTGGCAACCGCGTCCGCGACCCGAGCGCAAGCCCATCGACGGTCGATACGTCCGGCTTGAACCGCTGAGCGCCGCAAGGCACGGTGATGGGCTCTACGAAGCGTCCTCGGTGTCCGATGTCGACGGCCGCTTTGCCTGGCTGCCCGATTATCCGCCGGAAACCCGTGCCGCCTTCCAGCCATGGCTGGACAAGGTCGAGGCCAGCGAGGATCCGCTGTTCTTCGCCGTCATCGACAAGGCCAGCGGCAAGGTCGCCGGGCGCCAGACGCTGATGCGCATCGATCCGGCCTACGGCGTCATCGAGATCGGCAACATCTATTGGGGACCGCTCATTTCGCGCAAGCCGGCAGCCACGGAAGCGCAGTTCCTGTTCATGAAATACATCTTCGATGGGCTCGGCTATCGCCGCTACGAATGGAAGTGCAACAACCGCAACGAGCCGTCGAAGCGGGCGGCGGAACGGTTCGGCTTCAAATTCGAGGGCATTTTCCGCCAGCATCTCATCGTCAAGGGTGAAAACCGCGACACCGCATGGTATTCGATCATCGACAAGGAATGGCCGGCGTTGCGCAAGGCTTATGAAGCGTGGCTCGACCCGGCCAATTTCGATGGCGACGGCCAGCAGAAGCGACGGCTCGAGGATTGTCGCGCTGAATTCGGCGCCTAGGAGTTCTTATTTTGGCCCATTCCCACGACCATAGCGGCCATGATCACGGTGGGGCCGGCCATGTGCATGGCTCGACCGACAAGAAGCGCGTGCTGATCGCGGCCGGCCTGACGGCGGGGTTCATGGTGGCGGAGGCACTCGGCGGCCTCTTCACCGGCTCGCTGGCGCTGCTGGCCGACGCCGGGCACATGCTCGCCGACGCGATCGCGCTGGGCCTTGCCTGGTATGCCTTCCATCTTGCGGGACGGCCCGCGACCGGCCAGCTCACCTATGGCTTCGGCCGGGTCAAGACGCTGGTGGCCTACACCAACGGCATCGCCATCTTCGTCATCGCGCTGTGGATCATCTACGAGGCGTGGGAGCGCCTGCAGACGCCGGCGCCGGTGCTGGGCGGACCGATGCTGGTGGTGGCGATCCTCGGCCTGCTGGTCAATCTCGGCTCCTTCTTCGTGCTGCATGGCGGCGACCGCGAAAGCCTGAACATGCGCGGCGCCATCCTGCATGTGCTTGGCGACCTGCTCGGCTCGGCCGCGGCGATCGTGGCCGCACTGGTGATCCTGGCGACCGGCTGGACGCCGATCGATCCGATCCTGTCGGTGCTGGTCTCGCTGCTCATCCTGTCGACGGCCTGGTCGCTGATGCGCGCCGCGGCCCATGTGCTGCTCGAAGGCGTGCCGCCCAGCCTCGACCGGGACCTGATCGCCCGCGATATCGAGGCAACGGTTGGGGGGGTGCGGGAGGTGCACCATATGCATATCTGGTCGCTCGATGGCGCCAGCAACATGGCGACGCTGCATGCCTGCCTCAACGACGGCGTCGATGCGTATCAGGCGGTCAGCGCCGTCAAGAAGCGGCTTGCCAGCGAGCACGGCATCAGCCATGCCACCGTGGAGCCGGAATTCGGAAAGTGCGCCGACGAGGGCGACGACCATGGTCACGAGCACGAGCACGATGCTGTCCCGCATCACGGCCACTATCACTAGGTCCTGTCGATGACCATCGATCGAACCTGCCTCAGGAGTTCTCCAGCTTTGAAAACCCAGCCCGACGACCGCCGCCCCGGTGCGGCATGATGGACCGCGACACGCGCAATGCGGCCATCGCGGCGGTCTGGATCATGCTTCTGTTCGGCATTGCCGCCTTCTACCTGCCGACCATGATGCTGGCACTCGGCAGTTTTTCGACCGTGCTGGCCGGTGTGTTCGGCACCCTCTTCGTGCTGGCGTTTTTCCTAGTGTTCTGGCTGCGCGCACGCAGCCAGCGCAAAAATCAGGGCAAGTAAGGGATTTTGACATGCGCATTCTGATCACGGGCGCCGCGGGCATGGTCGGCCGCAAGCTCATCGCCCGGCTGGCAAAGGACGGCACGCTGCGGGCCGAGAAGATCACCGCGCTCGATCTGCACGACATCGTGCCGCCGCAGGCGCCGGGCATCGACGGTGTCAGCATCACCACCCACACCGGCGATCTCGCCGAGGCGGGCGCCGCCGAGGGCCTGGTCGCGTCGCGACCCGACGTTGTGTTCCATCTTGCAGGTATCGTGTCGGGCGAGGCGGAAGCCAATTTCGATCTCGGCTACCGCGTCAATCTCGATGGCACGCGCGCCCTGTTCGACGCCATCCGGCTGGCCGGTTTTGCGCCGCGCGTCGTCTTCACCTCGTCGATCGCGGTGTTTGGCGCGCCGTTCCCCGATGTCATTCCCGACGACTTCCATCCGACGCCGCTGACCTCCTACGGGACCCAGAAGCAGATGAGCGAAGCGCTGCTGGCCGATTACACGAGGCGCGGGTTCTTCGACGGCATCGGCATCCGGCTGCCGACCATCTGCGTGCGGCCCGGCAAGCCGAACAAGGCGGCCTCCGGCTTCTTCTCCGGCATCATCCGCGAGCCGCTGAACGGCCAGGAGGCGATCCTGCCGGTGCCGCGCTCGGTCGTGCACACCCATGCCAGCCCGCGCTCGGCCGTCAACTTCCTGATCCATGCGGCGGGGATCGACGGCGCCGCCGTCGGGCCGCGCCGCAACCTGACGATGCCTGGCGTCGCCGTCACCGTCGGCGAGCAGATCGAGGCGCTGGAGCGCATTGCAGGGCCAAAAGTGACAAGCCTGATCCGCGAGGTGCCGGACGAAACGATCTGGGCGATCGTGAAGGGCTGGCCGACTCGGTTCGAGGCGAAGCGGTCACGGGAGCTCGGCTTCAGCGCCGAAAAGAGCTTTGATGAGATTATTCGCGCCCATATCGAGGATGAGCTAGGCGGCAAGCTTCCCGACTAGGAGTTCGTGCAGCCCATCCGTTCGAGCAGGCCTAGACGCTGCCGGTCAGGCTCGCCGACAGCAGCAAAAGTCCGAACAGGAAGACGAAGGCGGCGCCGCCGATCTCGACGATCGAATGGATGCGGTTGCCCATGCGGCCGTCGCCGGCGAAATATACCGCCCAGTTCTTGGCGGTCACCGCCAGCGTCGCCAGTGCCGAGACGGTGATGGCGGTGCCGATCGACATTGCCAGCACCGACAGCAGGCCGCCGAGCCACAGCCCGTTGAGCAGGGCGAAGCTGAGCACGATCAACGCACCGGAGCAGGGGCGGATGCCGACCGCCGCCACCGCCGACCACGCCGTGCGCCAATCGAAGCGGTCGCCAGAGAGCAGCGCCGGATCGGGTGCGTGCGAGTGGCCGCAGGTTTCGCAGACCTCACCCGCAGCGTGATCGTGATGGGCATGCGCGCCATGGTCATGATGGTGGTCATGCGCGCTGTGGTCGTGATCATCGTGCGAATGGTCATGCTCATGGCCGTGATCGTCATGCACATGGACCGCGTGCGAATGGGCATGCGCTGAATGGCTGTGCGCGGCATGCGAATGGCCTGCGTGAGAGTGACCCGCATGAGAATGGCCACCATGAGAATGCCCGGCATGAGCCGCCGACAGGCTGTAGGCGGGACCTTTGCCAAACAGGCGCAGGATAGAAGGGCCGAGCTTGCGCCACAGCAGCCAGGCGCCGAACAGGGTGACCAGCGCAAAGCTCATGACCTCCATGAACCAGGCCGCGTCCGTCATCGAGATGGTGGTGCCGCGCAGGACGAAATAGGCGACCAGCATGACCACGATCGCCGTCAGGCCCTGGAGCAGGGCCGAGACGAAGGACAGCAGGATGCCGCGCCGCAGCGCCACTTCATTGGCCACCATGTATGACGAGATGACGGCCTTGCCGTGGCCAGGGCCGGCGGCATGGAAGATGCCATAGGCGAAGGACAGGCCGATAAGGATCCAGATCTTGCTGTTGTCCTGGCGCATCGCCTTCATGGCTGTCGCCAGCGCGCGATAGAATTCCTGCTGGCGCAGATTGATCCACATCAGGATGTGGGCGAACGGACCGGTACTCGGTGCCATGCCGTCATTGACGCCGATGCCGAGCGAGGACTGGGCATGCGCAGCGTTGGCGAAATGCACCGCCGCAAAGGTGAGGGCCAATAGGCCGAGTGCCAAACGCAGGGACGGTTTCGTCACCGGCTTCATCCTTCTGGCTGACAGGTCAGTTCGAGCTTGGTGGCAAAGATCTTGCTCATGTCGGTGCCCGTCGGGTCGTTGAAGAAGGCATCCGTCAGGGTCTTCTGGTTTTCCTTGATCGCCTCATCCGGGTCCGGACGGATCACCTTGCTGGTGCAATTGGACGGCAGGCCCTCGACCGTGATGTTGGAATCCTCGGTGAAGTCGATCGCCGTGTAGAAGGTCGGGTCGTAGACGCCGATGTCGATCGTGCCGGTCAACTTGATCGGGACCTTGGGTTCGGACTCGAACAGGATGATCAACTGGTCGTTGTCGAAATTGGCCATCAGATGCGGCGGCGGCACCATCGTTACGTCCTTGCCGTTCTGGGTGACGAGCTGGAAATAGTTGAACTCGGCCAGCGAGGCGTGAACCGTGTCGGCGACCTCCTTCAGCTCCTTGTCGTCAAGCTTCAGATCGGAGTTCTTGTCGAACTCCATCATCACCGTACTCGAAAACAGGTCGTCGAAACGCCAGAGATGGCGCAGCGCCTTCACGGTTTGGTGATCCGGGCCGAGGATCACGTCGAGGCGCGCCTCGGCGAAGACGTGCGGGTGCACGTAAGCTGGACCAGTCGCGGCAAAGGTCGCCGCCAAGGCCGAAGCCAGCATGATTGCGTGCCGTTTCAGGTGCATCACCGGTCGCGATTCCATTGGCCTCGGAGAGATGTCGAGAGTGACCAGAAAGGGGGCGAAATTGGGACCGTGAGACGGTTAAACCGGCTAGGCGATCTCGCGCGTCCTGAACCACTGCACCAGGAAGTCGACGAAGACGCGGACCTTGGCCGGCAGATAGCGGCGGTGCGGGTAGACGGCGAAGATTCCGCCACCGGACAGGATGCGGTCATCGAGCGCCGTCACCAGCAGGCCGCTCTTCAAATCGGGCGCGGCGATGAAATCCGGCAAGATGCAGAAGCCGAGCCCCGATATGGCGGCTGCGCGCGCCGCCATCGGGCTGTTGACCTCGATCGGGCCCGACACCGCGACGCTCAGTTGGTCGTTGTTGTCGCCCTTGAACGGCCAGTTGTTCAACCCGCGGCCATTGGTGTCGACGATGCAAGGCATGTGGCCGAGATCCTGCGGCCGCGTCGGCATGCCATGCTTGGCGATCAACTCCGGCGAGGCGCAGAGTTTTACCGAAAACGGCGCCAGCCGCCTGGCGATCAGTGACGAATTCTCCAGGCGCGAGATGCGCACCGCGAGGTCGAAGCCTTCCTCGACCAGGTCAACGAAGCGGTCGTCGAGCTGGATGTCGAGCACGATGTCGGGGTGCTGCTTGGCGAAGTCGATCAGCGACTGGCCGATCGGCGCGTCGGCGAAGGTGCGCGGCGCCGACACCTTGATGCGGCCACGCACGTCGCCGGATGATTCGCGCACGGCGTCGGCGAGGCTGTCGACCTCGCGCACGATCTCGGAGGCGCGCCGGTAATAGGTGTGGCCGGCCTCGGTCATCGAGAACTGGCGCGTGGTGCGGTTGAGGAGCAACGCGCCGAGCTCGTCCTCCAACTCGCGCACATATTTCGACAGCAGCGCCTTGGAGCGGCCGATCTTGCGCGCCGCCGCCGAAAAGCCTTCGGCCTCGACGACGTCGATGAAGGCGCGCATGCGGGTCAGTGTGTCCATTGTCAGGCCTTTGCTGCGTCGAGAAGTTTTCGGCCGAGCCGTATCAGGGCAATGTCGCTGCCGGAAGGGCCAAGCAGCGACAGGCCGAACGGAGCGCCGGCGACCGAGCCGATCGGCAAGGTGATCTGTGGAAAGCCGGAGAGCCCGGCAAGACACAGAAGATGCAGCGCCCGTTCGCGATAGGCCTGGAATTGCTCCGGCGTCGAGTCGACATAGGGCGCCGGGCCCGGCACCGTCGGCAGGACAAGGAAGCCGTCCTTGCCGAGCAGGGCACCGAGTTCGCCGCGAAAGGTCAGCCTTCGCACCTCCTCAGCCTGCGCCGTCCGCTCGTCGACGGCGCGGCCGAAGCCGAATCGCTCCTCGACGCCGGGGCCTAGGTCGCGCTCGCCGCTGGTGATCCATTCGCCATGAACGCCCCAGGCTTCCTTGGCCTGGAGGCGGCGAAAGCACCAGTAAAGTTCATCCGGCGACGAACTGAAGGGCATCGTCGGCGTCGCCGGCGCGCCGAGAACCGCGCTCGCCAACCTCTTCATTTCGGCATATTCGGCAAGTGCCGGGCGGGCGACCATCTCGTCCAGCCAGCCGAGCGCCAGCGGGCGGTCCAGATGGTGATGGTGCGGGTCGCGGCCGAGCAGCAGCTTGCCGACGGTCTCGTAGGTCTCGATGTCGTCGGCGAACCAGCCGAAAGTGTCGAAGCTCGGCGCCAGCTTCATGGTGCCGTCGAGCGAAATGCGGCCATGCGTGGTGCGCAGCCCGATCAGCCCGCAAAAGCTCGCCGGCGCGCGGATCGAGCCGCCAGTGTCGGATCCCGTGGCGATGTCGGCGAGCTTGCCCGCCACAGCCGCAGCCGATCCCGACGACGAGCCGCCGGTGACGCGGTCGGGCGCGGCCGGGTTCACCGGAAACGAAAAATGCGCGTTCTGGCCGAACAGCGCGAAGGCAAGCTCGTCGGTCTGCGTCTTGCCGACGAAGCGCGCGCCGGCATCGAGAATCATCTGTACGGCTGGCGCCGTGCGCGAGGCGGCAGGGCTATCGGCGAATTTCCTGGGATTGCCACAACCGCTGCGATAGCCGGCAACGTCGTAGATGTCCTTTACGGCCAGCCGCAGGCCGGCCAGCGGGCCAAGCTCGGCATGCGCCACCGGCATCTGGCGAAGATCGAGAAAGGCATTGAGAGGGCCATGCGTGCCTGTCATCGTTCGATATCCGGATACGGTTGAACCAACATTGTTCGATGCCAGAAATTTTACAACCTTGGATACGATTTTTATTGATTGTGAAACTCTTCGCTCTTATATCGCGCTTGCCCAAAGTCGCACGTGCCTGTGGGTGTCCGCCGATCCTCGAATGGTGAGGGAAATCGGTAAGGTAACTGGAGCTAACCCCTCCAGTCGGTTTAGCGGCCAACCGCCAGACCGAGGACACCTTGAAGCAACGACGGTGCGGGCCTTTCTGGTTCTCTGCCGGTTGTCCAAAGACCGGGGTTACTGAAGAGGCACACCATCATTGCCGGCAGTGCGGAACGGGGTTCTCCCAATCCAAGCCAAGGCAGACAAAGCGAACCGAAGCCGGGCAAGGCTAAGGTTCATCCCCGCGAGACGGCGTTTCATGGTTCCGGGGTCTCCACCGGCTGGTTCCATGATTTTCCGTCCCGCCTTTGTCCACCGCGTGTTCGCGAGGCCGAAAGCCCGCGTCCGCACCCTTGTGCGCGCCGAAAGGCGTGATGGAGATACCGATGGCCACCCAGCGCATCCTCGACTTCCTCGCCACCCGACGTCCGACCGGCCCTTGCCTCGTCGTCGACCTCGATGTCGTTCGCGACAATTTCCGCGCCTTCGAGAAGGCGCTGCCCGATTCCAGAATCTACTATGCGGTGAAAGCAAACCCGGCGCCGGAAATCCTGCGTCTCCTTGCTGCGATGGGCTCGTCCTTCGACACCGCTTCCGTTGCCGAAGTCGAGATGGCGATGGACGCCGGTGCGCCGGCGGACCGCATCTCCTTCGGCAACACCATCAAGAAGGAGCGTGACATTGCACGCGCCTACCAGCTCGGCATCCGGCTGTTCGCGGTCGATTGCGTCGAGGAGGTCGAGAAGGTCGCCCGTGTCGCTCCAGGCTCGCGCGTGTTCTGCCGCGTGCTGACCGACGGCGAGGGCGCCGAATGGCCGCTGTCGCGCAAGTTCGGCTGCGTGCCGGCGATGGCCGTCGACGTGCTGCGCCATGCCAAGGGCCTCGGCCTCGACGCCTATGGCGTCTCGTTCCATGTCGGCTCGCAGCAGACCGACCTGACCGCCTGGGACCGTGCGTTGCGCGACGCCAAGACGGTTTTCGCGACGCTCGCCGAGGAAGGCATCGTCTTGAAGATGGTCAACATGGGCGGCGGCTTCCCGACGCGCTACCTGCGCGACGTGCCTGCGGCCCAGGCCTATGGCCAGGCGATCTTCTCGGCGCTGCGCAAGCATTTCGGCAACGCGATCCCGGAGACCATCATCGAGCCGGGCCGCGGCATGGTGGGCAACGCCGGCGTCATCAAGTCGGAAGTCGTGCTGATCTCGAAGAAGGCCGATAACGACAATGTGCGCTGGGTGTTCCTCGACATCGGCAAGTTCGGCGGCCTGGCCGAAACGATGGACGAGGCGATCCGCTACCCGATCGTCACCCGTCATGACGGCACAGAGACCGCGCCTTGCGTGCTCGCCGGCCCGACCTGCGATTCGGCCGACGTGATGTACGAGAAGACACCCTATCCGCTGCCCTTGTCGCTGACCATCGGCGACGAGGTGCTGATCGAAGGCACCGGCGCCTACACGACGACCTACTCGGCGGTCGCGTTCAACGGCTTCGAGCCTCTCCGATCCTACGTGATCTGACGGCGCTTCCTCGGCGCATTTTCGGACGGCGAACCGGACACGATTTCGCCTGAAAATGCGCTGAGAGAGCCGATCGGATCATCCCAGGTGGGCGCCTGTCGCCCACCCGGGCTCGCCTGTGGAACAGATCTCCGCTCGCCAGGGATTGCGGAAATGGAAATGTCAGTTGAACTCGTAGCTCATGCGCCGGCCTTCATGATGGTCGCGGAAACCGTTGCCGACGTCGCGGCGCGCGAAGCCTTGCTCGATCGTGCCATGGGGCCGAAGCGCAAGACCAAATCATCGGAGAAGCTGCGGCGCGGCCGCCGGCCTTCGGAAGGCCTGGCTTTCGTCGCGCGCGATGCCTCGGGCGGCGTTGCCGGCACGGTGCGGCTGTGGGATGTCAGGCTGGGCGAGGGCGGTGCTGCCGCACTGCTGCTTGGCCCGCTTGCGGTCGACCCGTCGCTCAAGAATGCCGGCATCGGTTCGGCGCTGATGCGCCACGCCATCGCCGAGGCGGCGCGCCTCGGCCACGCGGCGATCCTTCTGGTCGGCGATGCGCCCTACTACGGACGCTTCGGGTTCTCGGCCGCCAGGACCGGTTCGCTCGCCATGCCCGGACCTTATGAGCGGCATCGCCTGCTGGCGCTGGAACTGGTGGACGGGGCGCTGGATGGTGCCGTGGGCACGCTGAAGGCTGCCGGCCGCAAGCTGAAGGCGCAGGCGCCGACGCTGGCGGCCTGAGGCTCCAACCCCTCAAACGAACGCCGCCGAAAGGCGGCGTTTGTCTGACCTCAAAGAGCCGCGTTCAAGCGGCCGCGCACTCAGCCGATCAACTGGCTCAGCGCCATGGCGACCGTCATGTCGCCTTCGACTTTGATCTTGCCGGTCATGAACGCCATGGTCGGGTTCAGATCGCCCGCGATCAGCGAGTCCAGGTCGTCGAGCGAGAGCTTGATGGTGCAGTCGGTCGGGGCATCGGTGTTCGAGACGGTGGCACCGTCGATGACGATGACGCCGTCGCTGCCGGTGTCGAACTTCACGGAACGATCGAACCCGCTGCTGGCCACGCGTGACTTGATCTTCTCGGCAATCTCCTGAACGCTCACGCTGTTCTCCTGTCTGGTTGCATCTGCTTGTCCGGTTGTATCTGTAGCGCAGGGCATTTCGGTCCGGCGGAAGCCCGTGCCGCATCTTTGGCGATCATGATCGCTGCCGCATATAGCTTTGGATTGACGTTTACGTCAACGCGGTTTGCAGGGGCTGGTTCCTATCGCCGCACATGCCGGCGTCGGCACGAGCAGCACCTTGCGGGGCTCAATGGTCCTTGAACGCCTTGGTCATCTCGCTTGCGGTCTCGCTTTTCTTGCGGCGCAGCCAGTTGTCGCGGATCTCGTCCTTCGACAGGAAGTTGACCTGATCGATCAGGACCTCATGCACCAGGTTCGCACCGACACGGGTGTTGATGGTGTCGCGGATCGCGGCGCGAAAGGCATCGAGGTCGATCGTTTGCTTGTTGGTGAAGTCGATCTGGGGGTTGGAATAGAGATAGGTGTAGACCTGATCGGTGATCAGCGCGTCGGCCGGGATCGACAGCTTCTTTATCTGCTCCGGCTCGACAGTGTAGACGAGCTTGGTCAGGAAGTAGCCGTCGATCGAGGCGTTGTGGATCAGCGGCACCGAAATGATGTCGGTCTTGACGTAGTCCAACCCGCCCAGCATCGGCTTCGGGGTTTCGCCGACACCTTTTTCACCCGCTGCCTGGAACGAATAGAACACCGCGCCGAGCGTGGCGGCGCAGATCCAGACCGCGATGGCAATGACCTTCATCATCGAGAGCCCGAGCCCGAAATCATCGCGCCCTAACCTTTCCTGCCGAATTCAACGGCGGAGTAGGTGCCGTCGGTCTCGGCACGCTGAATGGCGGTCCGCAACAGGCCGGCAACCTCGTTGACGGCGGAGAGATGCGCCAGGATCGCCGCCTCGTTCCTCGCCAGCTTCTGGCGCAGCCGGGTCAGGCCCTCGCGGTGCTGCTCGAGGAATTCGACCTCGCTGCCGCCCTTCATGGCGCGGGTCAGTTCATAGAGATAGCGGCTCTTGCGGGCGTTCGACGCCTTGAGGTCGTAGCTGGTGTCGCTACGGATGCCGGCGGTCTCTTCCTCGACCACTTCCTCGATGCGGCCGATGATGGCGGCCAGGTTTCCAGGCCGTGCGAACTGGATCGGTGTTTCCGATTCTGTCGTGCGCGCCGGCAGGTTTGGGGTGAATTCCGTAATGTCGGCCATGGCGTTTCCCAGTTTAGATCTTGATGTCTGTTTTTGTGGTTATCTCGTCGCCGGTCATCGACCTTGCGGCCTTGCGCTGCAATTCCTGGACGAGCGAAGTGGACAGACGGGTTTGCTGGTCGATCTCGGTCTTCTCCGGTCCATTTGAAACCGGGCCGATCGGCACCTTGCGCTTGCCGTCCATGTAGTGGTCGGCGAGCAGCGACTTGGCGATGCCGATGCCGCCGCGATCGGCCATGACGTCGGCGACACGCTCGGCAAGCTGTGATTTCCACATGTCGCCGGCGAGACCCGTGCCGTAGACGCCTTCGGTGTCCTTGGGCAGCATGTTCTGGATGAAGGTCTGCAAGACCATCGCTTCGAACTTCCTGAATTTCTTGGCCGGGTCGGCTGTCGCGGCCGCCTTGTCGGCCGTGGCGCGCGACAGGATCGAGCCGGCATCGACCGACGCGGCGGTATCGACCGAGAACGTGCCCGCAGCACCGCCGGCGCGCTTCGTCAGCGCGGCGCGGGCAGCCTCGATGTCCGCCGGCTCCGCGGCTCGGGCGACATCCATAACGATGTCGCTGGGTGGAGAAATTGCCAAGAAAGTCCGCCTTTTGCCGGGTTTCCTTGGCCAGACCATGCCTCAACAAGCTTGTGGCAGGCTTGCGAGGGAGAGGGGAGGCGGAATGCAGGCGCGCGTCGATACGTCAAGCTTGCGATTTTCCCTAGGTATTGACGGCCCACGGGGCTAGCATAGAGCTCACTGGGGGGTGTGCGATGACAGACGTCTCGATACGCCGCGCGGACTTCATGATGGTCCTGGCTTATGCTTCCGATCTCGCCACTGGCCATTCTCGCGACTTCGCGCTGAAATCTTGCGTGCTTGCAATGCGGATTGCCGCGCTTGGGGGTGTTTCCGATGAGGTTCGGCGCAATGCCTACCACCAGTCGATGCTGCGCTATGTCGGCTGCAATGCCGACACGGACCTTCTGTCGGCCACCTTCGGCGACGAAATCGCGCTCCGTCAGGATCTTGTCGGTCTTGACATGGGCAATCGGGCGGAACTGGGCAGGGTCTTCGTGCAGGCTTTCAAGCGGTTCTACTACGATCTCGAGCCTGACGCGCAGGCCAGGGCGATCGAGGCCGCGATGTCGCAGGCGCTCGCGGTCGCGCGCCCGGTGCTTACCGCGCATTGCGAGGTCGCGCAGCGGATCGGCCAACGGCTCGGCCTTTCCGAGGAGATTCGGCACAATCTCGGGCAGATCTACGAACGCTGGGACGGCAAGGGCCTGCCGCGTGGATTGAGCGGCGAGGATGTCCTGCCAGCCGTGCGCCTGATTACGCTGGCGCAGGATGCCATCGCGCTCAGCGAAGCCGTCGGCATCGAGGAAATGGCCGAGACCATCGCCAGTCGCGCGGATGGCCCATACGAAGCGGATCTGGCCCGGCTCGTCTCAGCCAACGCGCCGGCGCTGATGGAGGGGATCGGCGCGACGGTCGACCGTGAGACGATACTGGCGCTCGAGCCCGATCCGCCGGTGACGCTGGACGAGGCAGGCTGCGACGAGGCGTTCCTTGCCATCGCCGACATGATCGACATGCGCATGCCGCTTACCTACGGCCATTCACGGATGGTGGCGCAACTGGCCGAGGGAGCCGGGGGACAAATGAAGCTTCCCGCCACCGACCTGCGTGCGCTGCGCTGGTCGGGTTGTATCCACGACATTGGCGAACTCGTGGTGCCGGTGGCGACTTGGATGCGTAACGGCCCGCTGTCTGTCCGTGAGCGCGACGCGGCGCAGCTGCATGCCTATTACGGCGAGCGGGCGCTGGCCTCGTTCGGTCGCGAGGGCGAAGCGATGGCCGCTCTCGTGCTTCGCCATCACGAACGCCTGGACGGCTCGGGCTATCACCGCAAGGTCCACGCCTCCGACCTGTCCCCGGCGGCGAGGATCCTGGCCGCTGCCGAAGCATTCCAGACGTCGCGAGAGGAACGCCCTCACCGCCGGGCACTGTCCAGTGATGCGGCGGCAAGCCAGTTACGCGCCGCCGTTCGCGAGGGCTGCATCTGCCCTGACGCTGCCGAGGCCGTGCTGTCCTTCGCCGGGCAGCCGTCGCGCCGGACGCCGCCCCGGCCGCTGGCTGGAATGACGCCGCGCGAAATCGAGGTGCTGCGCCTGATTGCCGCCGGCCTTACGGCGAAGGAAGCGGCGCGCAAGCTGGATATCTCGCCCAAGACCGCCGACCACCATATCCAGAGCGTCTATGCCAAGATCGGCGTGACCACCCGCGCGGCAGCAGCGCTCTACGCGGTCGAGCATGGCCTTGTCCGGCCAGGCGAGACGCAGACATAGGGAATCCACCCCATGTGCGCCCGCTCCGGGGCGCTCATCGTGATCCTGTCGACGGACCAATGGTGGCCGCGACCGACAGGAGGAAATCCAATGCTTCTCGCAACGACCAAAGTGGCTGATATCGACCACTTCATCCGTATCTTTTCGACCAAGGGCGCCGACAAGCGCCGGCTGCACGGCTCGAATGGTGCGACCGTCTTCCGCGACCCAAGCGAGCCAGACCGCGTCTGGGCGATCTTCGACTGGGACGCCGAGGGCTGGAAGAATTTCGTGTCGGATCCGGAGGTGCCCGCGATCCTGCAGGAAGCCGGCCATGTCGGCAAGCCGCAGGCAGCACTCCTGCTCGGCCACTACGAGGCCTGAGGTCCCTCGCTGAGCGCCGCCTGCCCCCCGGCGGCGGCGCGCCCGACGAACCCCCAGATTTGGAGAGATCAAATGAATCCGAAACCCATCAAGATCGGACTTATCGCCGAACTCACCGGCCCGTTGTCTTTCATGGGCATCGCCAATGCGAACCTCACCACCATGCTCGTCGACGATATCAACGCCAGGGGCGGCTTGCTCGGCCGGCCACTGGAGCTTGTCATCGAGGATGGCGAAACCATCGACGGCGCCGCCAAGGCAAGGACCGCGAAACTGATCGACGTCGACAAGGTCGACCTGGTCGTCGGCGGCATCTACAGCTCAACCCGGCAGGTCATCAAGAGCGAGGCGGTTACGCGGGGCAGGACGCTCTACATCTATACCGAGCAATATGAGGGACAGGAAAACCATCCCCTGATCTTCTGCACGGGACCCGTCCCCGCGCAGCAGGTTGAGCCATTGATACCGTGGCTCATGAACAGCACCGGCGCGAAGCGGTTTTATTTGCCGTCGGCCGATTACATATGGCCCCATCTGCTGAACAAGGCGGCGAGCCGGGTGGTGCGCGCCAATGGCGGCGAGATCGTCGGCGAGGAGTATTTTCCGCTGGACACCGTCGATTTCAGGCGGACTGTGCATCAGATCATGGCGAGCGGCACCGACGTGATTTTCAATACCATTGTTCCGCCGGGCCTGACACCGTTCTTCGAAGAGCTGTACAAGGCCGGTTTCGGCAAACGCGGCGGCAAGATCGTCTGCACCTACTTCGACGAGAACTTCTTCAATCTCGTGCCGTCCGAACAGATCGAAGGCCTCTACAGCTGCCTCGACTACTATCAGGAGCTCGAGGATCCGTTTGGCCGAGCGCTCCTGCATCGCTACCAGGACCGATTCTCCGGCAGCGCCATGTTGACCGCAGGCAGCGGCTGCACTGGCCACTACCGGGCAATCAAGATGTGGGAAGCAGCAGTGAACGAAGCCGGCACGCTCGATCAGGGCGCGGTCATCCGGGCACTCGATCACGCCCGCATCAGCGAGGGCCCGGGTGGACCGGCCGAAATGGTCCCCGGCCAGCACCATGTTCGCATGAACATGTACATCGCGCAGGCGCAGGGCGGTCGCTTCCGGGTCGTCAAGAACCTGGGTCCGATCGATCCCAACGAACGTGTACTTGCCGATGAACTCCACCTCAGCAAAGCTGGCTGAGCCACGGCGTCGATCAGTGTTCCTGGAGGGTGGCGGACGGGTAGATGGTTGCCCTCGCCACCCAACGGCACAGAATTCCGCGGCTACTCCTGACTTCGCTTCTGCGCGATCAAATTCAGCCGTTCGCGGTCTGAGCGTTCGCGTTCGTCTCGGTTGCGCATGTCCTTGCAGGCGCGCTCGACCATTTTGTGCGCGCGTTTGCCATGGCAATCAGGCCGGCCTGTTGCCTGGAGCCAAAAGGTCTCAAATCCAGATGCTACAACGGAACATCGCGTGCCCATCGGCGTTCGCCCCATAGTATTGTCGATGGCGAACCCGGAGGCGAGGAATGTTCAGCCTGCTGCAAGTCGTGGCTGTCGTGATCGCCGCGCTGCCCATGGCGCTATCGGTCGCACACGCCCTGGAGCTTCCAGGCAAGATGCGCCTAGACGAGCGCACATATCGCGCCGTGCAGCACATCTATTATCCCAGCTTTACGATCGGCGGCGCGGCCGAACCGCTGAGTGTCGTCGTGACCGGTCTCCTGCTATTTCTAGTCCCGGCTGGAACCACTGCCTTCTGGGCTGTCCTGCTCGCTTTTTTTGCCCTGCTGGCAACCGTCGCGATCTATTGGCTCGCGATCCACCCGGTAAACAAATACTGGATGGAAGGCGCGCCGGTGGGCGTGCCTGGCGCAGCCTTCTTCGGGGCTGGCGGGAAGCGCGACGGTCCGCAGCCGGATTGGACCGAACTTCGTGATCGTTGGGAATATGCCCATGTAACGCGGGCCGTTCTCACCAGCATCGGCTTGCTGGCTTTGGTGATCTCACTTGTCGTTTAGTCGCAGCCTATTCAACCGTGTGCTCAATTGTGATTCGCGATACGTCATGCCCGTTGCGAACATAGATTCTCAGATTGTGGGCATAGAGTTTTGGCCAAATGCCAAACAAAAAAGCTACCCGCTCGTTCCACAAAGGATGTCTGTTCTTGCCTTTGATCACGAACGATGCGATCACCACCGCTTCAGGTGAGGGTTGTGAAAGCCAGATTTTTCAACCTTACTTCAAAACCTTGGCATTTAAGCCAAACGGAAAAGTCATTTAAGTTCCCAATGTCTGCTAACTGTTTTCTCAGGAACAGCTTTGCTTGCGCCGGATCGGCAATACCTTTCCAAACTAGATACGGATCCTGGTTGCGACCAGGGGGGCAGCGCACGTCCTGCTCTTCTGAGGAGTGAGCCACCGCCAGGCAAAACTGCATGCTGACGCTTACGGCTACAACTGCGGCTCGTTTCAATATGCAGAAGGACCGGAAGCTGTTTCGCAACGCTCCCTCGAAACTCAACAAAAGCTCACTTGGCGCGAACATTGGTCTCTACCGAGATGTTTAGGTCCCAGATATGCTGGTGCTAGGGGCGTAGAGGTGGGCCTCCTGGCCCATCGCGAACAGAGGCCAAGCGGAGAACTGACCCCACCCGCGTGAATTTCAGCAGACGCAAAGGCAACAATGCCAAGCGCAATGCCCGAAGCATTGACAACCTCGGCAGAAGGCAGCTTCGGCTGTCCCGACGTTTGATGGCAACGGATGACGCCAGGGGTGCACGCCACGGCGGCGAGCCCGACACCAGACCGCGGGCGATCGGCGCGACCAGCGCCAACGGCCGTACCTGAAGCTATGTTCCCTTCACGATTCTCGGTTTAGCCGGTCGACGGGATTGAGCCGCGCTCTCGAGGGCCAAAACCAACCGCTTCTCGTCTTCGATGGCGCGATCGACGGCCTCGATTTCCTCTTGGAGCGCCTTCAGTTCGGCTCCGTAGCTAGAGCCGTCGCTGTCTCCGATCTGAAAGCCGCTTGCCCGCATCGCGTCGCGAGTATGGTGCACGTTGCGGACTCCTTCGCGTCGAGTCGCGATCAGGATTTCCCTGAACTCTTCAAGACGTTCAACGTGATTGCGAGTCATTGCGTTCTCCTATTTCATCGTCATCGTCGCCGCCGGCGATTCAGAACGGCTAAAACTTTCGGCGCAGGAGGTTCAAGTGATTACAGGAGATACTCTCGACAAAGCGTGAGTACGGAAGCTCAAATTTGAACGTCTTGGAAGAAACTGGAGAGCGGCAGGAGGAAATTGGCTTGAGACCAACCGATCACAGACCGGCCGCGATTTCTCACCTTGCTCTAGGAACTGGGAAGGCCGGCTCTCGACAACATTTCAAGGAATCTCGAGTGCTGATGATCCTTCACATAACGTGGCACAAAACCAGGGCAGACATTGCCCAGGTTGAGATGTGGAAGTTGTGAGAGGCAATGGTGGATGGCCCGGGACGCCTCTTCGTTGTTTCCGGTTGCCGACGCGGCCGCAGCCCAATATAGGGCGCCTCGAACGAAGCCCGGCTTTGTCCTGACCACCCTGCGGGCGACTTCGAGCGCCCGCTGATCGTCTCCGCCGGCAAACAGCGCCACAACCAAGCCGTGGTGACGCCAGAAGTCGATGACGTCATGCGCCCCGAGCCGAATTGCCTCGTTGGCCTCGCGGACTGCTTCGCTGATCTGTCCGCGGAGGGCAAACAGCATCGCAATATCGCCGTGACCGCTTGGATAGTTCGGGTTGAGGCTGATTGCATGGCGGGACTCGACGACCGCCTCGTCGATACGGCCAGAACTTTCGAGTGCGAATGACAGGATACACCGGGCAATTTCATCGTCCGGCACGGCCCTCACCGCGGCTTCCGCAAGCTGAAGCGCACGCTCGATCAGCCCTTCCTCCCGAGGCAGTGCGCCAAACGCCACGCCCATGGAGGTCACGATCGAGAGCGTCCGCTTTGCACGGGCGTTGTCGGGACCTATCAAGAGGGCCTTCTCGGCAAGCTCAATCCCGACCAACAGCGAATCCTGGGTCATCTCAAAATACTTCATGAGAGCCTCGTTCACCAACCTGCGCACTTCAGGGGGGCCAGGCGGGCTTTTGTCACGGACTTTCCAGTTGGTCAGTTGAAGTTCGAGGATCACGGCCAGAACAACGGACTGCGCGATCCTGTCCTGGAATTCGAGCGCGTTCTCTGAGTTGCCGTCGAATTTCTGGGCCCAGACATGCTGGCCGCCCGCGGTATCGACAAGCTGGATGTTCACCCTCAGCCCATTGCCGGATCTCTGGACACTGCCGCTGAGCAAATATTGCGCCCGGAGCATTCCCGGCGTTTTGTCTTCTTCGCCGGGGCCTTTCTTCTCCATGGACGGAGGCGCGGACAGCACGACGTAGTCGGCTACCTCGGAGAGGGCCGTGGTGATGTCCTGGACGAGCCCCCTGGCGAAAAAATCATCGCCTTGTTTTCCGGTCAGATTGGTGAAATCGGCAACGCTGATAGACGGGCGCCCGAGGCGCTGGCCGGTCGGAATACCATTTGCCGACGGAACATTTGACGCCGTCTCGGCAGCAAGGAGCAGGGATTGCCAAAGCGCCCGCGTCTCTGGGCCAGGTTCGACACCGAACTCCTTCTTCAGCATGCTTCTGCAGGTCTCGTATGTCTTGATCGCCCTGTCGCGTTGGCCACGTGCGAGGAATAATTCCATCTTGAGCCGGTAAGATTCTTCCCGCGTCGGTTCCATGGCCAGAAGGCGATCGGCAAGGACCAGCCCGGTTTCAGAGTCGACAAGGCGAGCCAGTTTTTCGAAAGACACAAGAGCGCGGCCGAGCAGCCTGTCGCGTTCCGATGCGACCCAGTCATCGAACCCACTGCTTCCCAAATAAAGTCCGTCGAGAAATGGGCCGGTGTAGCTCGCCAAAGCCGTATCGAGTTCGTGCGCGGACCGGGCCGCGAGACCCGCTTCGAACTCCTGCACGTCGACCCGAACCAGCTCAGGCCTGAGATTGATGGACTCCGCGCTCGAGTGGATAAGATCCACTCGAGCGCGCGATAGATCCCGGCGCAAGACGCTGAGGGTTTGCCGAAGACTATTGCGCGAATGTTCGCTATCGCTGTCGCCCCATAACAGGTCCGCCAGCCTCTCCCGTGTCGCCGCCATACCCGGACTCAGGGCCAGATAAGCAATGATTGCTGGCCCCCGTTTCCCGGTCAGCCGAAGCGGACCGGCCGTTTCATTATCAATCCGGAACCCGCCGAAGAGTGAGATTCTGTTTGCAGCGCCGCTGTCCTCATTTCGCATTCGCTATCCCAGCCTGACGAAATCCTAACTCGAAACTAACGTTTCGCCGCCGTTGGCCCCCGCGCTCAAATGCTGCCGTAACGGCAAGTAACTTAGGCTTTCCTAAATTAGGTGGGCCAAGTCAACGGAAGACTTGGTTTGGGGGGGGCGAGTGTCCAGGACAAAAGCCAATTTGCTGCTGCTATTTGCAGCCGCTTTGTGGGGCTTCGGCAATGTCGCGCAAAAGACGGTGCTTGTTCATCTCGACGCGCTGAGTGCGGTAGGCCTGCGCTGTCTGATCGGTGGGCTTCTTGTGCTGCCCTTCATCATGACCGAAAGGCGGCTGCCGGTTGGGCTGGGCTATTATTCCAGCTTGGCCAGGGTGGGGGCGTTGTTTGCAATCTCCATCACGCTTCAGCAGCTTTGCTATGTCGGCGCCTCCGTCACCAATGCAAGCTTCCTTGTGAGCACGGCAACGGTAATGACGCCACTGGCCGCCTGGTTGCTCATCGGCGAACGCCCGACAGCGAGCCTCACAGTCGCTGCCGGGCTGACCGTGGTTGGAGACCTGCTTTTGTCGGATGGGATCACCGGCCTCAGCGGCGGCGATCTAACCGCCATCCTTTCGGCTGCCTGCTATGCGCTCTGGACCATCGAATTGGGCCGGCACATGCAGACCCACGCGCGACCGTTCACCGCCGCCGCGACACAGTTTCTTGGCGCCGCGGCCTTCGCCCTGCCGCTCGGGGCAACGCAAGGCAACCTGTCGCTGGCCGCTGCATTCGCAGCCGCCCCGGAGCTGGCGGTCCTCGGCCTGTTCTCCACCGCAATTGCCTTCGGCATACAGACGGCTGCCCTCCGCTTCACGCCGGCGAGCCACGCCGCCGTGATCGTCAGTGCCGAATGCGTTTTCGGGGCACTGGGCGCGGCGATCTTTCTCGGCGAGCGTAACTCATCGGCGAGCGTATTGGGTGCCGGCATCATCCTGGGTGCGATCCTGTCCGTCGCAATGTCGAACCGAACGCCGCAGGCAGGCGGGCCCTTGCGGGTCGCTTCGAATGATCCCTTGGACACGGCTTCTGCCTTTGCAGCCGTGCCTGCAACCTGGGCAGGCGATCGTCCCCCCAACAGTTCAGGTCCAGTGGAGGAACGCAATGCCCCTTGCCGTTGATGCCAACTTGTTCCAGATCCGGCTGCCGCCCGGTACGGCGCCGATGATCTTGATCGGCCAGGCGGCGTTCGCCCTGTCGATGGCGGCCGGATTTGTCGCGAGGGTGCCGTGGTGACCGCGCCGGCAAACCTTGTTCCGCTCGCACAATTGGTATCGGCGCTTCGCGCCCGCATGAGGGGACCCGGCGGCTACTACAACAGCGGCAACGCGCTCGGCCTCGTCGTCGGTTTTGCAATCCAGATCGCCGTCGCGCCTGTCGGCTTGCAGGAGGGAAGCGCTGTCATCACGGCGATGATGGATCATTTCGCTGGCAGCCGTGGCACGGTTGCGCTGACCTTGGCTACTCTGGTCTTCTTCTGCGGCGGCGAAGCCTATCACCGAGCTTGGGCAAGGCCGGATCCTCCCGATCTCGCCCTCAACCGTCTCGGCGACTTCCTGTCAGGCCTGGGCGCGATCGGGCTCGGCATCGCCCTGTTGCTGCTCGGCGATCCTCTGCTTGCGGCGACGTCCGGCCTGCTGCACGCCCTGGGCAAATTCGGCAGCACCTTCCACACACCGGGCACTCAGGTTCCGGTGTGGCCGGCCGCCTGGCCCGATCCATTCCGCAGCGCGGTGCTTGCCAGCCGGTTGCCCGCGATCTTGGCGGCGGCCGCCGCCCTGGGCTGGGCCTTGCAGGAGGTCAGGTCGGGCGGATCCTTCGCGGTACTCGCCATGCCGCTGACCTTGCTTGGTTGCTACGCTCTGTGGACCAGGGCCGATCTGCTGCTGTTCGGCGTGGGGATCCCTCGCCAAATTTCCACATGCTGAAAATGGCCGCTTTGAAACGGCTGCTCGATGGAGAATGACATGTGCGCAACTGTGCATCAGGACGTAACTGGCTTGTCTGTGACAGGCTCCTTTCACGAGCAGCCGCGGATGAGAGGGAAGGGCATTCCGGAGCCGGCGAAGCGATCGGTCAGGTGGCCGGCAAAGCGGGTTAGCTCGTACTTTGGACTGGCGGGGGCACTTGCCGCTTCGATGTTTTGGGGGCCGCAAGCACATGCCGCCGATGTCGATGTCGCCATCGTATTCGCGGTCGATTTCTCATCCTCGATCGATCCGAAGATTGCCGACCTGCAGCGCGAGGGTCATGCCGCCGCGCTCACGTCGCCAGAGATCATCGCGGCCATCGCGCGGAACTATGTTGGCTGCATCAGCGTGGCTTACTTTGAATGGTCGAGTCCCGGACACGCACGCACTGTGCTTCCGTGGACAAACATCTGCGGGCTGGAAGACGCCAGAGCGGCAGCATCGGTGATCAGCAAGAAAGGCGATACCGGAATTACCCGCAGAGGACGCAGAGGAACATCCGTTTCCTCAGCCATCGACATCGGCAGTCTTTTGCTCGACCAGTTTCCTGGAAAGGCGGCCAGGAAAGTAATCGACATCTCTTCCAATGGCGAGAACAACGATGGGCTTCCTGTTCAGCCGAGAAGGTTGAACGCCATTGCCAAGGGATACACGATCAACGCGATCGCCATCCCGATGGAAGATGAGAACCCCGACAATACGTTGGCATCCTATTTTGCCAAATCGGTCATTGGCGGTTCCCAGGCCTTCGTCATAACGCCGAAGGGGCCGGACGACTATGTCATGGCTCTTCGCCGCAAGCTGGTCACTGAAGTAAGTATGAACGTCGACCACCCGCTGTGAAGGCTAGGCGGTGCGCCGGGAGATGGCGCAGCAGCAATCTCTAGTATGGTCGCTGCCAGCGTCAGCTTGCAGGATCATAGACAGAATTCCCTCGGCTACTCCTGGCTTCGCTTCTGCGCGATCAAATCCAGCCGTTCACGGTCGGAGCGTTCGCGCTCGTCGCGGTTGCGCACGTCCTTGTAGGCGCGTTCGACCATGTTGGTGCGCGCGTTTGCCGTGGCAATCAGGCCGGCCTCTTGCCTGGCGCTTTCCAGGCTTTCTTCCTGGCGCACGACGGCCTGGGCGATGCGCCGGTGGTAGAGATCGGGGAACAGGCTGGAGAGGGAATTGTCCTGGTCGAAATGGCCGATCAGCTCCTTGGCCTCGGCCTCGGCGGCGTTTGCCGCGGCCAGGAAGGTGGCGTGGCGGGTCTCGTGCAGCGCCTTTAGCTGTTCCTGCACCTTGACCAGTTTCCGCAGGCGGTCCTTGCGCGTACTCATGTCACCTCGCCAGCGTCAGGTCGACGAAGCCGTCGACAAACAGCGACAGCATGGTGCCGATGGCGAAATAGAAGATGATCATGCCGCCAGCGATGACGAAGGGCTGCGAGATGAAGTAGATCGGGATCTGCGGGGTCAGCTTGTTGACGAAGCCGATCGTCAGGTTGACGAGAAGGGCGTAGGCGACAAAGGGACTGCCGAGGCGGATGACCAGGAAGAATGTGTCCGACACCGTGTCGGCGACATCGACGAGGGCCGCCTGCGGGTTGAAGAAGATGTTGACCGGCGCGACCGTGTAGGACGTCACCAGGGCGCGTATGATTTCGTGGTCGAAATCGAAGACGAACAGCATCAGCAGCGCCGAGAACGAGATGATGGCGGCAAGGGCTGCCTGCGGTTCGGGCTCCTCGATCGCCGGTCCGCCGGAGCCGCCATAGCCGATCAGCATGGCGATGGCCGAGCCCATGAAGCGCAGCGCTTCCATGTAAAGCCTGGTCATGGCGCCGATCAGCCCGCCGACCAGAAGTTCCGAGATGATCATCGGCACCAGGATTTGCGGGCGCGCATCGACGAAGGGAAAGATCTTGTCCCACAGGAACGCGAGCAGGCCGCCGGTGGCGGCGACTGCCACGAACAGCCTGACCTGGACCGGCACGCGGGCGCTGGACAGGCCCGGCATCAGCATGAAGCAGGCGCCGATGCGACAGAAGGCGAGGAACGCCGCGATGACGACGCTCTGCGAGAGAACGCTCACGATATGGTCCCGAGCACCCTGATCTCGACGCCCTTGGCGATTTCGACGTGGGAGAGCACCGGCAGCGTGGTGAACAGGCGCTCGATGATCATGCGCACATAGGGGCGTGCGTCGGGCGCGGTGACGAGGACGAAGCGCTCGCCGGCTTCGAGGAATTTCTTGATCGCCTTGGTGGCGTCCTGGCCGAATTCCTCGAGCTGGCGCGGATCGATGTCGAACTCGCGCACCTCGCCCTTGGCGTCGCGCTTGAGGCTCTGGTGGAAGGCGAGGTCCCAGCGGTTGCCGAGGCGCAGCACCTTGAGTACGCCGCCCTCCGAGAGATCGCCGCAGATCTGCTGCGCCATGCGGATGCGAACATGCTCGACGATCTGCTCGGTGCGGCGCACATGCGGCGCGATCTCGGCGATGGCCTCGATGATCAGATGCAGGTTGCGGATCGAGACGCGCTCGGCGAGCAGCAGCTTCAGCACCGCCTGCAGGCCGGGATAGGAGATGTGCGTGGTGCAGATCTCATCGGCGAGCTTGCGGTATTCCTGGTCCTGGCGCTCCAGCAGCGCCTTCATGTCCTTGTAGGACAGAAGCTGCGGCAGGTTGTTGCGGATGACTTCCGAGAGATGGGTGAGCAGCACCGACATGTTGTCGGCGAAGGTGTAGTTCTCGCGCTTCAAATCCTCGGCGAAGGTTTCCATGACGGAATAGGCGCGCATGCCGAAGGCAGGCTCGCGGATCTCCTCGCCAGGTATTTCAGGCACGTCGCGATTGCCGAGCAGCACCATGATCTCGCCGACCCGCATCTGGTATTCGGCGACCACTGTGCCGTGCACCTTGATCTGGTAGCTTTTCGGCGGGATGGCGAAATCGTCGGCGACGCGCACTTCCGGCACGACGAAGCCGTATTGCTGCGCGAATTTCTTGCGCATCTTGGACATGCGGAAGACCAGCTCCTGGTGCGATACCAGGAGACGGGTCGAAAGCTGCTTGCCGATGAGAAGCTCGATCTCGGCGGTGGCGAGCGAGGCCTTGACCGAGTTCTTCTCCTCCTCGACCTTGCTTGCCTTCTCCTTGTCCTTCAGCGCCTCGGCCTCGGCGAGGACCCGGTTGGCGCGCATTGGGATGATGTAGCCGAGGCCGGCCATGCCGCTGGCCAGCGCGAAGAACGGGAAGAGCGGCAGGCCGGGCATCAGGCCGAGCAGCACCAGCAGCGCCGCCGCGACATAGAGGGCTCGCGGATGGGCGCCGAGCTGGCCGAACACGGCCTGGTTGGTCGAGCCGCGGGTGCCGCCCTTGGAAACGAGCAGGCCGGCGGCGAGCGAGACGATGAGCGCCGGGATCTGGGTGACGAGGCCGTCGCCGACCGACAGCTTGATGAACACGTCGGCGGCCTGGCCCATACCCATGCCGTGCCTGATGTAGCCGATGGCGATGCCGCCGACGATGTTGATGGCGGTGATGATGAGGCCGGCGATGGCGTCGCCTCGGACGAATTTCGAGGCGCCGTCCATTGAGCCGAAGAAGGAGGACTCCTCCTCCAGTTCACGTCGCCGCAACTGCGCGGTCTTGTCGTCGATCATGCCGGCGGAAAGGTCGGCGTCGATCGACATCTGCTTGCCGGGGATGGCGTCCAGCGTGAAGCGGGCGCCGACTTCGGCGATACGGGTGGCGCCCTTGGTGATGACGATGAAGTTCACCACGATCAGGATCATGAAGACGATCAGGCCGATGACGAAGTCGCTCGCCATCACCAGCTTGGAGAAGCCGGCGATGACATAGCCGGCGGCGTGCGTGCCCTCATTGCCGTGCGACAGGATCATGCGCGTGGTGGCGATGTTGAGCGACAGCCGCAGCATTGTGGCGATGAGCAGAACGGTCGGAAACGAGGAGAAATCGAGCGGCCGCTGGATCCACAGCGCCACCATCAGGATCAGCACCGAAAGCGCGATCGAGAAAGCAAGGCCGATGTCGATGAGAAAGGCCGGGATCGGCAGGAACAGCACGGCCAGGATGACGACGATGCCGAGCGCGAAGAAGATGTCGCGGCCATTCTTGGCCACCGCGCCCGGCTGGATGCTTTCGGTGATCGCCATTGAAGTCCTCGAACCATGTGCTGCCGCGCATGCGACAACCCGGCGAGGGTAGCTGGCCAAGCTTGCGCGAGGGTGGGAGAGTGGCCCGCTCCGACGTCTCGCAAAAAGGAAGACCCATGCTCGTCATCATCGGCACGATCCGCCTGCCGCCCGACAAGTTCGAGGAGGCTAAGTCCGCGATGGAGCGCATGATATCGGGCAGCCGCGCCGAGGATGGCTGCCTCGAATATTCCTATGCACGAGATGTGCTCGATGCCGGGCTGATCCGCGTCACCGAGGTGTGGCGCGACAGGCCCGCCCTCGATGCGCATTTCCGCTCGCTGCACATCGCCGAGTGGCGCTCGACCTGGACTACGCTTGGCATTGGCGAGCGCAATCTCGTGCTCTATGAGGCCGGCGAGCCGATGCCGACCTGAGCGCTTCACGCAATGAGCGGCCTCTTGGCCACAACGGCGCCTTCCATGTCGCCATTGTGGTTGCCATGCGGTGTCGGCGGGCGTATCAGCGGCTTTCCGTTGCCTTTTCCGATATCGGCGAGCCGCCCCGGTGCTTTCCAGAAACCAACCGCAAGTCTACGCCCGCCGGCTGCGCGCGGTGCTTTTGAGGTCGATCCCGCTGCTCGAAGCACGCGGCATCGCGGTGGTCATCCTGGCCGGCATCATCGGCGTCATGGCGGGCATATTGGTCACCGCGATGAGCCAGATCGTGCAGGATATGCATGGGCTGTTGTTTGGCGTCCAACCAGGTGGCCGGCTTTCCGGCATGTTCTCGCTCGCCAACCCGATGCAGGCGCTGACCCCGGCAATCGGCGGCATCCTGCTCGGGCTGAGCGTGATCTGGCTGAGAAAGCGGAAATTCCGCACACCGGTCGATCCGATCGAGGCCAACGCGCTCTATGGCGGGCGCATGTCGCTGACCGACACCTTCATCATCGTCGGCCAGACGATGATCTCCAGCGGCTTCGGCGCTTCGGTCGGCCTGGAGGCGGGCTATACGCAGGTCGGCTCCGGCGTGGCGTCGCGGCTAGCGCGGATGTTCAGGCTGCGCCGCAACGATGTCCGCATCCTGGTCGGCTGCGGTGCCGCCGGTGCCATCGCCGCCGCCTTCGACGCGCCGCTGACGGGGGCGTTCTACGGCTTCGAACTGGTCATCGGCATCTATTCGGTCGCCAACGTCGCGCCGGTCATGACCGCCGCGATCTCGGCTTCGCTGACGGCGGAAATGTTCGGCGGCGTGCCGTTTCCGCTGGAACTTGCCGGCCTGCCGGCGCTCACCCCCAGCCAGTATGTGCCGTTCCTGATGCTTGGGCTGCTCGGGGGTGCGGCCTCGATCGCCATCATGCAACTGGTGACGCTGATCGAACGCGGGTTCAACAGGCTGTCCATCGATGCCTCGCTGCGCCCTGTCATCGGCGGCGTCATTGTCGGCCTGCTGGGACTGATCACGCCGCAGGTCCTGTCCAGCGGCCATGGCGCGCTGCATCGCGAATTCGCCATGAATTACGGTCTGGCCGTTGTCGCCAGCGTCTTCGTGCTGAAGCTCGCGGCATCAGCCGTCTCGCTAGGCTCTGGTTTTCGCGGTGGCTTGTTCTTCGCTTCGCTGTTTCTCGGCGCGCTGCTCGGCAAGGCGTTCGCCGGCGTGATGGCGCTGGTCTCGCCGGCGACCGGTATCGACCCTTCCGTGGCCGCCGTCGTCGGCATGACATCGCTGGCCGTCGGTGTCGTCGGCGGTCCGCTGACGATGACCTTCCTGGCGCTGGAATCGACCCGCGACCTGACACTCACCGGCGTGGTGCTGGCCGCCTCGATCATGGCGGCGATCCTGGTGCGCGAGACCTTCGGCTATTCGTTCTCGACATGGCGCTTCCATCTGCGCGGCGAGACGATCCGCAGCGCCCACGACGTCGGTTGGATGCGCAGCCTCACCGTCGGCTCGATGATGCGCAAGGACATCAGGACGATCGATGCCTCGACGACGCTGGACGTCTTCCGCAAGGAAATCCCGCTCGGCTCGGCCCAGCGCGTTATCGCCGTCGATCCGGGTGACGAGTATGTCGGCGTGCTGATCGTGGCCGAACTGCACAGCGATCAAGCCGGCGGCGAGGTGCCGGTGCGCGATCTTGCCCAGTACAAGGATGCCGTCCTTGTGCCCAGCATGAACGTGCAGGCCGCCGCCGAGACGTTCCAGCGTGCCGGCGCCGAAGAACTGGCCGTGGTCGAGGATTTCACCGATCACATCGTGCTCGGGCTTCTGACCGAGGGCCATTTGATGCGGCGCTACGCCGAGGAACTCGAAAAGGCGCGCCGGGACCTGTCGGGCGAGGGTTAGGGCGCAACTTAGGCGTCAGTGCTCGATCGGTCCTTTGGCCATCACGAGCGCCGTGCCGGCGGTCGTCGGACGCTCGATCACACGACGCACGCGCGGCGGCTCGTCGCCGCTGTGCAGCGCCCGCAGGCGTTCGCCGACCATGGCGTCGGCATGGGTGATGCGGCTATTGTGCCTGACATATTCGAGCCAGGTCGGCGTGTGATAGTGCTCGATCCATATCGTGGGATTTTCGAGATCGCGCGCCAGCGTCCAGTTGCGGGCGCCGTCGCGGCGGCGGATGCGTCCGCGTTCGGCCATGGTGGCGAGGAATTCCGCCTCGTCTTCGTGCCGGATCACATATTCGATCATGATGGCGATGGGGCCGCTGCGCGGCTTCAGGTCGAGTGCCAGATGTGGCTCCTTGAAGCGGTTGAGCGGGTCGAGGTTCAGCACCTGCTGCTGCGGCAGCGGCAGCACAAGGCCGATGGCGCCGCCGGCCAGCATGGCGATGGCGGCTGCGATCAGCGCCGTCTCGGCGCCATGCGCATCGGCGACGACGCCCCAGATCCAGCTGCCAAGCGCGATGCCGCCGAAGGTCGCGGTCTGGTAGACCGATAGCACCCTGCCGACCACCCAGCGCGGCGTCGCCATCTGCACGGTGACGTTGAAATGCGAGAGCGCGATCACCCAGCAGGCACCGCCAACCAGCAGGCCAAGCGATGTCTGCCAGGCATGCTGGCTGATCGCCGCATTGGAGGCACAGACGGCGAAACCGGCGAAGGCGCAGCGCACCATCGTCTCGCTGGAGAGCAATTGCCGCAGCCGCACGCTGATCAGCGCGCCGCCGACGGCGCCGATGCCGAAGGCGCCGAGCATGATGCCGTAGGTCAAGGCGTCACCCTTGACGACGTCGCGTGCCACCAGCGGCAGGAGCGCCAGGACAGCGCCAGCGCTGAAGCCGAAGGCCGCGCCCCTGACCAGCACCTTGCCGATGTTGGGCGACATGGCGACATAGCGCAGGCCAGCGCCCATGGCCGCGCCCAGCGACTCGCGCGGCAAGGTCGATACCGGGACATCAGGCTTCCAGCGCGCCATCACGACGATGAGGCCGATATAGCTCACCGCATTCGCCGCGAAGGCGGCCGCGGCGCCAGCTGCGGCGACGATGATGCCGCCGATCGCCGGGCCGACGCTGCGCGTCAGATTGAAGCCCATGGAGTTCAGCGCCACGGCGGCGGGCACCTTGTTGCGCGGAACCATGTCGCCGACGGAAGCCTGCCAGGAGGGGCTGTTGAGCGCCGTGCCGCTGTCGATCAGGAAGGTGAAGGCGAGAAGCGTCCAGGGCGTCAGCAAATTGTAGTAGGTGAATACGGTCAGAAGCACCGAGACGACCAGCATGAAGCTCTGTGCGACCAGCATCACCTTGCGCCGGTCGAAGCTGTCGGCAATGGCGCCGGCGACGAGCGCGAACAGCATGATCGGCAAGGTGGTCGAGGCCTGGACCAGCGCGACCTGATAGGGCGAGGTGGCGATCGTGGTCATCATCCAGGCAGCGCCGACGCCCTGGATCAGGCCTCCGAAATTCGAGACGAGACTCGCGGCCCATACGGCGCGGAAGATGCCATGCCGGAAGGGCGCCAGCGCCGAGACGCCTTCGCTTTCCGGTTTTTCGTCGATCATGGATGGGTTCCTGCCACGGCGTGCTGATCCTTGCGCTGATCCGTTTCCCCGGATGGTTTGCCGAAACTATGGCATCGCGCCGCAAAGGGCGAATGTCTTGCGCGGAAGATCATGGTCCAACAAGGGGATAGCAAAGGGCCACGTTTCCGCTGGCTTGCCGGATGCCTTATCTCAACGCGCCTCGCGGCATGCAGCATCTCGGGAGGTGGCCCGCGGTCTGGCCGCCGGCATGCAAGTGAAGGAAAAGCTCCATGCCGACCCTCGCAAACGCCCTCCTCAAAGCGCAGCAAGAATGGGTCCCTAAAACCCCTTGATCAAAACGGATACTTCCAGGCTCAGAACCCGTTCTGGATGCGCTCGAAGATGACGTTGGTGAAGGCCGATATCTGGCCGCCGATGAACGGGCCGGTCAGCGCCACCACAAGCATGATGGCAACGATCTTCGGGACGAAGGTCAAGGTGATTTCCTGGACCTGCGTCAGCGCCTGGATGAGGGCGATGCCGATGCCGACCGCCATGGCGACCAGCACGACCGGAGCAGACGCGGTCAGCACCGTCCACACCGCATACTGGACGATGTCGAGTGCGTCGGCCTCGTTCATGTGGCGGTTGGCCTAGCTTGCCGGCTTGATGGACACGCCTGCGCCGACGGGAACCTGGGTGCCGTCCTGCAGCACAGCGATAAGTCCGTTGCTGGCGAGCGTCACCGAAGCCACCGTTCCGGTGGTCTTGCCGTCGGCCGAGGTGATCGTGCGGCCGATGATCGCGTCGGCCTGCGACAGTGCCGAGGACTGCATGATCTGCTCGAGCTTGGTGTTTGTCTGAACCGACTGCTCGACCTGCGAGAAGGTGGCGAGCTGGGCGACGTATTGCGTCGAATCCATCGGCTTGGTCGGATCCTGGTTCTTCATCTCGGCGATCAGAAGCTTCAGGAAGGACTGGTAGTCGACCGCTGTCTTCGAGGTCGACGTGGTGGTCGAATTGGAGCCAACCGGTATCGTCGTCGTCATGTCCACGGTCATTAGCAGCGTGCTCCCACGGCAAGCGGGCGCGACGCGCCCGGAACATCGTCATTGCCGCCAAGCGCGCGGCGTTCGAGAGGATAAAGCGAACGGATCGCCTTCAATGCCTCGTAGATATGGTCCTCGCCGACCATACGGTCGATCTGCTTCAGCGTGCCACGGATCTCGGCGTCCTCGAAGCTGGCCAGGAATAGCGGCAGGGAGCGGCGGAACATCTCGCGCGCTTCGTCCGCGCCGGCCGGGTTCATCAGCATGACCTGCAGGATGAAATACAGCTGCCTGAGCGGTGTCGAGGCCTCTTCGGCCTGGATCACATGGCTCTCGAGCAGGAACTGCACATCGTTCATCAGTTCGACGGTGACCTTGCGGTCGACGCGGATGACGGCGCCGTTGATGTAGATCTTCTCGTTCGGCTTCAACGAGATCTTCAGCGTGTTGGTCATTGAATGCCGTCGCGGATGATCTGGGACACTTCGATCAGCCCTTCGAAATTGTCGGTGCGGCCCTGGCGGATATCCTCCGCCTCGCGCAGCAGCCACAGGCCGATGGAAATCAGGTTGGCGCGCAATTCCTTGGGAAGCGCGTTGTCACTGGAGCCGAGATCCTCGACGAAGGTCGTCCAGACACGGTTGGTGAAATGCAGCGCCTCCACCGCCTCCATCGAATCCTGGCCGGCGGCGGCGGCCGCCGACAGCATGTCGATCGAGCGGGTCAAAAGCTCACGCTCACGGTCCTTGGCGTCCGAGACGGAGGTGCTTTGGACGTCGGCGTAGGAGAATTGGTACATCGTTGGCTCTACCGTTCCGCTGGAGTTGTCAGGTCAGGTAATTCAACAGGCTGAGCTGCTGCAGGCGCGCTGTCAGAGCAAAGGACGTCTCGATATGCTGCGTCAGATCGGCGACGCGGGTCGCGGCTTCCGCCGGGTCGACGGCTTCGAGATCGAGAATGTGCCGTTCGAACAGGTCGACCTGCGTCTTCATGCGGTCGCTGGCGTCCGAGACGCGCTTCTGGACGATGCCGGTTTCCGACTGGACCTGGGCGATGCCGCTCAGCGCCTCGCCGACCAAGATCTGCGAGCGGCTAACGATCGTATCTTTCGCAGCCTGGCTGATGTTGGTGGACATCAGGCTGCTGACCATGGCAGCGGCCATGGCAAGCTTCTTGATGCCGTCGCTGTTGGCGCCGGTCGAGGTCTCGGTGGTTTCGTTGAGCGCGATGCGGCTGACGATCTGCTGGTCGGTGGCATTCGACATGTTGGTCTGCCAGCCAGAGCCGAGGAACTGCGGCTCGACGTCGTTGGTGATGAAGTCGTCCATCTGGGCGGCGGTGATGTTGGCCGCGAGCGGGTCATTGGGCGGGAAGCCGAAATTGGCGACGAAAGAGGCGTCGAAGGCGGCCTTGGCGGGTGAGCCGGGCGCGGTGAAATCGTTGATCGGCTTGACGTCGGTGTTGGTGCCGGCAAACAGGTATTCGCCGTTGACGCTGGTGTTGAGGATCGAGGCAAGCTGCTGGATCGTCGTCTGGCCGGTCGACTGGGTCAGGCTGTCGGAGTTGTCGCCCGACGATGCCGTGGTCAGGCTGGACAGGAAGGTCTGCGCGACGCTTGAGAGCTGGCCGAGCGAGGTCTGGGTCGATGAAAGCCGGGCCGCGACCAGTCCGTTCGAATCGACAATGACGTTGAGCCGGTCGAGATCGCGCGAAAAGGTGACGGACTGGGCGGTGCGTCCACCCAGCGCAAGTCCAACATCGGCGATCCTGCCGGTCGAGGATTCTTTCGTGGCTTTGACAAGATCGGCCTGCATGCGCATCTGCTGATAGCGCGCGGCGTTCGAAAGGGCGGCAGAAGAGACGGAAGTCATGGCTTTATCCCACCGCGCTCAACAGCGCCGTCATCATGTCGTCGACAGTCTTCATCATCCGGGCCGATGCTTGATACGTGTGTTCGAGATCGAGCATCAGCGACATTTCCTGGTCGATATTGACCCCGGTCGCGTTGGACAGCGCGTCGGCGCTGCGCTGTGCCAATGCCTCCTTGGCGTCGGCGGCGGTCGAAGCCTGCTGGCGCACGCTTTGGAGCCAGCCGATCGAATTGGCGGCGTAGTCGGAAACACTGGACGTTGCCGAAATACCTGCCGCGGAATCGAACGTCATCGGCTTGTCGAGCTGGTCGCCATAAGCGATCAGGAGGTTGGAATAGGAGGCGCCGCCCGTGGTGTTCGCGACATAGGCCAAACCGTTGGCGCCGCCATCGCGCAGCAATGTCGGATTGCCGCCGACGCTTGGATCCATCGCGGCATTGATGCTGATCGTGCCGGCAAGGCCGTTGACGAGCGTGCCTGCCGCCGGTACGGCCGGCGCGCCAGACCAGGTGAACAGGCCGGCGGCGTTGGGCATCGACGGTGCGGTCTCGGCAAAGGCGGTGATCAAGCCGCGCGCGGTTTCGTCGAGCTGGCTCTGCATGGTCGAGGCGACGCCGTCGCGCAATTGCAGCAGACCGGCAAGCGTGCCGCTGGCGGTTGTGTTGCCACCGGTTCCCGCCGAAATCGGCACGTTGTCGATATAGACGGTGTTGCCAGCGGCTCCGGCGGCATAGCCGGCCGCCGGCGTGAAGCTCACCGTGCGCGGTATCGTCTCGAATAGCGTCGTGCCGTCGCCCGTGGTGATGACCATATCGTTGTCGCCGCGCGTGAAGGTCGAGATCGGAACATAGTTCGAGATCTTCTTCAGCAGCGCGTCGCGCTGGTCGAGAGCGTCGGAAACATCGGTGCCGGAACGGGTCCCGGACATGACTGCCTGGTTGGCGTCCTGGAACTGGCCAAGCAGCGAGTTGAGGTCCTTGATCGCCGTGTCGATCTGGCCGTCCGTCTGGGTTCGAAAATCCTGAATGGCCTTGGAGCCTTCATTCAGGGAGCGCACGACCTGCTTGGCCGCGTCGATGACGCTCGAGCCGAGATTCTGATTGGACGGCGATGTGGCGTAGAGCTGCAGCGCCTGCTGCAGATTGGCGATCGCCGTCGAGGGCGAGGACGCGTTGTCGACACCGTTGACCGAAACGTCCAGCTGATCCATGCCGCTGTAGAGCGCGTTCTGACCGCTGTACGCCGACAGGGCACCGAGGTTTTGGCGGAACAGCAGGTCGTTGGCCGCACGCTGGACATCAACGAAACGAGCGCCGGGCGCCGTGCTGGTGATGACGGAGATGCGGCGCGTGTAATCCGGATTGGAAGCGTCGGCGATGTTGCGCGAGACAACGCTGGTCTGCCGCGCGGTATTCATAAGCGCCGATTGGGCGATACTCAATGCGGAGGATAGCGACATGCTGGTCTTTCACGGGCGACGCCCGGTTTATCTCTTCAGGTTGACAAGGACGTCCATCAGGTCGGAACCGGTCTGGAAGACTTTCGAATTGGCGGTGTAGCTGCGCTGCGCCGCGATCATGTCGGTGAGTTCCTCGGCGATATCGACATTGGAGTTTTCGAGCGCGCCGGAGATGATGGAACCGGCCTTGCCTTCATTGGCGAAGCCGACACGGACCGCACCGGAATCAGTGCCCTGGGCATAGACGTTGCCGGGAAGGGCCTTGAGCTGGTCCGGGCTCTGAACGTCGGCCAGCGGTATCTTGTAGAGCGGCTTGGAGGTGCCGTCCTTGTATTGGGCGTAGATGGTGCCGTCTTTGCTGATCTGGACCTTGTCGATGGTGCTCGGCGCATTGCCGTTGACCTGGGCGTCGGAAACGGTGAAGCCGGTACCGAGCTGCGTCAGCGTCGACAGGTCGAGATTGAGGCTCGCGCCGCCCGGCACGGTGAATGAAACGCTGGTGGGCGTGCCGGTGAGTTTGCCGGTGGTGGTGTCGAAGGTCAGGTTGGCCGTGCCGAGTGCGCCGCCGGTGTAGGGGAACGATGTTCCAGCCGTCGCCTTCGACTGGTCGAAAACCGCCACCTGCCAAGTGCCTGTACCCGTGTTGGTGAAATAGACATCGAGCAGCTTCTTGTTGCCGAGGTTGTCATAGGCGACCATCGACGATTTCGAGGTGTACTGTGCGGTGGCCGCGTTGGCGCCGGGCAGGTTGGCAGTGGCGACCGCTGTCGCACCTGCAGGCAGATTGCCGCTGAAGCTACCCGCGGTGCTCGGAGTCGCGGTCAATCCCTGGTCGGAGATGACAACCGGCTCCAGACCTTCGAAGCCGTTCACTGTCGCAGCCGGCGTGCCGTTGGCGTAGCTGTAGGCCATCAGCTGGAAGCCGCCCGCGTTGACCAGGCGGCCCTGCGCGTCGGGAACGAAGGCGCCGGCGCGGGTCAGATAGGGCGTACCGCTCGGGTCCTGGACGACAAAGAAGCCATCGCCGCTGACGGCAAGGTCGGAGACAGACGTGGTGTACTGGAGCACGCCCGGATCGCTGACCGCCTGCCGGATCGTCGTGGTGACGCCGCCGGAATTGTAGGCGCCACCCGTCGACGGCATGATCAGCGTCGAAAATTCGGCGGAGGACCGCTTGTAGCCGGTGGTATCGGAATTGGCGATGTTGTCGGCTGTCGTCGACAGGCGGTTGGCCTGTGCGTTCATGCCGGAAACGCCGGTCCGCATCATTCCGTAGAGGCTCATCGAGATGTCTCCGCAATATCCATGCCACTGGCGGCGAGGCTACGCGCCTTGTCTTGCGCGAAGCTGGCGCGATACGGCATCAGAACACCAGCCGGTAGCCGAGGAAACGTTTGGAATCGATCGGGTCAGTGCCCAGCTTCTCGCGCAGCTTCTTGCGCAGTTTGCTGATGTGGCTTTCGACCACGTTCTCCTCGACCTCTTCGTCGAAGATGCCATAGATGGCGTTGAACACCTGGGTCTTGGTGACGCGGCGGCCGCGGTTGCTCGCCAGATATTCGAGAATGCGGCGTTCACGGCGCGGCAAGGGCAGCGGCTGGCCGTCGATCTCCGGATCGCGGCCGTCCATGAAGATGCGCATGGCGCCGATCTCGGTGTAGGCGACATCCTCCTGGGCGCGGCGGCGGATTGCGGTGATGCGGGCTAGGATCTCTCTGATGTGGACGGGCTTGCGGACGACGTCGTCAACGCCGCTCTCGAACAACCGCAGCGTGTTTTCCAGCGAATGCTGTTCGCTGAGAGCTATGACGGGAGCTCCGGTGCGGTCGCGGATCTGGCGTGGAGAGATCGAGCCTTCGCGGCAGTCGCCGATAAGGAAGGCGCGGACCGAGCGCAGATCGGCGTCGGCGGCCGAGTTCACCCACTCGCCGAACTCGCCGGGCGCGAAACCTGCGCAGGCGACCCCCTCGCGGTCAAAAAGTGAGTTGTATCCCTCTGTTACGAGCTCTCGCTCGTCAACGATAACGATCATCGGCCCCGCCTCCGAATCAGCACATTTGCCCCGTGGAAAGAGGCGTAACCGGTGGCGGGAATCCTGAACACGGTCATTTCTTGTAACTAGTTTCTTGGGAGTCTGGAATCGTGCCGGTTGCATTAGCGTGCAGCCAGATGTGCTTGGGAGGCCAAGTCTTGTCGAAGTCAAAATGACGCCCCGGTGCGGCGCGGCGGGCATATTGGAGGTTGAAAATACGCCTATGGGTTGCAGAAGGAGCGGGCGTTGGTTGTCCATTTGCCAAAACCGGTGGCAACCATGTTGGCGATGACCCGGCAGACATAGACCTTCTGCGCCGGATCGTTGTCGGGACCGGCATGATAGCGCGCGACGGCCATCGACCAAGTCTCGTGGCGGGCATGGAGATCGGCCAGGAAACGTGCCGCGTAGTCGACATTCTGGCGGGGGTCGAGCATGTCCTCGACGCTGCGGAAATGCGAGGCGTGGTAGTGATGATTGATCTGCATGCAGCCGAGATCGATCAGCGTCTTGCCCTCGCGCTGGGCGTTGGCGAAAGTGGCAAGTGCCTCGGTACGGCTTTTCGGGAAGACTGCTTTTCCTTCTATATTCAATGCGTTAGGCTGAAGGCTGCCTTTCTTGCCGGTCTCTGTCAGGCCAACCGCGTAGAGGATGCCGGCAGGTATGCCGTAGCGGTCGGCGGCACGCAGGATCTCCGGCTCGCAGGGATTGGTGGCGGCAGCGGCGCCGCCCGCAAAGCTAGATAAAGATATCGCCGCCAGCGCGCTCGCGAGAAGGCGAAACGGCGCGGCCGTGTGCTTGCGCGTCATCGTGGTTACCCCTTGCGGATTGCTGGCCCGGTTGCTGGCCGCCGGCTCCGCCATTGCCGCCGCTGGAATTTCCGGGCTGAAAGGACGACTGGTCGCGGCCAGGCACCGCGGTCATCGACGCGGTTGCATCCGTCCGGGTTGCAGCCGCAACGGCCACCGACGGTTGCATGATGGTGACCTTATCAACCTCGAAGCCCAGGCCGCGCAGCGACTTGACGATAGCCTCGCTATCGCTGGAAAGCCGACGGTAAGCGTCGTGTGTTTCGGGCTTCAGTTCAATCGTGAGTTGTTCTCCGGAGAGGCGAAGGTGTGCCGCGACCATGCCCAGTTCGGCCGGGTGGAGTTCGATCTTCAACACATGTGTCGGAACGGCAACAGGGCTGGCCAGTTGGGTAGCCGCGGAAGCCGTCGAATGCACCTGCCGCGGGCCGCCATCGGCGGTTATGGCGCCGATCACGCTGAGCGCTGCCTGGCTCATCGGCGCCTGCGGCGGGGCAGGGAAGCTGCGCTCGGAAACCACATCGATGCGCCCCGCCGTCGAGAGCCGTTTTCCCGGTTCGGAACGCAACGAAGACTGAACGTCGGCGATAGACTTCAGCCGTGGCGTCGCCTGTTTCGGATCCACGCCCGGCACGTCGGCCGGGGTCGTCTCCGGCAATGGGCCGGCGGCGATCGCATTGGCGCGCCGCGGCGCGCCAGCAGCGGCGTCGCGCGCGGAAGGCTCGTCAAGTTTCGTCAACGGCCCGTCGACGAGCGACGCCCGCTCAGGCTTCGACATAGGTTCGACGTTGCCATTGCTGGCGGCCGACTTCGGCCGGTAGCCCTTCGGCAGAACCTGCCCCTCGACAGCGGCGTCCTGGCCGGTTTCGCCGACGTCGGCCGACTTGGTCGATGTCGAGAAATGGCGCAGGTCATGAAATGCCATCAGAAGCGGCAGATGATCGTCAAGCGGCGTTGAACCGGCATCGGACACTGGTGTTTCAGCGTCGGTGTCCTTGGCAGCCCGGGCATCCTTGCCGTCCTTCGTGGATTTCGCCGCCGTCAATCCGGTCGGTGCGGCCCGTGCGGCCCGAGCTTTGCCGTCCGGCATCGGCTTGTCCTCGCCCGCCTGCGCCGCAAGGCCAGCGGCGAGCTTGCTCCAGCGCGGATCGCGCGACCCGGCCTCTGTCGGCGGCTGCTTTTCCGGGCGGGCCGGGTTCGCGTCGGCGTGCACCATCTTGCCGAAACCGTCATCATCCTTCTTTCCCGGCGCGGCCGGCTGGTCCGCCGTGGTGCGCGCGGCGGTAAATCCTGGCAGGCCTGGGCCGAGGCTGGGTGTCATTTCGGGGCGGCTCCAAGCATCTGGTCGATCAGGTCGAGCTGTCGACGGGTTTTCATCATGGCGGCGTCGGTTGGGTCGGTCTTGTCAGGGCTGGCCGAGGCCGCGGGCGCCGAGGCCGGGAGGACGGTTGCGGTTTCGGCCGAAGGAACCGGCGCGCTTGGCGCAACGGTCGCGACGCCGCTGGCTGGCGTAACTGCGGGCTGTTCGGAGGCAGCGCCTTCGACGGGTGGCAACCCGGCGGCGTCGGCGGCCTGCGCGGCGGTAACTTCGGGTTGCGTCGGCGCAGCTGCCGCGGGCGCCGGACTTGCGGCTGGAAGAGAAGCGGGTGGCGCCACCACTTCACCGGCGATGGCCTGTGCGGCGTCGAGCAGGTCGCGGTCACCATCCGACAGCTTGCTGCGATCGATCTTGCCGAGCTTGGTGCGCACATCCTCGATGGTGTCCGAGGTCACGGTGGACAGGCTGGAATAAAGCAGGGCGCGCGGATCATCCTGATTGGTGTTGCCGTCGCGGCCCTGTTCGGCTCGCGTCGAGGCGAAGGCCGACAATTCGTTCAGGCCGTCGATCGCGGCACGGCGGGCGATGCGCAGATAGATCACCTTCTCGCGCTCGGGATCCATCATCGAGGTGATGTCGGCCAGCTTGTCCTGGCTGATCGACATGTGCAGTGCGATGACCCCGGAGACGAAAGAATCCGCGAACTGGCTGGCATAGGGCGAATAGAGGTAGCGCTCGACATACTGCGTGGAAGCAAGCGCGAAACGCGCCGCGTCGCCTTGCGCCACGGCAATGCCGACCGAGCGCCGCAAGGCCGCTTCCTCGACCAGCGTGCCGGGGCTGAGCAGCTTGGCCTCATCGAGCAATTTGAGTGCCGCCGCTGGATCGTCGCCGGCTAGAAGCGATCCCTTGACCAAGGCCAGGAATGCGCCGAGATCGCCGGGCAGCGCCATCGGATCGATCGGCCCGAGGGCTGTGATCGCGTCGCCGGGCCGGCCATTCAGATAGTCGATCACGCCCTTGGCGATGGCCAGGTCACCCGGATCGGCGGCGGCACGTGACACGGCTGCCTCGACAGTCACCGGATTGCCGCCGCTCATGCCGTAGACCAGGAGCGCGCGAAAGTTCTTTGGGTCCTCGAAATCCTGCGCATCCGCCTCGCGCAGACGCGCATCGGTCATCTCGAGCAGCTTGGCCTGCATCGGCATGGCGGCGTGATCGCCGGCGGCGATGCGGTCCTGGATGAGCTGCAGCGAGCGCACCAGCTGATAGGGCTGCAGCGCATCCTGGGCGAAGCCGGACGATGGATGTCCGGCGGCCAGCAGCAACAGGCCCATCAAGCGGCTGGTGACGGCCACCCGCCTCATCCGCCGGCCGCCATCAATATCTCGATGCGACGGTTGACCGCCGCCATGGGATCGGCCGGATCCTTTGGTTGGCGGTCGGCGAAGCCTGCGACTTCGGTGATGCGGCGTTCGTCGACGCCGCCGCGCACGAGCATGTAGTAAGCGGAATGGGCGCGCGCCGTCGACAGCCGCCAGTTGTCGTAGCTGTCACTGCGGAAGGGGCGTGCATCGGTGTGGCCGTTGATGCTGATGGTGCCCTTCTGGCTGTTGACGATGCGGCCGATCTTTTCCATCGCCAGCACCAGTTCGCGGCTCGGCAAGGCCGAGCCGACTTCGAACATGCCGAAGTCGAGCCGATCGGTGATGGAGATGACGACGCCCTTGTCCGTGGCCTCGACCGAGACGCCATCGTGCAGCTTGTCGCCGGGCTTGAAGGCATCGGCCAGCTGCCGCTTGACATCGGCCGCCGCCTTCAGCGCGGCGGCGGTCGGAGCTTTTTCCGCGGCTTCGGGCTTCGCGGCTTCGGGCTTCGCGGCTTCTCGGCTGGCAAGGGTGGCGTCCGCCTTGGCCGCTTCCGCGGCGTTGCCTTCTCCAGCCTTTGCATTGCTGGCCTTGGTATCGCTGGCCTTGGTATCGCCGGCCTTGATATCGCTGGCCTTGGCCATCGTCGCGGCCGCATCCTTGGCCAAGGGCTCGAGGGGCGCGTCCTTGAGAGGCGGTGCCGGCGGCACGGCCTTGACCTTGGCGACCTGTGTCTCGGCGGCCTTGTCGCCCGGCTTGACCGGGTCGCCTTCGATCCTGGGGCGCTGGGCACTCGCCTCGGCGCCCGGTGCCGCGACCTGCTGCGACCAGAAATCCGGCTCGAAGGGATCGCGATAGGACGCGCCACCGGAGGCGCCGGTCGCCGGGCCGGCACTTTGCGCGCCGCCGTCGCCCTTCTGGCTGACGTTCTGCATGACGCCGGTGTCGGTGGCGATCTCCGAGAGCACCGCGTAAGGGTCGGCGAAGAGATGCTCGTCGGACCTCTCCGACTGCTGTTGTTCCTGCTTGTCCTGTTTGCGTTCGGATGTGCCCGCGCCACCGGTGCCGTCCTGCCCGCTCTTGCCTGTCGCCTGTTGCGGGCTTTCGGCGGTCGCGCCGATTGCATTCGGACCGTCACCAAGGTCTTCCAGGCCCTTGCGGCTCGAGTTGCGGTCGACCAGCTTGACGGGGTTGAAATAGCTGGCGACAGCCGCCTTGGTCTGTTCGTTGGCGGCGTTGATCAGCCACATGACCAGGAAGAAACACATCATCGCCGTCATGAAGTCGGCGAAGGCGATCTTCCAGACGCCGCCGTGGTGACCTTCGTCGTGGTCGCCATGCGCATGCCGCACGATGATGATCTCGTGCCTGCCGTGATCGGCTTCAGCGACGCTCACGACAGAACCTCGGACAGAGTTTCCGACCACTCGGCCATGCGGGTCTCGAACACCGCTTCGTCGATGTTGACGGTCAGGTCGAAGCCGGGCGCCTCGGTGAAGTCGAGATTGGCAGTGCGCGGCCCGAGCGATGCCTTCAGTGTTTCGAATAGCGAGAGCGGCCCGCGCACGGCGATACGCACCGCTTCGCTGTCGCCGACAGCTTCACGAACCGCGCCGGCAAGCGCTTCAAGCGAACGCTTCTGCACGTCGTCGCTGACGACGCCGCCAAGGATGCGGGCGACCGTGGCGGCGACGAGATCGGTGACACGCGCCTCCATGGCGTCGATGCGCGACGACACGGCGTTGCCGACATCGCCGCCGAAGCTCTCCAGAAAGATTCTCGCTTCCTCGGCATTGGCCTGGCGCTCCGCTTCCAGCGCGGCTTCATGGGCGGCCGAGAAGCGTTCCGTGAGTGTGGCCTCCGCCTGGGCAACCGCCTCGGCGATCAGGGTGCCGATATCGGCCTGGGATGCCGCCGGTTCAGGGGCCCGCCGAGGGTCGACCGTGGCCTGAGGCGGGCTGACGCGCTGCGCGCGCGTACCGAAATCAGGGAGGAGATCGAAAAGGGTTGCGGAGGGCATGGTCTAGGCCGCGACTTCCTGGGCCGCCCATTTGCGCAGGATCTGCGCGGTGCGTTCCTCGTTGATGTCGACCATGCGGGCAAGCCGCTCCTGCGGCGCGGGCCTGATTTTCTGGCGAAGATCGTCGAGCGGGGTGGCGCCGGGCCTTGCACTGGGCAAGGCGCCGACGGCGGCATTGGCTGAAGCGGCTGCCTCCGGTGTCGGCAACGAGCGCTGGACCTCATCGAAGTTGGGGCCGGATATGGCGGGCGTCGGCGTCGCCTTTGCCGTCAGCGCGGCCGCCATCGGCCGCAGGCCGAAGAAGGCGACCAGGAATACCACGACGATAAAGGCACCGGCATTGATCAGCGTGCCGGCATGCTGGCCGATGGAATCGAGCATTCCAGCTTGCGGAACCGCCTCGCCGTCCAGCCCATCGATGAACTCGACCGCCGAGACGTCGATGACGTCGCCGCGCTTGTCGTCGAAACCGGTGGCCGAACTCACCATCTTCTGGATCTCGGCGACGCGCTTGGCGATCTGCTCCGGCGTTGCGTCCTTGCCCAGGATCGTTTTCAGCCGCTCCTGGTTGACGACGACGGCGATCGACATCTTGGTGACGGTGTAGCCATTTGAGACAGTGGCGATCTTCTTGGAGTTGATCTCGTAATTGGTGATCTCCTCCTTGCGGTCGTTCGCCGAAGAGGTCTGCGGACCCTCGGTGCTGGCCGCCTGGGTCTCCGGCAGGTTCTGCTCGACGCTGGCCGGGGTCGAAGCCTGCTTCTGGTTGCTGTTTTCGTTGGCCCGCACCGACTGCACGGAGCGTTCGACGCGGGAATTCGGGTCGAAAATGGTTTCTTCGGTCTGGCGGGTGTCGGTGTTGACCTCGGCCTTGACGCTGGCGCGGAAATTGTCCGGGCCGAGATAGGGGGTGAGCGCGCGGCGGATGTTGTCGCCGATCTGTGCCTCCACCGTCTGCTCGACGCCGAGCGTGCGGGCAGCACTGGTGTTGGACGGATCATCGCCCGCGGCCAGCAAATTGCCGTTGGAATCAAGCACCGTCACCTTGTCGGCCGACAGGCCCGGCACGGCGGCGGCGACGAGATGGCGGATCGACATGGCGCTTTTCTCGGCGTCGATGCCGGCATAGCGGATGACGACCGATGCCGAGGGCTGTTGCTCGTCGCGGCGGAAGTTGGCGCGTTCGGACATGACGATGTGGACGCGCGCCGCCTTGATGCCTGCGATGGACTGGATGGTGCGGGCGATCTCGCCTTCGAGCGCACGCACGCGAGTGATCTGCTGCATGAAGGAGGTGAGGCCCATCGCGCCGACATTGTCGAACAGTTCGTAGCCAGCATTGGCGCTGGTGGGCAGGCCCTTTTCGGCGAGCAGCATGCGTGCCTGCGCCGTGGTGCCGGCCGGCACCAGCACGGAGGTTCCGTCGGCACCGACGTCGAAGCCGATGCCGGCCTCGCCCAGCACCAGCCCGATCTGGTTCACGTCGGAGCGATCGAGCCCGACATAGAGCGTGTCGTAGGCAGGGCGGTTGAGATAGACCGAGGCGATGCCGATGACGCCCATCACCAGCACGGCGATGCCCGCAAGCATGGCGAGGCGCTTCACACCAAAACCGCGGAGATTCGAGATGATGCTCTGGATCTGTTCCGGCACGATAGAGCGACTCCCAGCATGACTGTTCCGCCGGAACACTAATCTCCGAAGCTTGTGCGAAAATGAAATCGGGCCGCGCTTGCGGCGCGGCCCGTGAATTGGAGGTGGGGTATCCGTCAGCTACGGCTGGATTAGCCGTTCTTGAAGAGCGACAGGATCGACTGCGAGGAGCTGTTGGCGATCGACAGCGACTGGATGCCGAGCTGCTGCTGGACCTGCAGCGCCTGGAGGCGCGTCGATTCCTTGTTCATGTCGGCATCGACGAGCTGGCCGACGCCGCGGTCGATGGAGTCCATCAGGCTTTGCGTGAAGGTCTTCTGCAGATCGATTGAGCTCTTGGCGGCGCCGAGGATGGTGGCCTGGTCGGTCAGCTGGCTCATGACATTGTCGATCTTGCCGATCATCTGGGTGATGATGTCATCGGTCACGCCGGAAGCCGTAATGTCGAGATTGAAGGCGGAAACATTGTCGATCTTGGTGGGCGTCGTGTTCGTCACGGCGGCCTGGCCGGCGGCGTTGGCGGCGATGTCGGTGCCGCCGGTGGCGAGCGCGGCCGCATAGGCGGAGTCGTACTGGGCTTGGTCGGCGGCGGTGGAGTAGACGGAGGTCTGGCGGTCGAGCGTGCCCTGGTTCTTGACGTCGGCGGCGAGGCCGGAATCGAACAGCTTGGTGCTCTCGACATTGATGTCGATCGTTCCGAGCGAGATGGCGCCCGACGAGGAGCGATTGAACGAGGACACGATATGGGCGTCGGGCTGGACGCCGTCATTATTCCCGGCGACCTGCTTCGACGTCACCGAAAGGAAATTCGAGCCCGAGAAGGTTGCGGAATCGGCAAAGGATTTCATCTGCGCCTGGAGCGCCGTGATTTCGGTCTGCGTCTTTGCCTTGGCGGCATCCGTCTGGCCAACGGTCGAAAGCAGCTTGGTCTTGATCTTGCCGATCGCATCCAGCGCATTGTTCATGCCCGTGTAGGCGGTGTCGACCTTCGAGGCGCCGAGACCGAGCGCATCCTGAACGGTCGACAGCGCCTGGTTGTCGGAGCGCATCGTCGTGGCGATCGACCAGTAGGCGGCGTTGTCGGAGGCCTCGGAGACCCTGTAGCCCGTCGAAATCCGCGACTGCGTCTGCTCGAGCGACTTGTTGGTGGCGTTAAGGCTTTGAAGTGCTGTCAACGCCGCAGCGTTTGTCATGATGCTCGCCAAGAAACTCGCTCCTTTTTCCCGAGCCGGTCTCTCAAAACCGGCATTGCCCTCGCGAGCCGCTGGCCCGCCCATGGATTGCCATCGTGCCGACCAGGCCGATTCGCCAATCCGTTGTAAGCTAATGGTTAACCATGACTAGCGCGTTATGGTTAACGGCCTGTTAATGGCTCGCTTTCGAGGGTTAAGGAACGAGCGTTGCGCGGGGCTGGAGCAAACGCAAATCGGGGGGCGCTTTTTGGCGCGGCCCGATATTCTAGTGCTGTTCGTGGTTGGTGAGAGCGATCAGCCGCGGAAGAGCGACAGGATCGACTGCGACGAACCGTTGGCGATCGACAGCGCCTGGACGCCGAGCTGCTGCTGGACCTGCAGGGCCTGGAGGCGGGTCGATTCCTTGTTCATGTCGGCGTCGACGAGCTGGCCGACACCGCGGTCGATAGAGTCCATCAGGCTCGAGGTGAAGGTCTTCTGCAGATCGATGGAGCTCTTGGCGGCGCCGAGCTTGGTGGCGGCGTTCGTCATGTCCTTGAGCGCGGCATCGACGACGGTCATCATCTGCGCGATCTGGGTGTCGCTGGCGGCCGTGGTGCCCGAGAAGATTTTCAGCGAGGCGACCGAATAGGTATCGGTGGCCGCCGCGGCAGCGCCGAGGGTCGGGGCCGAGGCCGCTGCGGCAACACCGCTGATGCCGAGGCGGTCGGTGTCGAGGATACCCTTGGCGGTCGCCGAAGCACCGGCTTCATACAGCTTGATGCTTTCCACGTTCACGTCGATCGTGGAGATCGAAACCGCGCCGGCGGAGCTGCGATTGAAGGCCGAAACGACCTTGACGTCGGCGGCCGTGGTGGCCGTGCCGCTGTTTACCGACAGCATGTTGGTACCCGAGAAGGTGGCGCCGTCGGCGTAGGCCTTCAGCTGCTTCTGAAGAGCGGCGATTTCGACCTGGGTCTTTTCCTTCGACGCATCCGTCTGGCCGTAAGATGCAGTCAGCTTCTGCTGGATCTGGTTGATGGTCGTGATCGCGCTGTCCATGCCGGTGTAGGCGGTGTCGACCTTCGAAGCGCCGAGGCCGAGCGCGTCCGAAACGGTGGACATGGCCTGGTTGTCGGAGCGCATCGTGGTAGCGATCGACCAGTAAGCGGCGTTGTCCGAAGCCTGGGAGACGCGATAACCCGTCGAGATGCGGGACTGGGTGGTGTCGAGGTTCTTCTGGGTGGCGTTCAAGCTCTGCAGCGCGGTCAACGCAGCGGCGTTCGTCATGATACTGGACATGGCTACTCGTACCTTGTTTTTACAGGTGTTTTTTTGACATACCGGCTTTCCCGGTATGACGGAGCGGCATCATGCCAATGACCGTTGTTTCGATCACCCGCCATCTGCGAGCGAATATGGCGGCAAGTCCCTACCAAAGGACTAAACCTGAGGGTTAACCGAAAATAATTTGGGAAATTTCGACGATGCCGCGCACCCCGTCCAGCCTCTTCGGCGGACGGTGCTTCTAGAGCATTTCACTGTTTCACGGAAACGGCGAACCGCTCTATCTCTTTGTTTTTACGCAATTCCGGACGGAAACCGTGTCACACTTTTTCTGGAATTGCTCTAGCGAGGCGTTACGGTGCGGACGATCAGTTGAACGAGCGCACCAGGCTGCCGACGAGCAGGTTCCAGCCGTCGATCAGCACGAAGAACAGGATCTTGAATGGCAGAGACACCACGGTGGGCGGCAGCATCATCATGCCCATCGCCATGGTGATGGTGGCGACGATCAGGTCGATGACCAGGAACGGCAGCACGATCAGGAAGCCGATCTCGAAGCCGCGCCGGATCTCGGAAATCATGAAGGCAGGCACCAGGATGCGCAGGTCGACGGTGTCGCGCGAAACGGTCTGCCCACGCTCGCGGGCGAGGTCGGCGAAAAGGTCGAAATCCTTATCGCGCACATTGTGCAGCATGAAGGTGCGGAACGGATCCGAGATCTTGTCGAAGGCCTCGGTCTGGCTGATCTGGTTGTCCATCAGCGGCTTGACGCCGGTGTTCCAGGCCTGGTCGAAGGTCGGCGCCATGACGTAGAAGGTCATGAACAGCGATAACGAGATTAGGATAAGGTTTGCGGGTGTCGATTGCAGGCCGATGCCGGCGCGCAGGATCGAGAAGGCGATGACGAAACGGGTGAAGCTGGTCACCATGATCAGCAGGCCCGGCGCCACCGACAGCACGGTCAGCAGGCCGAACATCTGGATGATGTAGCCGACGGTGGTGCCGTCGGCCTTGCCGATGCCGCCAAGGTCCAATTGCTGGGCCGCGGCAATCGATGTGGTGGCGCCGATCAGCGCCGCGGCGAGAAGGAACTTTCTCATTCGAGCAGCAATGTCCTGATGAGTACTTGCTTGGCATGTCCCTGACTGCGGATCGACGCGCGTTCGTCGAGATCTGCCTTCAGGTGCTGGTAGCCGCTGGCGCCCTCGATCTGGTGCATCTTCAAGGTGCGAACGAAGGCTAGAAGATCCTGATGGATGTCTTCCGACATGGCCGGCGGCTGCGGCGCGTCATAGACCACCGACACTTCCATCCTGAGCCAGGTTTCCGCAGGCGAGGCGATGTTGGTGGTGATCGGCGCCAGTACAACGAGCGTCGATCCCGTGCCAGGTTCATGCGTGGCGGCGGGCTCGGCCGTCTTGCCCTCATTCTCAGGCGCAGCCGGCACCGATGACGGTGCGCCGACACCCTTGAGATAGCCGCCCGACATCCAGCCCATGCCGATGGCGGCGGCCGTCACCACCAGCAGCATGGCGCCCTGGACGGCAAGGGAAGGACCCTTGCGAGGCTGAAGCTGTTCGACATTGGCCACGTTTTGCTTCCCAATCCTAGAACGGAAGAACCTGGTCGAGAACCTGCTGGCCGTAGGCGGGTTGCTGGACCTCGGTGATACGGCCGCGTCCGCCGTAGGAAATGCGCGCTTCGGCGATGCGTTCGTAGGGGATCGTGTTCTCGGCGCCGATATCGGCCGGCCGCACGATGCCGGCGATGGTCAGCACCCTGAGTTCGGCGTTGACACGCACTTCCTGCGAGCCTGTGATCATCAGATTGCCATTGGGCAGGACGTCGGTGACGATGGCCGCCACGTTGAGTTCCAACGTCTCGGATCGCTTTATCTCGCCATCGGCGGTCGTGTCGGTTTGGGAATTCAGTGCTCCAGCGCCTTTGCCGGCAGTGCTGCCGATCTTGTCCCATTGCGCGCTGATATCGAAGCCGAGCTTGCGGTTGGCGGTACGGCTCCTGTCATTCTGGTTCTTGAAGTTGGCGCGGTCGTTGATCTTGATCCTGACGGTCAGGATGTCGCCCTGCGACAGTGCCCGTGGGTCGGTGAACAGCCGGCTCTGGCGATCGTCCCACAGCGAGAATTTCTTGACCGGCGCGCGTGGCGTCTCGGGATATTTGTAAAGGGAGCCGGTATCGCCGCCGTCTATGCCCGAGCCGACCGGAGAGAGCGCCGGTTCCTTGCCGACTTCCTTGAGGTTGGTGCCGCAGCCGGACAGCGCCGCGACCGCGCACAGGACAAGCATTCTGCGGATCATGACGGATCTACCCTTCGAGCTGCGCTGGCCATGATGCCGGTGAGCGCCGCCGCCGCCTTCTGGTCCATTTCATTGAGGATGACGCTGGCCTTGCGTGAATCGAGCTTCATCAGGATGGCCGCGGCGAGGTCTGCGTTGACGATTGCCAGACGCTCGGCCGCGGCATCGGGCTTCATGCCTGCATAGATCTTGACGACGCCGTCTTCTGCCCGGGCCAGGAAGACCTCGCGCCGCTTCAGCCAGGTCTCGTATTCGGCCTTCTTTGCGTCCAGAGCCTTCATGCGCTCGTCGATGCCGGCCTGGAGCTGCTTCAGCTCCTCGGCCTGCAAGGCATAGCGGCGGTCACGGGCGGCATCGGCTATGTTTGAGCAAAAGCGCTCGATCTCGCTTTGGTCCGGTGCCTTCTGCCGTGTCAATTGCTGTGGCGCCACGGCGGGCTGCGCTCCGGGCAGAATCTGGCGAACGGTGTCCTCGCCGCGCGCGCTGCCGGCAAAGGACATGGCCGCAAGGGCAGCTGTGGCGAGCAGGATCGCGCCGGAGCGGCGTCTTTCATGGGGTGAGAGGGAAAGGATCATCGGCATCGCCTATTGGAGAACCAGATCGGCTTGCAGGGCGCCAGCCGACTTGATGCCTTGCAGGATGGCAATGATGCCGTCCGGCTTGACGCCGAGCCGGTTGAGGCCGGAGACGAGGGTCTGCAGGTCCGGCCCGTCCAGCACGGCGACACGCGCGTCCGGCCGGCTGGCATCGATGGCGGTGAATGGCTCGACGGCGGTTTCGCCCTTGGAGAAGGGTTCGGGCTGCACGACGCGCGGCGCTTCGGTAATGCGCACGGTCAGCGTGCCGTGGCTGATGGCGACACGCGAAATCTTGACGTCGTTGCCGATGACGATGGTGCCGGTGCGCTCGTCGATGACGACGCGGGCCGGCGTGTCGGACTCGACCACCAGATTCTCGATCTCGGCGTAGAAGCGCGCCGCCGAAACATTCTTCGGCCGCCTGATCTGCACGGTTCGGGAATCGCGCTCGCCCGCCACGCGCATGCCGAAGCGCTGGCTGGTGTAGTCGTTGATTGCGTCGGCGATGCGGATGGCCGTCGAAAAATCGGGATTGCGCAATTGCAGCGTGAGGATCGCCTGGTCGTCGAACTCGGCTTTCACCGAACGCTCCACGATGGCGCCGTTCGGCACCCGGCCGGCGGTCGGCACGCCTTGCGTCAATTGCTCGGCCTGCCCCTGGGCGGTGAAGCCCGAAACGATGACCGCGCCCTGGCCGACGGCGTAGATCTCCCCGTCCGCCGCTTTCAGCGGCGTCATGATCAGCGTGCCGCCGGCAAGCGAGGTCGCGTCGCCCATCGAGGAGACGTCGATGTCGATGCGCGCGCCCGACTGCACATAGGGCGGCATGTTGGCGGTGACGATGACGGCGGCGACGTTCTTGGCGCGTGCGCTGCCGCCTTCGGTGGCGATGCCGAGGTTTTCGAGCATGGCGCGGATCGATTGTTCGGTGAACGGCGAATTCCGCAGGCTGTCGCCCGATCCGGCAAGCCCGATGACCAGGCCGTAGCCGACGAGCTGGTTGTCGCGCGAACTCTGCAGCTGGGCGATATCCTTGATGCGCGAGGCGACCTGGCCAGGCGGCAGCGAGCTTGGCCCGGGCGAAACGCGGAACATGCGGGTGGTGGTGGCCGGATCATATTCGGGATCGTCGTAGACGCCGCCATTCCTGGCCGCGAGTTCGCGCTTGGCCTTGGGCGTCAGGCCGTCAGCCAGCGCCGGCTGCAGGCCGAGCAAGGCCGCCAGCAGAAGGGCAAGCGGACGCATCATGAAGCGCTGACCTGGATGGTTCCGTCGGCCATAACCGTGCCGGAGAGGATCTTGCCGCTGTCGCTGTTGCGAACCTTGATGAGGTCGCCGGCGGAACCTGGCTGCAACGTCACGGCTGTGGCCGATATCGTCAGGCCGCCCGAGATGAAGAAGACCTGCACTGCAGCGCCCTGTTCGACCAGCCACGCGTCGCGAATGGCCGTCGAAGGAATATAGCGGCCGGGCAGCAGCGTGCGCTTGGCGACCTTGCCCTGGAGTTGCTCGGCCACCGTTGCCATCGCCTCGGGCTTGTGCTTGCCCGGGATCAGGGTCACCTGTTTCAGGGCGGTGAGCTCGATGGTCTCGCCGGGATAGATGACCCGGTTGGGGATCAGCACGACCTCGCCGACGGCTTGATTGCTGGCGATCTGAGTGGCTGATTGATTTGCCGATTGACCTGCCGATTGGTTTGTCGATTCCTGGGCGAAAGCCGGCATGCCGCCGGTCACCAGCGCAAGGACGAGCGCGGTGCGGCGGAATGCGGAGCAGGAGATCGGCATGGCCATCGTTACCTGATGTTCTTGGAGACGACGGAGGCCATGTCGTCGGCGGCCTGAATGACCTTGGAGTTCATCTCATAGGCGCGCTGCGCCGAGATCAGCTCGGTGATTTCCTTGACCGGATCGACGTTGGAGGCTTCGAGGTAGCCCTGCTGGATGGTGGCGAAGCCGGGGTCGCCGGGGACGCCGACATTGGCCGGGCCGGAGGCGGTTGTTTCCTGGAACAGATTGTCGCCGAGCGGGGCGAGGCCCGCCTCGTTGGCGAAGTTCGCGATCTGAAGCTGGCCGAGGTTCTGCAGGTCGGTCTGGCCGTCGATGCGGGCGAAGACCTGGCCGGTCTTGTTGACGATGACCTCGACGGCATCGACAGGCACGTTGATGGCCGGAATGACACTGGCGCCGTCCACGGTCACCAACTGGCCGGTGGCGTTGGTGTTGAAGGCACCGGCGCGGCTGTAGAGCGTGCTGCCATCGGCGCCCTCGATCTGGAACCAGCCCCGGCCGGTGAGCGCCATGTCGAAACTGTTGCCGGTGCTGGTCAGTTCGCCCTGGGTGTGGACGTTGCGCACGGCCGTCGTCTTGACGCCGAGGCCGATCGAGACGCCTTCCGGCACCAGCGAGGCGTTGGAGCGGTTGGGCACGCCTTGCGTGCGGTCGACCTGATAGAGCAGGTCGGAGAATTCGGCGCGTGCCCGCTTGTAGCCGGTGGTGTTGATGTTGGCGATGTTGTTGGCGATGACTTCCAGATTTGTCTGCTGGGCATTCATGCCGGTGGCGGCGATGGCGAGTGCTTTCATGACCTACTCCTCAGATGCCCATACGACTGACTTCGAGATAGGCCGAAACGACCTTGTCGCGGATGGCGACGGCGGTCTGAAGCGCCTGCTGCGCGCTCATCACGGCATCGACGACCTGGCGGGTATCGGCGTCGCCCTTGAGCGCCTGCATCGACACCTGCTCGGCATTCTGCATCGTGCTGACGGTCTTGGAGGCGGCCTGGCTCAGCGCTTCGGCGAAGGACGTGCCAAGGTTACCGGGCGCCGCGGGCGCAACGCCGCCTTGAAGCAGGTCCGTCGCCGTGTCGCGCAGCCCAGGCTTCAGGTTCAGCGCGCCGATGCCGTTCACGATCATTGGTTCCTCATCAGGTCGATGGTCATGGAAATGAGGTCGCGCGCCTGCTTCACGACTTGCAGGTTGGCCTCGTAGGAGCGGTTGGCCTCGGTCATGTCGGCCATTTCGATCAGCACGTTGACATTGGGCATCTTGACGTAGCCCTTCTCATCGGCGGCTTCGTTGCCGGGCTGGAATTCGACGGGAAAGTCACTCGGGTCGCGGTCGATCGAGTTCACTTCGACGGTCGAGCTGCCCGAGGCCCTGTCGAGTTCGGAAACGAAGCTGATGGTCTTGCGGCGATACGGGTCGGAGCCGGGCGTGGTGCCGGTCGACTGGGCATTGGCGAGGTTTTCAGAAACAACGCGCAGGCGCTCGGACTGGGCGCCAAGGCCGGATGCTGCGACTTTCAGGGCTGCGGTCAGCGCGTCCATGGTCAGCTCTTAACCGCCATCATCATCATCGAGTGGAACGCCTTGACGATGGCCGTGTTGAGCTCGAAGGAACGGCGCACCTCGCCGGCCTTGAGAAGTTGGTCTTCGAGCACCACCGAATTCTTGGACGGCATGACAACACCGTCGTCTTCCTGCGGCTTGATGGCGAAGCCGGCATTGGTCGCGGCGCTGCCGAGATGGCCGGCCTGGGTGGCCTGCAGCGACACTGCGGCACGGTCGAGCACCTTTTCGAACGGCTCGACATCGTTTGCCGTGTAGCCCGGCGTGTTGGCATTGGCGATGTTGCCGGCGATCGCCGACTGGCGCACGGCCAGCCACTGCGCTTGCTTGGCGGCGAGATCGAAAAGGGAAACGGGCTCCATGGGAATCTCCGGGCAGATGCCCCAGAGACTAGGCCGCCAGTCTTGCGCGGACCTTGCGGACGACCGCTAAAGCGGGATGCTCAAAAGCGTGACTCGGTTTTCTCGGACAAACGGGCACCGTTTGTCCAGGCATCAGGCTTTACCCCTTTGATTTAGGGCAAACCGCGTCGACTACCTGGAAAGCTCGATCACCTGATTGGTGCTGGTGAGCATGACCCATTTGCCGTTGCGCTGTTCGATCGCCGACACCTTGCTGGAATCGGGCAATTTCGAGCCGCGCTGGACGAGCCACAGGCCGGTGTCGTCCTCGATCATGGCGCGGCCGTTGGCGACGTGGACCATACGGAATTTCGCGACGTCGGCCGGAAAGGGCTGATCGCCAGGCGGCGATGCCGGCCTTGAATCGTCCTGCACCGTTGCCGTGGCAAACAGGTCGAGATTGGCGTTGGGAACGTCCTTCGCCGTCAGCGGCGCACTGCGTTCGGCGACCATGCCGCCACCCTCGCGCCCCGAATTGGTGCCGGTGCCGCCGAACTTGATCGCCTGGACGCCGAACTGGTCCTGGTTGAAGAAGATGTACCAGGGAAACAGGGCGCAGGTGAGACCGAGCGCAATGCCGAGCGCGGCAATGACGACATCGCTTCGCCGGTCGGGCTTCTTGCCCACCCTGGGAAATTGCGCCTTTGGCGGCTGCGGCCACTCGGTGACGCGGAACAGGTCGTCGATCAGCAAGTTGCGGCTGGCCTGCGCCATCTCGGCAGCCTCTACATGAGGAACCTCGTGAAGGGTGGGCTCGACAACCCTGGGCGCAATAGGCTCGGCTCTGCCAGCCCGGGGCAGGATCGGCTTGACAGCCCTGGCCAGAACAGCCTCGGCCTTGGCGGCTATGGCGCGAGCGGCTTTTGTCTTGGCCGCATTCGCTTCCCGTGTCCTGGCTTCCTCCGCGGCGTTCGCGTCGGCGATCATCTCGCGCAGGACGCGCTCGGTGTACTGTCGTTCACTCTCCTGGTTCGGCATTCTGCTTTCCCTTGAGATGACGGGCAAGGTCGGAGAACGGATCGGTCGAAGGACGGTCCCTGGGCGACTGCGTCAGCGCCTCGTAGATCAGCGGCACCTGGCGCACGGCGATGTCGAGCTCGGCATCGACGCCACCCTGATAGGCGCCGAGCAGGCGAATGTCGCGTGTGTCCTCGAAGCGCGAGATCATCGACTTCAGCCGGGTCACCAGGGCGCGCTGCTCGAGGCTCCACGCCTTGCCGGCTAGACGCGATATGGACGACAGCGGATTGACCGGCGGATAGCGGCCCTGTTCGGCGATCGCGCGGTCGAGCACGACATGGCCGTCGAGGATGCCGCGCACGGAATCGGCGACCGGATCGTTGTGATCGTCGCCATCGACCAGCACGGAAATGATGGCGGTAATCGAGCCTTTTCCCTCAGCTCCTGGCCCGGCTCGCTCAAGCAGCTTCGGCAGTTCGGTGAAAACCGAGGCGGGATAGCCGCGGGCGACCGGCGGCTCGCCGGTTCCCGTCGCCACTTCACGCAACGCATGGGCGAAGCGGGTGATCGAATCCAGCACCAGGAGCACGCGGTGGCCCTGGTCGCGAAAATGCTCCGCGACCCGCATGGCGGTGTCGGGTGCGCGCCGGCGCATCATGGCGCTCTCGTCGCTGGTGGCGACCACGGCCACGGTCTTGGCCATGCTGTCGCCGATCGTATCCTCGAGGAATTCGCGGACCTCGCGGCCGCGTTCGCCGATCAGCGCCACGACGACGGTGTCGAAAGCGTCGGCACCGGCGAGCATGGCAAGCAGCGTCGACTTGCCGACGCCGGAGCCGGCAAACACCCCGAGGCGCTGGCCTAGGCACAGCGGCGTGAAGATGTCGATGACCTTGACGCCGGTCATGAACGCCGTGCCGACACGCTGCCGGGCCATGGCACCGGGCGTGGTGGCGCTGGCCGCCATGTCGTCACCCCTGACGAGCGGCGGGCCTCCGTCGATCGCCCGGGTCAGCGCATCTATGGTGCGGCCGCGCCACGAGCCGTGCGGAGCCACGGCGAGCGGGCCGCGGCGGAAGACGGCATCGCCGATACCGGCATCGGCACTGCGTTCGAAGGGGGCTACGACAACCTCGTCGCGGCTGATCTTGACGATTTCGCCGCGGCGCGCGCCGGCCAGGCCACGCTGCTCGACGATATCGCCCAACCGAGCGAAATCGGAAAGGCCGCGCACCTTGTAGTGCGTGGGCGTAACTTCGGTGACGAGGCCGCCACGCTTGACCAGCCCGTCGGCGCCGCTGAAGCGGCGCCATACACGCTCGAGCGCGGCCAGACGGTCTTCCGGCGCCGGCTGCGGCTGTCTCTCGGGTGCGCGGATGGATGGCTGTTCGAGCGACATGCTACTTCGAGCCGAGCGTCTTGATCGCCTCGTCTGTGGAGGAATCCGTCTGCCGCATCAGGGCCGCGGTGTTTTCGAAGGCACGCTGGACCATGATCAGCCGCGTCATCTCCAGCACCGGATTGACGTTGGACTCCTCGACGAAGCCCTGGGCGATGCCGACATCGGAGCGATCGGTGACCGGTTCGGGCGTGCGTGCCGGCACGATGCCCGAATTGCCGTAGCGCACGAAGTTTACGCCCGGATCGAAATTGTAGAGGCCGATCGAGCCGACAAGCTGGTCGTTCTGGCGCAGCGAGCCGTCGGCCCCTGCCTTGGGCGGGCCGTTGCGCGGGTCGAGCTGGATCGGCGCCCCGCCGGCATCGAGCACCGGATGGCCCTCGATCGACATCAGCTCACCATTCTCGTTCATGGAAAACCGGCCGTCGCGGGTCATGACGGGGCCGGCGGGCGTGTCGATGGCGAACCAGGCGTCGCCCTGGATGGCGAAATCGAATGGGTTGCCGGTCTCGTTCAGGGGGCCGTGGGCGCCGGAAAGATAGGTCTTGCCGGACGAAGCGAAGGAGACCGATTTCTGCCCGGTGCCGGACACCACGTCCTCGAATTTCACGCCCGTGGCGCGAAACCCGACGGTATTGGCGTTGGCGACATTGTCGGCGATCGTGTCGAGCCGGCGCTCGAGCGCCATTTGCGCGGAAAGGGCGACGTAGAGACTGTCCCGCATGGTCAGAACTTCAACTTCTGCATGGCCATCATCAGGTCGGTGGAGATGCCCGACGTGACCGGCTTGGCGAAGAGCACGCTGATCGACGACACCGTGGTCGAGGTCGGGTTGTTGATCTCGTACATGCTGGTGAAGCGGGTCAGGAACTTGGTGAGCTTCGCGGGATCGGTGAAATCCGTGAGGTCGAGCTTCTGCTCGAACAACTGCGCCTGCTTGTCAATATTGGCGGTGGCGAAGGAATCGGGCAGGCCGAGCGCGGTGCGCACGACGCTGGCAAGAGCCGTGTCGGCCAGCACGTCGTACCAGCTGGTTATGTCAGGCGCCTTGCGTTGGAAATAAAGGGCCAGCCGCACGCCCTGATTGGTCTGGCCGGCATCCTCTTCGAGCGTCTGGCGCAGATACTTGTCGACAGTTGGCTGCTGCGCCGGATTGATGGTGGTGGCGTTCTCGCCATTGGCTTCGAAATTGAAGGCCAAAGCCAGTCCCGCGTAAGCTGGGTTCGTCTGCTTGTTGGCGACACTGTCAGGATCGCTCACCTTGCTTTGCAGAACCTGCTTGATCAGGTCCTTGTCCTCGGTCGCGGAGTCTAGACCATATGCAGCCAGCGCGTAGGTGTAGAGCCGGCTGTTCGACATCAGATCGTCGACGGACTTCACCTTGGTGATGTTGGCGAGATAATAGGTCGTCTCGCCCTTCACATAGTCGGAATTCGGATCGAGACCGGCGATCTGCGCCTGCGTGGCGTAGTTCTTCGTCACCAGCTGCTGCGCCTTGTTGTAGATCGTCGCATCGGCGCCGTTGGCGGCAAAATTAAATGCGCTGACGAACTGGGCGTAGCGCTTGTCGGTCAGCTTGTTGGCGAAGCTGTCGGGATCGGTGACGCCTTCCTTGAGCGCCTTGACCATGAACGCCTTGGCGTAGTCCATGTCTTCAAGCCCGTAGGCCTTCATGGCATATTTGAACAACCGATCGTTTTTGACGAAATCGTCTATCGATTTCACCTTGGTGATGTTGGCGAGATAATATTGCGTGTCGCGATCGACCGTCGGCTGTTTCTCGATCCGGTCGATCGACTTCGAGATGTCTCTGGTGATCAACTGGTAGCTGGTAAAGGTATTGAGCAAGGAAGCGCCTCCGGCCGAAGCAATGCCAGCACAATAGCGCCACTTCCTTGCGCGAAACTGAATCGCCTCAATTCGGTTCCGTGACGGCTCCGATTCAAGCCTCACACAAGGCACGGGGACTATCCCTTGCACCTGATGTGAAATGCGGAAGGACCTGTCGTGGGCATTCTGATTGGACTGGTGGTAACGCTCGGCTGCGTCCTCGGCGGCTTCATGGCCATGGGCGGGCATCTGCACGTGCTGGTCCAGCCGTGGGAAGCCGTGGTCATCTGCGGCGCCGCACTGGGCACCTTCCTGGTCGCCAACCCGATGAAGACGGTCAAGGATACCGGCAAGGGCATCCTCGAGGCCTTCAAGCAGGCGGTGCCGAAGGAACAGGATTACCTGGAGACGCTCGGCGTGCTGCACAGCCTGATGCGCGAGCTGCGCTCGAAATCGCGCAGCGAGGTCGAGGCGCATATCGACAATCCGGAAGAATCGGCGATCTTCCAGGCCTTTCCGACCGTGCTCAAGAACCACGATTTGATGGCCTTCATCTGCGACTACTGCCGCATCATCATCATCGGCAATGCCCGCTCGCATGAGATCGAGGCGCTGATGGACGAGGAAATCCAGACCATCAAGTCCGACAAGATGAAGGCCTATCACGCGCTGGTCGCGGTCGGCGACGGCCTGCCGGCGCTGGGCATCGTTGCTGCTGTGCTTGGCGTGGTCAAGGCGATGGGCGCGCTCGACCAGTCGCCGGAAATCCTCGGTGGCCTGATCGGCGCCGCCCTGGTCGGCACGTTCCTCGGCATCTTCCTGTCCTACGCCGTGGTCGGGCCTGTGGCCACCAAGATCAAGACGGTGCGCGAGAAGAAGAACCGCCTCTATATCATCGTCAAGCAGACGCTGCTCGCCTACATGAACGGCGCCCTGCCGCAGGTGGCGATCGAGTTCGGCCGCAAGACCATCTCGTCCTATGAGCGGCCGACCATCGACGCCGTCGAGCAGAGCACGATGAACACCGGCGCCGCCGAGAAGAAGGCCGCCTGAGCGATGCACGACAGATCGGTGCCCACACGGTCATGACCAGTCCAGGCAGCCCCGCGCAAGCGCGCTCGCTGATCATAGAGCGTCTGGTCGGTGACAGCGGCGAGGCCGATCAGGTCATCGACGCCGGCCGTGCCATGGCCGAACGCGCCGTGCCGCTGCTGCAGAAGGGGCTGTCGAGCGGGCTTGGCGTCCCCGTCATCGTCGATCTCAAGGCGGTCGAGGTCAGCCGCGTTACCGAGGCGCGCTCGCGCGCCGGCGACAATTTCGCCATGACCGTGGTCGGCTCGCCGGCATCGTCGGACGCGATGACACTCGTCATCGACGCAGCCGCGATCGCGATCATGGTCTCCACGTTGTTCGGCGGCGACCCGGACATGCCGGTGTCGCCGATCGAGCGCGACCTGTCGCCGCTCGAGGCCGATGTCTCGACCATGGTGTTCCAGGAGGTAGCGCAGGCGCTGAACGGATCGGGGCAGCGCTCGCTCGAACTGCGACTGCCGGCCCCGCGGGCCATGTCCGGCATCGAGGCCAGGCGGCATGTTTTGCGTGACGGCGCGGCAATTCGCATCGTCCTTGGCATCTCGACGCCGGTCGACAGCGGCAGCATCACGGTGACGATGCCGCAGCGTATCGTGCTGGCCGGCCGCGACGGCATCGCCAGCGCCAGCGAGGCCGATCCCGGCACCAGTTGGCGCGCACGCTTTTCTGAAGAGGTGATGCGCTCGACGGTGGCGCTCGAAGCCACCATGCCGCTGGCGCGGCTGACGCTGGGCGACCTTGCGAAGCTGGAAGTCGGCCAGGTCATCGATTTCGAGGAAACGGCGCAATCGCGGGCTCGCCTCAGTGCGCGCGGCCAGACGCTGTTCGTATGCGAGTTCGGCAAGCTGGGGCAGAATTACACCGTCCGGATCAGGCATCCCTTCGATGCCGGGCAGGACTTTATCGATGGGTTGATGCCGGCTGGCGCCGGGCGCGCCTGAGCATTTTGGAGACGATTGATGGCCAAGACCAAGGCAGAACCAGACCTCGACCAGCCGGACGAGCAGCTCGACCGCGCCATCGAGGAATTGCGCGGGGTCCTGCATGAAGAGGAACAGCGCCCCGACGCAGCCTTCCGGGCCGCGGCAGGAGCCAATTCCAGCGTCATCATGAACATCCCCGTCGATGTCCAGATCATTCTCGGCAGCACCGAGATGGCTGTGTCCGACCTGATGGCGTTGCAGAAAGGGTCGACGGTCGCGCTCAACCGCCGCATCGGCGAACCGGTCGACGTCGTCGTCAACGGCCGCAAGATCGCGCGTGGCGAGATCACGGTGCTGGAAAGCGATCCCTCGCGCTTCGGCATCAGGCTGACCGAAATCATCGCCGGTACGAAGGGCGCCTAGACATGGTTTGCGGGGCTTGCCGGTGGCAGCGGAGGCGAGAGGCAATATGACGACGCCGGCGACCCTGACACGCGCACAGAAGGCGGCCGCCATCCTGGTGGCGATGGGCAAGCCGTCGGCCAGCCGTCTCCTGAAATTCTTCAAGCAGGAGGAGCTGAAGGCGCTGATCGAGGGTGCGCGGCTGCTCAGGACCATTCCACAGAGCGATCTGGAGCGCATCGTCGCCGAATTCGAAGCCGAGTTCACCGAGGGCGCGGGCTTGCTCGATTCCGCCGATAGGATGGACACGATCCTCAATGAATCGCTCTCGCCCGAAGAGATGAGCGCGATCATGGGCGACAAGAAATTCGAGGTCGCTCCGGAAGGCCCACCACCGATCTGGCCCGAGCTCGAGAAGCTCGAGCCGGCGCGGCTGGGTACGTTCCTGACCGGCGAACATCCGCAGACGGCGGCCATGGTGCTGTCGAAGCTGGCGCCGCAAACGGCGGCGGGGGTGCTTTTGACCCTGACCAAGCCGATGCGTGGCGAAATCATCAAGCGCATGGTGACCATGGCCAATGTTCCGGATGCCGCGGCCAGGATTGTCGAGAACCGGCTGCGCACCAGCGTGCTGGCCGAAACCTCGACCAAGGACACGTCGGTGGGGCAGGCGCGCGTCGCCAGCGTGCTCAATGAACTGGACAAGCCGCTGCTCGAGGAGGTCATGCAGGATCTGGAAGCCGCCGGTACGCCTGATCTAGACGGCGTGCGCGCGCGACTGTTCGCTTTCGACGACCTGCCGCTGCTTACGCAGAAGGCACGCGTGCTGCTGTTCGACGGACTGTCGACCGAACTTGTCACGCTGGCGTTGCGCGGCACGTCTGCGGCGCTCGCCGAGGCGGTGCTGTCGGCGATCGGCGCACGGTCGCGACGCATGATCGAGGCCGAACTCGGTGAGGGGTCGGAAGGCATCCCCGCCGCCGACATTACAGCGGCACGCAAGACCATCGTGACGACGACCATCCGTCTGTCGCGCGAAGGGGCGTTCGAGCTTCCTTCGACGCAGGACGCCGCCTAAGGCATGTCCGACGCCGTCGACAAGGATTCGAAAACCGAAGAGGCGACGGAAAAGAAGATCCGCGACACCATCGAACAGGGCAAGCTGCCCCATTCGAGGGAAACCGCGCTTCTCGCCTCCTTCGTCGCCATACTGGTGTTCACCGTCTTCTATGCCAAGGATGCCATCATCGACCTCGGCATGTTCCTGGCGACATTTCTCGAGAAGCCGGAAGCCTGGCCGATGGACACCGAGACCGATGTCATCGCGCTCTACAAACTCGTCATGCTGGAAGTGGGACGCGCCCTCGTCAGCCTGCTGGTGCTGCTGAGTGTCGCCGGCATCGGCGCCTCGGTGCTGCAGAACATGCCGCAAATCGTCGGCGAGCGCATCAGGCCGCAGTTTTCGCGCATCTCGATCGTCAAGGGCTGGAACCGCATGTTCGGTGTCCAGGGCTGGGTCGAGTTCCTGAAATCCCTGGGAAAGGTCGGCTTTGCCATTGCCGTGCTCTCCTTCACGCTGTCGGAGGATCACCGCAAGCTGCTCGCCGGGATGATCACCAATCCCGTTGCCTTCGGCCTCGTCATCCGCGGCATCGCGGTCGACATATTGGTGGCGATCGTCTTCGTCATGGGGCTGATCGCGGCGATCGACATCGTCTGGTCGCGCTTCCACTGGAAGCAGGACCTGCGCATGAGCAAGCAGGAGGTCAAGGATGAGTTCAAGCAGTCCGAGGGCGACCCGATCGTCAAGTCGCGGCTGCGCTCGCTGGCGCGCGACCGCGCGCGCAAGCGGATGATGACGGCGGTGCCGCGCGCGACGCTGATCATCGCCAACCCGACCCACTTCTCGATTGCGCTGAAATATGTGCGCGACGAGGATTCGGCGCCGCTTGTGGTGGCCAAGGGGCAGGACCTGGTGGCGCTGAAAATCCGCGAGATCGCCAGGGAACACAACATCCCGATCTTCGAGGACGTGGCGCTCGCCCGCTCCATGTACAAGCAAGTTTCGGTCGATAATGTGATCCCGTCGCAATTCTACCAGGCCGTCGCCGAACTGGTGCGGATCGTCTACTCGAAAAAGGCTGAGCGCAGACAGATTTCATGAACCGCCAACCGCACGCAAAATCCCGCGAGATCATCGTCGCCAGCGCCATCGAGCAAGTGGTGGGCGAACTGAGGCTGATCGATGTCGCCGACTATATCGCCTTCATCCGGCTGGAGCATTTCGCCTGCCTGTCGGATCTGGTCGATTCAGCGGCGGAGCTGTTCTTCATGCCCGGCACGCTCAGGCTCGGTCATGGCGGCGAGGCGCATGTCGACTGGAGCGGCAGCCCGCGCATCGTGCTCGACCTGGAACTGCGGCCACCCGGGGCGACGGTCTATTTCCAGCTGACGCTGAGCGAGAACGGCAACTCGGTCGTGGTCAACTACGTCTCGTTCGAGAAGCCGGGCGAAGATCCCGAGCACAACACGGCCTTGCTCGAGACCGTGATCGAAGAGGCGCGTATCCGCAGGGTCGAGCCGCTGGCCTTCTGATATCTACTTGAACCTCAACAGACCTCGACCGCTCTGATCGTTTCACTATTCGATCAAACCGAGCCGCAGCGCCTTGGCCACCGCCTGGTTGCGGTTGACGGCGTTGAGCTTCTGCGTCGACTGGGTCAGGTACTGGTTGGCGGTGTGCACCGACAGTTTCAGCAGCCGCGCGATCTCTTCGCTGGTGTTGCCGTTGGCGGTCAGCTTCAGGCATTCGAGTTCGCGCTTGGAGATGGCGCGCATCCTGCCGGCATCGCTCGGAAGGATCCGCGCGACAGCGGCGAACAGCGAAAAACAGCGGGCATGGATTTCGTAGAGCGTATCCTGGGGGAGGGCGATCTCCGATCCGAGGAAGACGACAAGACCGCACTGGCCGCGATCGGCATGGACGGGCAAGGCGATACCGCTGGTGCCGGGCGCCAGCGGCGCCATCTGCTCGGTCCAGGCGAGTTTACCGAACATCTCAGCCATAGCCGCGACGCCGTCATCCGCCCACCAGCGCGGCTCCGTCGAGTTTCGGGTGTGACGCACGATCTCCTCGCCATTGGCGCCCGAGATGAACTTCGTCGCCACCGCGACGCCGGGATAGTCGGAATCGAAACACGGGACCAGCCGTGCCCGCTCCGGTGACGGGCTGACGAAGAACAGGCCGAAGGCCGAGGCGTTGATGTCGACCGATATCCAGCGGCAGCGACGCACGGCATCGGGAATGGTGACCGCGTGATGCGTTTCGGAGCCGAGCGAGAAGGCGCCGAACGGGTTGCGCTGCTCGTTGAAAAGGGCTTCGGCTGCTTCCTTGATGTCGGCGTTTTTCAAATGATGCCACTCCTGATCGCCGTGGCGATGGCCATCGCGCGGTTGCTGGCGGCAAACTTCTGGATGGCGTGGGTGATGTAGCTGTTGACGGTGTTGGACGAGACGCCAAGGATGACGGCGACCTCATCTGTGGTCTTGCCCTCCGAGACCCAGAACAGGCATTCGCGCTCGCGGTCAGACAGCGGATCCTGCATGGCGGCGGCGGCGATCAGCTGCGGAATGTGCGAGAGCGCATAGCAGCACTTCAGTTGCGCCTTCATCAGTGCCGGCTGGTCGATCTTGCCGGCACTTGCCGCCGAGAACAGGGCGAACAGGCGCTGACGACCGACATTCAGCCGCAGCGAATAGATCTCGGCATGGCCGAGCACGTCGAGCAGGCGGGCCTCTTCGCCGGAGACCAGTCCATCCGCATCCGGCGCCTGCGCCGCCACCAGCGGTCTTGGACGGGTACCGGGCGCAACGGTGAGCGTGCCCTGGGCAAGGCCGGCGATCAGCCGCTTGCCGATCAATTCGATGGCGTCGAAGATCCAGTTCGAGGAGACGATGCGCGCGTCGTTGCGGTCCTGGTCATGGACCATGGCGACCAGCATGTAGCTGTCGGCGCCGATCTCGGCGGTCAATTCCATGAAAAAGCTGGTGAGATCACCGCGCGACGTCAGGCGCGAGCCTAGTGTGTCGGATTGAAGAAGCGCGGCGGGACTGCTCATCTGATGCTTTTGGCCGGAATCGATTCTGATGTCCGGATGCTGGAGAGCCAGCCGCCGAACCCGAAAACGCGTTACTTTTACGAGACACACACGAGGCGCGGGGCCGCGCCCAATCAGACGGAATCCATTCAGGGAACGCGAAGCCGTCCGCGTCTGGCGCCGGAAAATTTCCGGAACGTGAGACTTTGGGTGGTCGCCGCGCCCCCCGAGGACCGGCTGATTCGGTTCTAATCTACCCGCAGATGAATCCGACATCAAACGCGATTTGACAAAATCGAATCTGATGGACTCAGGTGCGACTCAGGAGGCGATTTTCGTAGCCTTCGAGGCGTGAAAATGTCGGGACTGTGCAAGCCGGCCATATCGGCGGCCGGCCCGTTGCGATAGATTCGAAAATGCCGAAGGGATGGGCATCTCCGGCAATCGAGCCTGTAGACGGCATGACTCACGAAGTCGTTACACAGGCTGATGGCATATTTGGGTTTCGGGGGGAAACTATGAGCGATTCATTTCGGGAAGTTACGTCCGTCTCGTGGTTCGGGCGGATCAAACGCGCGGTCGGCGGGGTCATATTCGGCCTGCTTCTCGTCGTGCTGATGGTGATCGGGCTGTTCTGGAACGAAGGCCGCGCGGTGCAGACGGCGCGCTCGCTGGCCGAGGGCGCCGGCGCCGTCGTCTCCACGGGCGCCGACAGTGTCGACGCCGCCAATGACGGCAAACTGGTGCATGTCAGCGGGCCGGTGACAGCCGATAGCGGGCTGTCGGATCCGGATTTCGGGATCGCGGCGCAAGGCCTGCGCCTGTCGCGCAGCGTCGAGATGTATCAGTGGAAGGAAGACTCCAAATCCGAGACCACCAAGAAGCTCGGCGGCGGCGAGGAGACGGAGACGACCTACAGCTATTCGAAGGTGTGGGACGACAGCCAGATCGACTCGTCGGATTTCAAGAAGCCGGATGGCCATCAGAATCCGCCGATGGCGATCCACAGCCGGACCTTCCAGATTCCGGAAGGCAAGCTCGTCGCCTTCGATCTCGATGCGCCAGTGCTGGATCGCATCGAGGGCGACAAGGATCTTTCGCTATCGCCAAGCCAGTCGGCCGCGATAAAGGCCGCCTATTCCGGGACGAAGCCGCTCAGCATCGTCGACGGCAGGATCTATCTCGGTACCGACAACACAACGCCGGCGCTCGGCGACTACCGCATCGGCTACGAGCTTGCGCCGCTCGGCGTGATCAGCATCGTCGCGCGCCAGGCCGGCAGCCGGTTCGAGCCTTACCAGACGGAAGCAGGCGATGCGCTGCTGATGGTCGATACGGGCCAGGTGCCAGCCGACAAGATGTTCGCCGAGGCGGTCAGCGCCAACACGCTGATCACCTGGCTGCTGCGTGCCGCCGGCCTGCTGCTTTTGACGATCGGGTTTGCGCTGTTCCTCAGCCCGATCGGCGTGATCCTCGACGTCATCCCGTTCCTCGGCAGCATGGCGCGGATGGGAACCGGCATCATCGCCTTCTTCCTGGCGATCCTGGTCGGCACGACGACGATCGCGATTGCCTGGTTCTGGTATCGGCCGGTTCTGGCGGTTGGCATCCTGGCCGCCGGCGTCATCGCCGCGGCGGCGGTCTATTATCTCGGGCGGTCACGCAAGCCAGTGGCGCCGATGGCCGCGCCAAGCACTGGCACCGCCGCGTAGCCTGCGAAAAGGGCGGCCACGCGCCCTTTTCTTTCGTGCCTGTCGCTGTGCTTGCGAGAAGGTCTACCGATCCTCGAAACCGGTCAGCACGCCGACGGCGTTGATGCCGATCTCCTCGACGGCATAGCCGCCTTCCATGACGAACAGCGTCGGCAGGCCGAGTTTGGCGATGCGGCGCCCGATCTTGGGATAGTCGGGGCTGGTCAGCTTGAACTGGCTGATCGGGTCCTTCTCGAAGGTGTCGACGCCGAGCGAGACGATGACGATGTCGGGCGCGTAGGCGGCGAGCTTCGCGCAGGCGTCCTCCAGCGAGGCGTTCCAGGCGTCCCAGCCGGTGCCGAAGGGCATCGGATAGTTGATGTTGAAGCCTTCGCCCGCGCCGGCGCCACGCTCGTCGGCGTGGCCGAGGAAGAACGGATACTCGACCATCGGGTCGCCATGCAGATTGAGAACCTGTACGTCGGCGCGATCATAGAAGATCTCCTGCGTACCGTTGCCGTGGTGGTAGTCGACGTCGAGGATGGAGACACGGCTTGCGCCCTGGTCGCGGAACCATTGCGCCGCGACGGCGGCGTTGTTGATGTAGCAATAGCCGCCCATGAAGCCGGCGCCGGCATGATGGCCGGGCGGACGGCAGAGCGCGAAGGCGGACCTTTCGCCGGCCTTGACCAGGCCGGCGGCGGTGAGCGCCACGTCATAGGACGACTTGATCGCCGTCCATGTGCCTTCGACGAAGGTGGCGCCGGCATCGAAGGAATAGTAGCCGAGCAGCGCATCGACACGCTTCGGCGGCACGTCGCCGCGCAGGCCGCGCGTCGGCCAGGTGAAGGGCATCGCCGTGCCCTCGTGACCGGAAGCCACCCACTGCGGCCAGACTGTCGGCAGGAAGTCGATATAGTCCGATTTGTGAATGCGTTTGGCGGCCGCAAGATCGTGCTCGAGCGGCAGGACGATCGGACCGAGCTTCTCGCTTTCGACCCGCGCCTTGATGAATTCGGCGCGCGAGGGCTTTTCAAAACCCGGCACGATCGCTGATGTGACCAGTTCCATCTGGCCGGCATGGCCGGCATGAAGCGGCGAATAGACAGTCTTCATAAAATTCCTCTCGAAATGCGAAATCAGTCAAGGTTGAGGTAGGGGGTCACCAAAGCGAGCCACATTCTTTCCACATCGTCCTCGATGAGGTCATATGTCTTGCGATCTCTTTTCAGCCCCACGAGCCGGCAGGCGTGCCCGACGTCCATCATCAGCACGCCGAGCCGGCTGGCGATCTCGTCTTCAAGGGCTGGATTCACATGCTGCAGCCATGCGGCGTACAGCGCGATGATCTGCTCGTCATATTCGTCCTGGATCGGCCTGAGGTCGGCGTTGCCGGAAATGGCCTCGATCACCGGCATCAGGGTGGCGTTGTCGCGATAGAGCGTGGACGTGTCGATGAAGAGCTTGCGCACTTCCTGGCGAAACTCGTCGCGGTTGGTGGGCGGCACGACCTCGATGCGCCTCGCGATCACCTCGGGAAAGGAGGACAGCCAGCGCCGGGCGAGGTCCAGGAGAATGGCTTCCTTGTTGGGAAAGTATTGGTAGACCGAACCGACCGACAGGCCGGCGCGCCGGGCAATGGCGAGCGTCGTCGGCGCCTTGGTTCCCTGCTCCCGCGTCAAGACCAGCGCCGCGTCGAGAATCCGGTCGACCACCTTGCTCGACCGCTGTTGCCGCGGCTGCTTGCGCGGTTCGAGCGCCATCCTGGTTTCGCGGCTGAGACTGCGCTTCACTGCTCGATGTCCTCGTTCCCTGCCGGGTCTCAATACGGGTGCAGGTGCTGTCCAATACATTCGAAATTCGGTACGTTGACAAACGCGAATAATTAGTCGCATTCTTTTATCCACGCTGTTTTCAGGGATCACAAGGGGAATTTCCAGAGACAGCGCACTGGCATCATTTTTCGTCCGATAGCGCCGCTGCGGTGACGTGGCAGGTTGTCGGACAAGAGGATTGCCGGTCTCAGTCAGTCGTCAAAGCGCGGAGTCGCGATGTCTGTCACAGGTGCGGGTCACAATGCGGATCTGATCGTCATCAATGGTCATGTGCTGACCATGGACGATGACAATCCCACCGCCGAGGCCGTTGCCGTCAAGGACGGCACCATCATCGCCATCGGCGGCCGTGCCTCCATCGAAGAGCTCAAAGGTCCGGTCACAAAGGTGATCGACGCCAAGGGCGGTTCGGTGATCCCGGGCTTCATCGAAGCCCACATGCATCTGTTCTCCGGCGGGGCCGAGCTCGCGCATCTTCAGCTTGGCGGTGTCCATGGCTTCGAGGCGTTGCAAAAGGCGATCCGCGACTATGCGCCGACACGGCCACATGCCACGATGCTGGTCGGGCAGGGCGTCGACTACACCGTGCTTGGCAGCGAGCGGGTGACGCGCCACCATCTCGACCAAATCCTGCCGGACCGGCCCTTCTGCATGGCTGCGCCCGACCATCACACGATGTGGGCCAACACCAGGGCGCTGGAGATGGCCGGCATCCTGCACGGACGCACGCTTGGTCCGGGCAACGAGATCGTCATGGGTGACGATGGGCTGGCAACGGGTGAATTGCGCGAGGGCGAGGCCTTCGGTCCGGTGCTCGACCTTGCCGGCGAGAGCCGGGTGCGGCTGGGGCTGGCGACAGGCGGCGAGCCGGACCCGATGCCGTCGGCGGAAGAACGCGCCGCCGACCGCGACATCATGCGGCGTGGGCTTGCCTGGTGCACGCGCCACGGCATCACCTCGATCCAGAACATGGACGGCAATCTCTACCAGCTCGAGCTGCTGGCCGAAATCGACGCCGCGGAAGGCTTGCCCTGCCGCGTCCAGATCCCGTTCCACTACAAGAATTTCATGACGCTCGACATGCTCGACAAGGCGTTCGTGATGAACGAGCGCTACAACAGCGAGTGGCTGTCTTCGGGCATGGTCAAGGTGTTCTACGACGGCGTGCTCGATTCCTGGACGGCGGTGATGGTCGAGCCTTATGCCGATCGCACCGACTGGGTCGGCGAGCCGCTGTTCACGCCGCAGCAGTTCATCGATCTGGCGGTTGCCGTCGACAAACGTGGACTGCAGATTGCCGTGCACTCGATCGGCGACGGCGCGGTCCGCGCCGTGCTCGACGGCTACGAGGCGGCGCAAAAAGCCAATGGCAAGCGCGACAGCCGGCATCGCGTCGAACATATCGAGGTCACAACCGCATCGGACGTGCCGCGCTTCGCCGAACTCGGTGTCATCGCCTCCATGCAGCCGCCGCATCCGCCCGGCGCCATGGATTTTCCGCTGGAGCCGACCGTGTCGCGCATCGGGCCGGCCCGTTGGCCGCTGAGCTATGCCTGGCGGACCTTGAAGAATGCCGGCGCGCATGTCGTGTTCGCATCGGACTGGCCGGTATCGCCGATCGATCCGATCCTGGGCATTCAAGCGGCAGTGATGCGCAAACCATGGGCAGAAAGCGACCCGGACCAGAGCTTCTCGCTGCATGAATCGCTTGCCGCCTACACGGTGGAGGGTGCCTATGCGGAGTTCGCCGAGCACCGCAAGGGTATGCTGAACCCAGGCTATTTGGCCGATCTGGTGGTTTTATCTGCCGATATCGAGAAGACGGCGCCGGCCAATCTGCACAGACTGCGGCCGGTGACGACGATCTGCGGCGGCAAGGTCACCTATCAGGCCTGACAATGGCATGCGGCTTGCTAGCCGAATGAATGACTACTGAACTGTGATTCAATGCCGGACTTGCCAACCTACCGGCCGTGTGGTCACATCCAACAGGGGAAAAACCTCGCCAGCAAGAGCGGGGTCAACAGTGAGGCGTATCGTGCCGGAAAAACCGGATCGGAATGCAATTGAAGTCGTAAACGTCAGTAAAATTTTCGGATCAGGGGAAGGGCAGGTCGCTGCCCTCGACACGGTCTCGGTAACCATCCGCGAAAACGAGTTCTTCACGCTGCTGGGACCATCCGGCTGCGGCAAGACCACGCTGCTGCGGCTGATCGCCGGCTTCGATTTTCCAACCGCCGGCGAGATCCTGCTTTACGGCCAGGACATCGCACCGTTGCCGCCCTTCAAGCGGCCGGTCAACACCGTCTTCCAGTCCTACGCGCTGTTTCCGCACATGACGGTGGCCGACAATATCGGCTTCGGCCTTGAAATGCTGGGCAAGCCCAAGGCCGAGATCAAGGCACGCGTCGCCGAGATGCTGAAGCTGGTCAAGATGGAAGCGCTGGCGGGCCGGCGCACCAGCCAGATCTCCGGCGGCCAGCAGCAGCGCGTGGCACTGGCCCGGGCGCTGGCGCCGCAGCCCAAAGTGCTGTTGCTCGACGAACCACTATCCGCACTCGACTACAAGCTGCGCAAGGAGATGCAGATCGAACTGAAGCGGCTGCAGCACGAGACCGGCATCACCTTCATCTTCGTCACCCACGACCAGGAAGAAGCGCTGACGATGTCGGACCGCATCGCGGTGATGTCGTCGGGCAAGATCCTGCAGGTCGGCTCGCCCTGGGACATTTACGACAAGCCGGCGGAACGCTTCGTCGCCGACTTCATCGGCGAAACCAACTTTCTCACCGCGGCGATAACGGGCATCGGCAACGGAAGGGCTCGCGCGACGCTCAAATCCGGCACGGCCATCGAGGCGACCATTGCCGAAGGCTTCCAGCCAAAGGACAACGCCACCGTGGTGGTGAGGCCCGAGCATGCCAAGCTGACGAGGGACAAGGGCGACCTCGCGGGCACGGTCGAAAACATCGTCTATTTCGGCACTGACACGCATATCCATGTCCAGCTCGACAGCGGCGAGGCCTTCACCGTGCGCCAGCAGAACACGCGCAGCGCCGGCTGCGGTTTCGAACGTGGCGACAAGGTCGGCATCATGATCGGCAACGACGCCGCGCAAGTGCTGAGGGACTGATGGCCACCGCGGAAGAAGTCGCCAAGGCAGCGGAGCGGCGCGATGTGCGTGACCGCTGGCTGTTGTCAGCACCGGCGCTGCTGGTCATTCTGTTTGCCGCGACCGGCCCGTTGCTGATCGTGCTTGTCTATTCGTTCCTGACGCCAGGCGCCTATGGCGACGTGAAATGGCAGTTCTCGTCCGACGCCTGGACATCGGTGCTGCTGGAGCGCGACATTTTCGACGATACGCTTTCGCTCGCGGCGGCGCATGTCACCATCTTTTGGCGTTCGATAAAGCTTGCGGTGGTGACGACGCTCGCGACCTTGGCGCTCGGTTTCCCGACCGCCTATTTCATGGCGACGCGCAGCGAAAAGACCAGGGATCTCTGGCTGTTCCTGATCACTATCCCGTTCTGGACCAACCTCCTGATCCGGACCTTCGCCGTGCTGCAGATCATTCGCAACGAAGGCATCATCAACACGATCCTCTTGAAGCTCGGCATCGTCTCGGCGCCGGTCCAGATCCTCTACACCGACACGGCGATCCTGGTCGGCATGGCCTATGTCTACCTGCCGCTGATGGTGCTGCCGATCTATGCCAGCATGGAGAAGCTCGATTTTCGTTTGGTCGAGGCGGGCTATGATCTCTACGCGACACGCTTCAAGGTGCTGCGCAAGATCATTTTCCCGCTGGTCAAACCCGGCGTCATCGCCGGCTCGATCCTGGTTTTCATCCCCGCACTTGGCGCCTATGTGACGCCGAGCGTGCTTGGCGGCGGCAAGAACATGATGCTGTCCAACCTGATCGAACTGCAGTTCGGCCAGGGCCGCAACTGGCCGCTCGGCTCGGCGCTGTCGATCACGGTGATGATCATCGTCATGGTGGCGCTGCTGGCGTATGTGCGCAATGCCGGCAAGTCGGGGGTGCGTCATGGCTGACAACTTCTCCATCAAGCACCAGCCGGGGTTCACGGCGATCGCCGCGACCTGCTTCGTCGTGCTCTATCTGCCCATCATGGTGCTGGTCATCTACGCCTTCAACGCGGCCAGCTCGACATCGGAATGGGGCGGGTTTTCGTTCAAATGGTTCCAGTCGGCGTACCAGAACACGCAGGTCATCGATGCGACGCTGCGATCCTTCCAGATCGGTTCCATCGCGGCGGTGCTTTCGACCATCTTCGCCACCATGGCCGCGCTCGCCACCACGCGCACGGCATCCTATCCCGGCCTCACCTTCAAATACGCGGCAATCAACCAGCCGCTGATGGTGCCCGAGATCGTCACCGGCGTGGCGCTGCTGATCTTCTTCTCGCGCATCAAGATCTTCACCGGCTATTCGGGGATAGGCTACCTGGTCGCCGCGCATACGGCGTTCTGCATTCCCTTCGCCTACCTGCCGATCCGGGCGCGGCTGGAGAATATGGACCTGACGCTGGAACGTGCCGCAGCCGACCTCTACGCGACGCCGTGGAAGACCTTCCGCCGCATCACGCTGCCGCTTTTGTGGCCCGGCATCCTGGCCGGACTGATGCTGGCCTTCGTCATCTCGCTCGATGACGTGGTCATCACCGAGTTCGTCAAATCGGGCGGCCAGGACACGCTGCCCACCTACATGCTCGGCCAGATCCGCCGCGGCATCACACCCGAGATCAACGCGATATCGACCGCTTTCCTGCTGCTTTCGGTCGCGATCGTCACGTTGTTTTTCTTCGTCAGCAGGAAACGAGACTGAAACCTGAAATGGGAGTTAGAACGATGAACTGGAAGACAACAGCGACCGCCATGGGGTTGGCGTTGCTCGCATCGACGGGGCTTGCCCGCGCCGAGGGCGTGCTCAACATCTACAATTGGGGCAACTACACCAGCCCCGACGTGATCAAGAAGTTCGAGGACAAATACAAGGTCAAGGTGACCATCACCGACTACGATTCCAACGACACCGCGCTTGCCAAGATTCGCCAGGGCGGCACCGGTTTCGACATCGCGGTTCCGTCGCAGACCTATGTGCCGATCTGGATCAAGGAAGGTCTCGTGCTGGAGACCGATCCAGGCAAGATGGAGAACTTCAAGAACGTGGCGCCGGAATGGGCCAATCCTGAATTCGACCCTGGCCGCAAATATTCCGTGCCATGGGCCTGGGGCACGATCGGCGTCGTCGTCAACACCGATGCCTACAAGGGCCCGGCCGACACGTGGGGTATTGTCTTCAACACGCCGGACGAACTGAAGGGCAAGGTCAATGTCGTCCCGGAAATGGGCGACGTCATCTTCGCGGCGATCAAATATGTCGGCGGCCAGCAGTGCACCGATGACAAGGCGGTGCTGAAGAAGGTGCGTGACCTCTTGGTGGCGGCCAAGCCGAACTGGATCGCCATGGAATACAACACCATCGAAAAGATGGGCGCCGGCGACTTCAAGGCAACCAGCGACTGGAACGGCTCGGCGCTGCGCCAGCGGCTGGCCAACCCGGCCATCCACTACAATTATCCGAAGGAAGGCTTTGGCCTGTGGAGCGACAACGTCGTCGTCCTCAAGGAAGCCAAGAACGTCGAAAACGCCAAGCTGTTCCAGAACTTCATCATGGATCCGGAAAACGCGGCTGGCCTCTCGGCCTTCCACCGCTATGCCAACGCCATCACCGGCTCGGACAAGTACATGCCGGCCGACATGAAGGACGCACCGGAAGTCGTCATTCCGGCCGACGCCAAGCCGAAAGGCGAATTCCAGAAGATGTGCCCGCCTGAAACGCAGGAACTCTACACCAAAATCTGGACCGAGCTGCAGAAGTAATCGCGACGCGACGGACCCGGCGGTACACGCCTCCGGGTCTTTTTTTTTGTTCCGGGAATGGCTTTCATGGACTCCTATCGCAACAGCGATCCGCGGCCGCCGATCATGCAAGGCTCGCCGCCGGCCATGGTGCCGCCGAAGCTCGACTGGGACAGGCCGCCATGGAACCGCTGGGCGTTCCAGCACATCAGGGAAATTCTGCCGACCGCCGAAGTCTGGCGCGGCAATGGGCATCGCCACCGCCTCGAACGCGCCGAGGTCGATCTCGACGGGCTGCCGGTCGAGGGCAGCGAGGGTCTGCCTTCGACGCTCGCCGGGCTGCTCGACGAGACCTACACGGATGGCATCCTGGTGCTCAAAAACGGCAAGGTCGCCTATGAGCGCTATTTCAACGGCATGGACGAGCGCACGCTGCATCTGTCGCAGTCGATGGCGAAGTCCGTCACCGGATCGGTGTTCGGCATATTGGCCGACCGTGGCCTGATCGATCCAGCCAAGGCGGTGACCGACTACCTGCCAGAGCTGAGGGCAACGGGATGGGCCGGGGCCAGCGTCCAGCATGTGCTGGACATGACCACGGGCGTGCGCTTCTCCGAGGAATACACCGACCGCTATTCCGACATCGGCCAGGTCGATGTCGCGACCGGCTGGAAGCCGGTGCCGCCAGGCAGCGATCCGGATTTTCGCTGGCCTTCGCACATGTTCGAACTGATCCTGGGCTTGAAGGACACAATCCGTCCGCACGGAGCGAAATTCGAGTACCGCTCGATCGAGACCGACGTGCTCGCCTTCATCATGGAACGGGTGACGGGCAAGCGGCTGGCGCAGCTGGTCTCGGAAGAACTTTGGCAAAAGCTCGGCGCCGACGAAAGCGCCTGCTTCACCGTCGACAGCGCCGGCTATGCGCTCGCCGATGGTGGTTTCAATGCAACGTTGCGCGACTATGGCCGCTTCGGCCAGATGATCCTCGGCAATGGCAGCGGCATCGTGCCGGCCGAATGGATCGAGACGACACGCAATGGCAGGCATGGCCCCGATTTTTCCGCCAGCCTGCCGGAAGGCAGCTACCGCAACCAGTTCTGGATCGAGGATCCCAGCTCGCGCGCGCTGATGTGCCGGGGCGTGTTCGGGCAGATGATCCATATCGACTGGAACACGGGAATGGTCGTGGTGAAGCTGTCGAGCTATCCGGACTTCAACAACCTCGCCTACTCCATGGCGACATTGAAGGCCGTGCATGCCATCGCCGCCGCGTTGAGCTGAGCCCCCCTAGACTCCAAGAGGAAACGCCATGACCGGTACGACCGTGTTCGAGACCCGCTACGGCTTCCGTCGCAACGAGGTGCTGCTCGCCAACTGGCGCGAGAGCCCGTTCAACCGATGGTCGTTCCAGAACCTCGGCGAACTGGTGCCGACGGCGCGCGTCACGGCGGCCGGGGGCATCGAGGCCCCGATGCAGGATCTCGGTGGCCTGCTTGGCGAAAAGGTCTCGGTCGCCAGCGCGCCGGAAACGGTGGCCGAATTTCTCGTCCGCTCCAGCACCGATGCGCTGACGGTGATGAAAGGCGGCAGGACCATTGGCGACTGGTTCGCGCCGCACATGGATTTCGGCGCCCGCCACATCATCTTCTCGATCAGCAAGTCGGTGACCGCCATCGTTGCCGGCATACTGGAAGCCGAGGGGGTGTTCGATCCGGAAGCGCCGGTGACGCACTACATTCCGGAAGCCGCCGGTTCGGCCTATGGCGATGCCAGCGCACGGCATGTGCTCGATATGAGCGTCAGTCTCGATTTCGAGGAAGCCTATCTCGATCCGGAAAGCGCCTTTGCCCGCTATCGCCGGGCGACGCTGTGGAACCCGGGCGGCGGCACCGAAAGCCTGCGCGAATTCATCCTGACCTTGCAGCGGCTGGCCGAGCCGCATGGCCAGACCTTCCGCTACCGTTCGCCCAATTCCGACCTGCTCGGCCTGCTGCTGGAGCGCGCCTCGGGCCAGCGCTTCAACGATCTGATGCGTGAGAAGCTCTGGCTGCCGCTCGGCGCCGTCAGCGAGGCTTCTATCGGCGTCGACATGGAAGGCACGGCACGCACCGCCGGCGGCATTTCGGTGACGCCGCGCGATCTGGCGCGCATCGGCGAATTGATGCGTCAGGGCGGGGTGGCCAATGGCCGGCGCATCGTGCCGGAGGCCTGGGTGCGCGACACGACCAGCACCGGCGGCAGTGCGGAAGCCTGGCAGCGCGGCGCCATGCTGCCACTGTTCCCTAGGGGGCGCTATCGCAACAAATGGTACCAGACCGGACACGAGAACGGCGCCTATTGCGGCATCGGCATCCATGGCCAGTGGCTCTATATCGACCCCAGGACCGAAGTGGTGATCGCCAAGATGTCGTCGCAGCCGGAGCCGGTCGACGATGCGCTCGATCTCGAGCTTGTGGCGTTTTTCGAAGCGCTGAGCCGGATGGTCTAAGCGCCTCCTGCCACCAAATTAGCGTGCGCTTTCCTGTGGACCCGCCGGGCTGACGAAAGCGCGGCGGTTGGCGGACCGGATGTCAGCGCCTATGGTCGCCGCTCTTTTCGAAGCGAGTGGGAATGACATGGCATCCGACATCAAGCGCATCGCAGCCATCATCGCGACCGAGATCGCCGCGCGGCCCGAGCAGGCGGCAGCGGCGATCGAACTGCTCGATGAGGGCGCTACTGTGCCGTTCGTTGCGCGCTACCGCAAGGAAGTGACCGGCGGGTTGGACGATACGCAGCTACGCGACCTTGCCGAGCGGCTCGCCTATCTGCGCGAACTCGATGCACGGCGTGACACGATCCTGGGCTCCATCCGAGAGCAGGGCAAGCTGACCGACGAACTCGAGGGCAAGATCATCGCCGCCGCCACCAAGGCGGAGCTGGAAGACATCTACCTGCCCTACAAGCCCAAGCGCCGCACCAAGGCCGAGATCGCCCGGGAGCGCGGGCTGGGGCCGCTGGCGGAGGCCATCCTCGCCGATCGTTCGCTCGTGCCTGCCGAACTGGCGCTGGCCTATGTCAGCCAAGAGGTGGCCGATGCCAAGACCGCATTGGAAGGCGCGCGCGACATCCTGTCGGAACAGTTCGCCGAAAATGCCGATCTGGTCGGCAAATTGCGGACCTACATGAAGGAACGCGCCTTTATGCGCGCCAGGGTGGTCGACGGCAAGCAGGAGGCCGGCGCGAAATTCTCCGACTATTTCGACCATGTCGAACGCTGGGCTAATGTGCCGAGCCACCGCGCGCTGGCCATGCTGCGTGGGCGCAATGAGGAGGTGCTGTCGCTCGATATCGAGGTCGATGCCGATGACACCTCGCCGGTGAAGCCGGTCGAGCGAATGGTCGCCAATGCCTATGCCATCGGCGGCAGCCTGCCGGGCGACCGCTGGCTGATGGAGGTCGCGGGCTGGACGTGGCGGATCAAGCTTTCGCTGCACCTGACGCTCGATCTGATGCGCGACCTGCGCGAACGGGCCGAGGAAGAGGCGATCCATGTCTTTGCCCGCAATCTGAAGGATTTGCTGCTCGCCGCGCCGGCTGGCTCACGGCCGACGATGGGGCTCGACCCCGGCATCCGCACCGGCGTCAAGGTGGCGGTGGTCGACGGCACCGGCAAGGTGCTGACGACGATGACCGTCTACCCGTTCCCGCCGAAGAACGATGTGAGGGGCACGCAGGCGGAACTCGCCAGGCTCGTTCGCCTGCACAAGGTCGAGCTGATTTCCATCGGTAACGGCACCGGCAGCCGCGAGACGGAGAAGCTGGTGGCGGATATGCTGTCCGACATGCCGTCGGATGGCGGGCCAAAGCCGCTCAAGGTGATCGTCAGCGAGGCGGGCGCCTCGGTCTATTCTGCATCGGCGACGGCGGCGGCTGAATTCCCCGGCCTCGACGTGTCGCTGCGCGGCGCGGTGTCGATCGCACGGCGGCTGCAGGATCCGCTCGCCGAACTGGTCAAGATCGAGCCGAAGTCGATCGGCGTCGGCCAGTACCAGCACGATGTCGACCAGTACCGGCTTGGCCGGTCGCTGGAAGCGGTGGTTGAGGACGCGGTCAACGCGGTCGGCGTCGATCTCAACACGGCTTCGGCGCCATTGCTGGCGCGGGTTTCGGGCCTTGGCGCATCGCTGGCCGATGCCATCGTCGCGCATCGCGACGCGACCGGCCCCTTTGCCAGCCGCAAGGATCTGCTGAAAGTGCCGCGGCTCGGACCTCGCGCGTTCGAACAGTCCGCCGGCTTCCTGCGTATTGCCAATGGCAGCGAGCCGCTCGATGCCTCCTCGGTGCATCCGGAAGCCTATGGCGTGGCCAAGAAGATCGTCGCCGCCTGTGGGCGGGATGTCCGCGCGCTGATGGGCGACAGCGCGGCGCTCAAGGCGCTCGACCCACGCGTCTTCGTCGACGAGCGTTTCGGCCTGCCGACGGTGCGCGACATCCTGGCCGAGCTGGAAAAGCCCGGCCGCGATCCGCGTCCCGGCTTCAAGACGGCGACCTTCGCCGAGGGCGTCGACGACATCAAGGATCTGAAGCCCGGCATGCTGCTGGAAGGCACCGTCACCAATGTCGCCGCCTTCGGCGCCTTCATCGATATCGGTGTCCACCAGGACGGGCTGGTGCATGTCTCGCAACTGGCCGACCGCTTCATCAAGGACGCGCATGAGGTGGTCAAGGCCGGCGACGTGGTCAAGGTGCGCGTCGTCGATGTCGACATCAAGCGCAAGCGCATCGCGCTCTCCATGCGCAAGGATGGCGGCGAGGGCGGCGCATCGAGAGGGCCACGCGACAATGGTGGCGGCAAGCCGGCGCCACGTTCGCCGCTGCCGCAGCGCCAGCCGGAACGGCCGGCCCAGCAAGGCGCGTTTGGCGCCGCGCTGGCGGATGCGCTGAAGCGGAAGTAGCTACCACGCCAGAACAGGCGGCTCCTTTTCGAGCTGGCCCAGCAGCCAGTCGCGGAAACTAGCGACGGGCATGTGGCCGCGCTTGCCGTGCGGGACGACGAGATAATAGGCGCTGCGGCTTTGCATGGGCTGGCCGGGCGCCGGCACGAGCTGGCCGCGCTGCAATTCGCCGGCGATGAGGATCAGCGGCAACAACGCGACGCCGAGCCCTGCCATGCACGCCTGGGCGGCCGTGCCGAACTGTTCGAACTGCATGCCGGGTCCGGTCGGGGCGCTCAGGCCCTGGTGCTCGAACCATTCGGTCCAGGCGCCGGGTCGCGTCGCCATGTGCAGCAGCGGCAAGCGGCCAATATCGGCCGGCGTGGCAATGGCTCGGCCGGCGAGGAATTCCGGCGACACCACCGGCGCCACCGTCTCGCGCACCAGGAGCGTCGAGTCCGCCTCCGGCCAATCCGGCAGGCCGTAGTGGATGGCGGCGTCCAGCCTCTCCCGGGCGAAGTCGAAGCGGCCGACGCGGGTGACGAAGTTGATGGTGATATCGGGATTGTTCTCGACGAAATCCGGGATCATCGGCATCAGCCAGCGCGTGCCGAACGTCGGCAGAATCGCCAGGTTCAGGATACCACTATGCCGGTTGCTCATCAATCCAAGGGCTGCGTCGCGCAACTGGCCGAGGGCCGAACGCACCGCGTCGGCATAGATTTCGCCCGCTGTCGACAGCCTGACGTTGCGGCTGTCGCGCTCGAACAGCCGGCGGCCGAACTGATCTTCGAGTAGCTTGATCTGCCTGCTGACCGCGCCCTGCGTCAGATCAAGCTCCTGCGCGGCGGCGGTGAAACTGCCAAGCCGGGCCACCGCCTCGAAGGCGGCAAGGGCGCTGATGTTGGGCAAAAGGCGGCGCTGGGCACTCATGATCCATTCCTAACGCTCATTGATCGGTGAAGCAATTTCGTTTGATTTTTTGGGATCACGGGCCGATAAGCCGGACTTCACCCGTTTTGAGGATCGAGACGCCATGGCCGCCGACAAGAATGCATTCGTCTGGGAAGACCCCTTCCTGATCGAGGGCCAGCTTTCGGAAGACGAGCGCATGGTGCGGGACGGCGCGGCGGCCTTTGCCGCTGACAAACTCGCGCCACGCATCGAGGAGGCGTATCTCGAGGAAAAGACCGATGCCGGCATCTTTCGCGAGATGGGCGAGGCGGGTCTGCTCGGCATCACCATCCCAGAGGAATATGGCGGGCTCGGCGCCAACTATGTCACCTACGGGTTGGTCGCGCGGGAAGTCGAGCGTGTCGATTCCGGCTATCGTTCGATGATGTCGGTGCAGTCGTCGCTGGTGATGTATCCGATCCATGCCTATGGCTCGGAGGCGCAGCGCAAGAAATACCTGCCGAAGCTGGCGTCGGGTGAATGGATCGGCTGCTTTGGCCTTACCGAGCCTGATGCCGGCTCGGACCCGGGCGGCATGAAGACGCGCGCCGAGAGGACCGCCAATGGTTACAAGCTCACCGGCTCCAAAATGTGGATTTCCAACGCGCCGATCGCAGACGTGTTCGTCGTCTGGGCGAAGTTGAAGGGTGACAACGGCAAGGACGAGATCCGCGGCTTCGTGCTGGAAAAGGGCATGAAGGGGCTGTCGGCGCCGAAGATCGGCGGCAAGCTGTCGCTGCGCGCGTCGATCACCGGCGAGGTGGTGATGGAAGGCGTCGAGGTCGGCGAGGACGCCTTGCTGCCCAACGCCAAGGGCCTTGGTGGCCCGTTCGGCTGCCTCAACCGGGCGCGCTACGGCATTTCCTGGGGCGCCATGGGTGCCGCCGAGGATTGCTGGCACCGGGCGCGCCAATACGGCCTCGACCGCAAGCAGTTCGGCAAGCCGCTCGCCGGCACGCAGCTGTTCCAGAAGAAGCTCGCCGACATGCAGACCGAGATCGCGCTTGGCCTGCAGGGCTCGCTCAGGGTTGGGCGGCTAATGGACGAGGGCAAGATGGCGCCGGAGATGATCTCGATCGTCAAGCGCAACAATTGCGGCAAGGCGCTCGACATCGCCCGCCAGGCCCGCGACATGCACGGCGGCAATGGCATCCAGATCGGCTACCACGTCATGCGCCACGCGCAGAATTTGGAGACGGTCAACACCTATGAGGGCACGCATGACGTGCATGCGCTCATCCTGGGACGGGCGCAGACCGGGATACAGGCGTTTTTCTGAGCCGGGACCGTTGCTTAAATTAGGTGCACCGCAACATCTCTGCTTGGAGAATGGCCGCCTGATGTGTCAGGGTCTAGCGTTCGTTTGAAACGCTGAATTCCGGGGCCCTATGGCAATTCTGGCAGCCGTCTATCACCTGACCCATTACAAATACGACCGGCCGGTGGTGCTCGGTCCTCAGATCATCAGGCTGCAACCGGCGCCGCATTCCCGCACCAAGGTGCTGAGCCATTCGCTGAAGATCGAGCCGGCGAACCACTTCGTCAACCTGCAGCAGGATCCCTACGGCAACTTCCTCGCTCGCTTCGTGTTTCCGGAACCGGTGAGCGAACTGAAGATCGAGGTCGATCTCGTCGCCGACATGACGATCTACAATCCGTTCGATTTCTTCGTCGAGCCGTCCGCCGAGGCATTTCCGTTCGAATATCCGGAAGAGATCCGCGACGACCTCGCCATTTACTGCACGCCGGAGCCAGCGGGACCGCTGCTCTCGGCCTTCCTCAACACCATCGACCGCAGCGCGGAAAATACGGTCAATTTCCTCGTCGATCTCAATGCCAGGCTGCAGCGCGAGATCGCCTATATCGTGCGCATGGAGACCGGCGTGTTCTCGCCGGAGGAGACGCTGGCCGCGGCCAAGGGATCGTGCCGCGATTCGAGCTGGCTGCTGGTGCAGATCCTGCGCAATCTGGGCATCGCCGCGCGCTTCGTTTCGGGCTATCTGATCCAACTGAAGCCGGATCTGGTGGCGCTCGATGGGCCGGCCGGCACCGCTGTCGATTTCACAGACCTGCACGCCTGGTGCGAAGTCTATCTTCCCGGCGCCGGCTGGATCGGCTTCGATCCTACCTCGGGCCTGCTCACCGGCGAGAGCCATGTGCCGTTGGCGGCAACGCCACATTTCCGCAATGCAGCACCGATTTCCGGCATGGCGAGTTTCGCCAATGTCGAGTTCGGCTTTGACATGCGGGTCGACCGCATCGCCGAGCATCCGCGCATCACCAAGCCGTTCTCCGATGAAAGCTGGCAGGCGCTCGACGCTCTCGGCAACAAGGTCGATGCCGCACTGGCGACGGGGGACGTACGGCTGACCATGGGCGGCGAGCCGACCTTCGTGTCGATCGACGATTTTGAATCCGCCGAGTGGAACACCGCCGCCGTCGGGCCGACCAAGCGCGAAAAGGCCGATGCGCTGATCCGAAGGCTGCGCGAACGCTTTGCGCCCGGCGGCTTCCTGCATTATGGCCAGGGCAAATGGTATCCCGGCGAAAGCCTGCCGCGCTGGACCTTTTCGCTCTACTGGCGCACCGACGGTCAGCCGGTATGGAGCGACCCATCGCTGATCGCGCACGAAAAGAGCGCGGCCGATAATGTCGGCCCGCAGCAGGCGGAAAACCTGCTGACGGCGATCGCCGATGAGCTTGGCATCGACACGTCCATGGTCAGCGAAGCCTATGAGGACCCGGCCGAATGGCTGCTCAAGGAAGGCAAGCTGCCCGAGAATGTCGATCCGTCGAACTCCAAGCTGGAAGACCCGGAAGAACGCAGCCGCATGGCAAAGGTGTTCGAGCGCGGGCTGACCAAGCCGTCTGGCTACGTGCTGCCGGTGCAGCGGTGGAACAGCCAGGCCTCGGACCCTCGCTGGCGATCCGAAAAATGGACGACGCGGCGCGGCCGGCTGTTCCTGGTGCCAGGCGATTCACCGGTCGGCTATCGGCTGCCGCTCGGCACGCTTCCTCACGTGCCGCCGGCGCAGTTCCCCTACATCGTGCCGGTCGATCCGTCGCTGCCGCGTGGACCGTTGCCGACGCGTGAAGCCATGTTGCCAGGGCCCGCGCCAGCCGAGCTTGAAGGCGCCGACGAGATGGCGCGGCGCCAGCAGGCTGCCTCATTTACCGCCGCGACCGGACAGCAGGACCGGGTCGAGCAGGAGATCACCGAGATCGGCGGCGCGGTGCGCACGGCGCTCTCGGTCGAGCCGCGCGATGGACGGTTGTGCGTCTTCATGCCGCCGGTCGAGGCGCTGGAGGACTATCTCGAACTGGTCGCCGCAGCCGAGAATGCAGCAAAGGCGATTGGTCTTCCCGTGCATATAGAGGGCTATGGCCCGCCGCATGATCCTCGCCTCAACGTCATCCGCGTGGCACCCGATCCGGGCGTCATCGAGGTCAACATCCATCCAGCTGCCAATTGGCAGGACTGCGTGGCGACAACTACGGCGATCTATGACGAAGCGCGGCTGACGCGGCTTGGCGCCGACAAGTTCATGATCGACGGCCGCCATACCGGCACCGGCGGCGGCAACCATGTGGTGGTCGGCGGCGCGACGCCCAATGACAGTCCGTTCCTGCGCCGGCCCGATTTGCTGAAGAGCCTGGTGTTGCAATGGCAGCGGCATCCCTCGCTGTCCTATCTGTTCTCCGGCCTCTTCATCGGTCCGACCAGCCAGGCGCCGCGCTTCGATGAAGCGCGTCACGATTCGCTCTACGAGCTCGAGATCGCCATGGCGCAGGTGCCGCATCCGGACACCGGCTCCGCACCTCTGCCGTGGCTGGTCGACCGGCTGTTCCGCAATTTGTTGACCGACGTCACCGGCAACACGCACCGCTCGGAAATCTGCATCGACAAGCTGTTTTCGCCGGACGGTCCGACAGGGCGTCTTGGGCTGGTCGAATTCCGCGGCTTCGAGATGCCGCCCAACGCGCGTATGTCGCTGGCACAGCAATTGCTGGTCAGGGCGATCATTGCTCGCGCGTGGAAAAACCCGCTCGACGGGCGCTTCGTGCGCTGGGGCACCTCGCTGCATGACCGTTTCATGCTGCCGCATCATGTCTGGGCGGATTTTCTCGACGTGCTGGACGACCTCAACCTCAATGGCTTCGAATTCCGTCCCGAATGGTTCGACGCCCAGCTTGAATTCCGCTTTCCCTTCTGCGGCGAGGTCCAGCATGCTGGCATCAAGCTGGAGCTGCGGCAGGCGCTGGAGCCGTGGCATGTGATGGGCGAGCAGGGCGCCATCGGCGGCACCGTGCGCTTCGTCGATTCCTCGGTCGAGCGGCTGCAGGTCAAGACCGAGGGTCTCAACCCCGAGCGTCATGCGATCGTCTGCAATGGCCGCATCGTGCCGATGAAGGTTACCGACAACCGCGAGATCGCGGTGGCGGGCGTCCGCTTCAAGGCCTGGCAGCCGGCCTCCGGCCTGCATCCGGCGCTGCCGGTCAACACGCCGCTGGTGTTCGACATCTATGACCGCTGGTCCGGCCGGGCGGTCGGCGGTTGCGTCTACCACGTCGCCCATCCCGGCGGGCGCAATTACGACACCTTCCCGGTCAACGGCAATGAGGCGGAGGCACGGCGGCTCGCCCGCTTCGAACCGCGCGGCCACACGCCATCGGGCTATGTGCTGCGCGAGGAACAACCGGCGGAAGATTTCCCGATGACCCTTGACCTTCGGCGGCCGGCAAGACTCTGATCAGCGATGGCAAAGGGGAATCACAGAAGGGTACGCGGCAAGCCGCAGACCCACAGCTTGCTGGAGCACTACCAGCCGATTGACGGCGTCGTCGACGAGATGGTCGATGCGTCGGGCAATCCCCGCCCGGTCTGGAAGCATTTCATCGAGGCGCTCGACGAGCTCGGCGCCGAAAAGCTCGGCCAGCGGTTCGCCCGCGCCGACCAGTATCTGCGCGATGCCGGCGTCTACTACCGCGTCTATGACAAGGCCGGCGCCAATGAACGCGAATGGCCGCTGGCGCATGTGCCGCTGCTCATCGAAGACGCCGAATGGGCCGACATCAGCGCCGGCCTTGTCCAGCGCGCCGAGCTGTTCGAGGAAACCATCGCCGATATCTATGGGCCGAACCGGCTCGTCGAAAAGGGCATCCTGCCGGCGGGACTGATTGCCGCCAGCCCGGAATATTTGCGGCCGGTGGTCGGCACCAGGCCGGCCGGCGGCCATTTCCTGCATTTCTGCGCCTTCGAGCTTGGCCGTGGACCAGACGGAAGCTGGTGGGTGCTGGGCGACCGCACGCAGGCGCCGTCCGGCGCCGGTTTCGCGCTGGAGAACCGCGTCGCCACCACGCGCGCGCTGTCCGACATCTATGGCGAGATGCATGTGCACCGGCTCGCGGGCTTCTTCCGCCGCTTCCGCGATGCGCTGATCGGCATGGCCAAGGAAACCGACGGCCGCGTCGCCATCCTGACGCCGGGGCCGCTCAATGAAACCTATTACGAACACGCCTATATCGCCCGCTACCTCGGTATCATGCTGCTCGAAGGCGAGGACCTGACCGTTTCGGGCGGCAGGCTGATGGTCCGCACCGTGTCGGGCCTGATGCCGATCAGCGTGTTGTGGCGACGGCTCGATGCCGCTTTCGCCGATCCGCTGGAACTGAGATCGGATTCGCAGATCGGGACGCCGGGGCTGGTCGAGGCGATCCGCCAGGGTGCGGTTGCGACGGTCAATGCGCTCGGCTCGGGGCTGATGGAAACGCGGGCGCTGCTCGGCTTCCTGCCCAAGATCGCGCGCGAGCTGCGCGGGGAGGAACTCAAGTTGCCCAGCGTGGCGACATGGTGGTGTGGGCAACAATCGGAACGCGCCCATGTGCTTGCCAATATCGACCGCATGGTGATCGGCCCGGCACTGTCGACGAGGCTTGCCTTCGAGGATGACGGCCAGACCAGGCTCGGCTCGGCGCTGTCGGCCGGCGAGCGGGCGGAGCTGGTGGCGCACATCGAACGCGAGGGCGCCGCCTTCGTCGGCCAGGAAGCGGTGACGCTTTCGACGACACCGGTCTATGTCGGCGGCTGGCTGGAGCCGCGGCCGGCGAGCCTGCGCGTCTATCTGGCCCGCACGCCCGAGGGCTGGACGGTGATGCCGGGCGGTTTTGCCCGCATCGGCCTGTCGCTCGACCCGACGGCGATAGCCATGCAGCGCGGCGGCCAGGCGGCCGACGTCTGGGTGGTCAGCGACCGGCCGGTGGAGCGCGAAACGCTGCTGCCGCAGGAGGGCGACAGCTTCAACCGCACCAGGCCAGGCAGCCTGCCCAGCCGCGCGGCGGAAAACCTGACCTGGCTCGGCCGCTACATCGAACGCTCGGAAGACACGGTGCGCATCCTGCGCGCCTATCATGTGCGGCTCGCCGAGACTTCCGATCCGGACATGCCGCTGCTGGCCGACATCAGGGATTATCTCGAACCGTTCGGCATCGACGTCGAAACGGCTATACCGTCGGGACTGATCGGCACGCTGGACAGCGCCGTCTATAGCGCCGGGCAGATCCGCGACCGCTTCTCGCCGGATGGCTGGCTGGCGCTCAAGGACCTGTCGAAGACCATCCATCAGTTCGCAACGACGGTGTCGCCGGGCGACGACGCGACGCGGGCAATGACCGTCATCCTGCGCAAGCTTGCCGGCTTCTCCGGCCTGCTGCACGAGAACATGTACCGCTTCGCCGGCTGGCGCTTCCTCGAGATCGGCCGGCGGCTGGAGCGCGGCATCCAGATCGCCCGCACGCTCGCCCGGCTGACCAGCACCAAGGCGCCGGACGGCGCGCTCGACATGATGCTGGAGATCGGCGACAGCGTGATGACCCATCGCCGGCAATATCCGGTGCAGGCCGGCCGGCGCACGGTGATCGATCTTCTGGCGCTCGATCCGCTCAATCCGCGCTCGATCCTGTTCCAGCTCGAAAGGCTGAAGGCCGAGATCGGCCTGTTGCCCTCGGTTGGCGGCGAGGGGCATATGTCGCCGGCGGCGAAGGAGATCCTGCAGCTCAACACGGCCATCGCCATCAAGGAGCCGTCGGACATGACGGCAAAGGCTCTGGATGATCTCGCCAGCGAGATAGGCGGCCTCTACAGCAGCCTTTCGAAGGCCTATTTCGGCTAGGCCCGGATCGCACGGTTTTGCGACCGGAACCCGAGCCAAGACAAGAAAAGTAGGGCATGCTTTACGACATCAGGCTTCATCTCCATTACGACTACGCAGCGGCGGCCGGCGGCGGCCGTCATCAGATCCGTGTTCTGCCGTCGACGATTTCCGGCGTGCAGCGCGTCATTGCGGCATCCCTGTCCTTTGCGCCGGCGCCCAACGAACGGTCGGATTTCTCTGACTTCTTCGGCAACAGCGTTACCTCGATCGCCTTTCGCGACGCGCATGACGCGCTCGACATCAGGATGAGCGCACGCGTTTCGGTGTCGCGGCCCGAGCCGGGGCTCGATGTGTCGCCCGATATCGGCCGGCTCAGGCAGGAACTCGCCGTGGTGCGGTCGTTGGCGTCTGCCTCGCCGCATCACTTTCTGACTGCCAGCAGCCATGCGGGCATCGATGCCGCGATCACCGCCTATGCGCAGGACAGCGTCAGCAATTCGGCCGCCGGTACTGCGATGACCCTGTGCAACCGCATCCATCGCGATTTCACCTATGATGGCGAGGCGACCACGGTGCGGACCCGGGCCAGCGATGCTTTCAAGCTGAAACGTGGCGTCTGCCAGGATTTTTCGCACATCATGATCGCCGGACTGCGCGGGCTCGGCATTCCGGCCGGCTATGTCAGCGGCTTCCTGCGCACCATTCCGCCGAAGGGGAAGCCACGGCTGGAAGGCGCCGATGCCATGCACGCCTGGGTCAAGGTGTGGTGCGGGCGCGACGCTGGCTGGCAGGAGTTCGACCCGACCAACGGCATGCGGGCCAGCAACGACCATATCACGGTCGGCTTCGGCCGCGATTATTCGGACGTGGCACCGATCGTCGGTGTGTTGAAGACCACCGGCGGGCAGGTCGGCGAGCAGGCTGTCGACGTCATTCCGGTCGCCCTTGAAAAGGCGTGAGGCGGACCGAAACAGGAGGCGCACCCTGTCGCTGCAAATGCGGTGGATGAAGCGGCTTCTCAAACATCGAAGGGGCCGCTATTCTATGTTCGTTTCGAGGGCACAGCCATTATACTGCTAGAGCGCGCAGGCGCGGGATTTTGTAATTGAAAGCGGTCAGCGTCGTCATTCCTGCCCACAACGCGTCGGCTACCATTGGGACAACGTTGGCGTCGCTGCGGGGCGAGGCCGAGGTCATCGGCGAGATCCTGCTGGTCGACGACGCATCGACGGACGACACGGCGGCGGTCGCAAGGCGGGCGGCGGCGCAACTGTCGCTGCCGCTACGCGTGTTGCCGGCCGACTGCCGCGATGCCGGTGGCGCCCGCAACGGGGCGCTGGCGCAGGCGCTTCATCCCTGGGTATATCTGATCGACGCCGACGACCTGCATCTTCAAGGTGGATTGCGCGCGCTGCTGCGGCAGGCCCAGAGCCAGCCGAAAGCCGACATGATCGTTGGCGCCTACCGCCGACGCGTGAATGGCCAGGACCGGCAGATCAAGGTGCCGAACGGCTATCAGGACGCCTGCCTCGCAAACGCTTCGGCCTATGTCAAAGGCGATATACGTTCGGTGGCCGTTGGCAGCGTGCTGGCATCTCGGCGCCTGATCGGCGAAACACGGTTTCCGGTCAGCCTTGCCTATGACGAGGACACGCTGTTCTGGGCGCGGCTGATGAGCAAGGCGTCACTGGCCATGATCCCGCAGCCCGTCATGGTCTATGAGGTTTCGCCGGCCCGTTCCGACGATCGTTTCGCGATCAACCCGGTGCGGCGCTTCCTGGAGTGGCGCCGGGAATTGCGCACGCTCACCGATTGCAACATCCCGGTCTCGGCGCTGAAGACGAGGGAGGGGCTTGTCGCCCTCAAGATCGCGCGCGTCCACTATGCACGCGGCGACCTCGACACCGCCGCGCGCTTCCTGGCGGTGGCCGCAGCCGCGCCGAAGCGGCGGTCGGAAGCGTGGCGCTGCCTGCGCTACAGGCTGAAGCTCGCCGTACGGTGCCGTCTGTCGGCACCACGGATAGAGCTGCAAGGCGCCCTCTAACTCTTTCTTTTGACGCAACTCCCAAGGGGAAAGCGCTGCGCTTTTCCCGGGAAACCGTTTCATATTTTTCCTCGAATTGCTCTGGATTCCCTGCATCTCGCCGGCCGACGGATGTCGGTTACCATCGACTTTGCGGCCGGCGGTGGAACCAGCGGTCAGCCAACGGCTTATGTACGGGTATTTGCGTGGAGCCGTCATGCTGCGGAGATCCGGATTATCGCGCGGCATGTCGGCCGGCAGCTGCGCTGCGCCGAAGAACGGGGCGCAAACCTCGGCCGAGCACGCTGCGCTGACCTATGTCAGCGATGCCGAGCCCGGTATTCGCCGGCTGAAGGCAGGCAAGGGATTTTCCTACGAGCGACCGGACGGGCGACCGGTCTCGGATGCCACCAGGGCACGTATCGAGGCTATCGTCATCCCGCCGGCGTGGACGGATGTCTGGATCTCGCCCGACGCCAATGGGCATATCCAGGCGACCGGAAGGGATCAGCGGGGGCGCAAGCAGTATCGCTATCATCCGCAATGGGCCGAAGAACGCGACAGCGCCAAATATTCGAGCCTCGTCGCCTTCGCCGAAAGCCTGCCGGAATTGAGGCGCAGGATAGACAGCGACCTGCGCCGCCACGGCCTGCCGCTGGAACGCGTCGTCGCCGCGGTCGTATGGCTGCTCGACAACACGATGATACGCGTCGGCAATGCCGCCTACGCCCGCGACAACAAGAGCTTCGGACTGACGACATTGCGGGATCGGCATGTCGACATCAAGGGATCGAGCCTGCGGTTCGCCTTCAAGGGCAAGTCCGGGAAGGAATGGAAATTGAAACTGGTCGATCGCCGCATCGCCGGGATCGTACGGGGCGCGCAGGACCTGCCTGGCCAGAAACTGTTCCAATACCTGGACGAGGACGACAACAGACGGCCGGTCCGTTCGGAGGACATCAACCTCTATATCCGGCAGGCCGCGGGCGACGCATTCACTTCGAAGCATTTCCGCACATGGGGCGGCACCATCCGTGCCGCTTCGCTGTTTGCGCAGACGGAATTGCCCGAAAGCCAGGCGCAGCAAAAGCGTGTGATGAACAGCGTCATCGACAAGGTGGCCGAGCGGTTGGGCAACACTCGCGCCGTCTGCCGAAAATGCTATATCCACCCGCGGGTCCTCGAAGCCTGGTCACAGGGGCGCCTACTTGCCGAAATAGCCGAAGCCAACAGGCACAAGCGTTCCATCGACGGTCTCGACGAGGAGGAAGCGCTCGTGCTGAGATGGTTGAGGGCACATGAAGGTTGATTGCGGTTGCCAGCGGCGCCAAATCCAAAGCCGTCGGATTTTTTTATCGACGTCATGTCGGGATCGGCCTTACTGTTTCGTCCTTTGATACAGAAAAGGACCGCCCATGCTTTATGCCATCCTCTGCTATGCCTCCGAAGACGTCGTCTGCTCCTGGAGCAAGGAGCAGGACGACAAGGTCATGACCGATCTCCTCGACGTTCAGCAGAAATACGCCAACGCCGGCCGGCTCGGCCCGGTAGCGCGGCTTTTGCCGACGACGGCGGCGACGACGCTGCGCAAGGTCAAGGGCGAATCGGTCGTCATCGACGGGCCGTTCGCCGAGACCAAGGAACAGTTCCTCGGCTTCTACACGCTTGATTGCGCCGATCTCGACGAGGCGGTCGAATTCGCGCGCGAACTCTCCGAGGTCAACCCGAGCGGCGGTTCCTACGAGATCCGGCCGGTCTCCATCTTCAATCCCACCAGGGTTGCCGTATGACCGAACTTGCCTGGATCAGCTCCGCGATCAGCGCCGCCCGCCCGCAGGCGATGGGCGCGCTGCTGCGCTATTTCCGCGATCTCGATACCGCGGAGGAAGCTTTCCAGGATGCCTGCCTCAGGGCATTGAAGAACTGGCCGCAGAACGGGCCGCCGCGCGACCCGGCGGCCTGGCTGATCTTCGTCGGCCGCAACAGCGGCATCGACGCGGTGCGCAAGCGCGCCAAGCAGGCGCCGATGCCGGAAGAGGACCAGATCTCCGATCTGGAGGATGCCGAAAGCGATATCGCCGAGCGGCTGGACGGCGCGCATTACCGCGACGACATCCTGCGGCTCCTGTTCATCTGCTGCCACCCTGACTTGCCCGCGACACAGCAGATCGCCGTCGCGCTGCGCATCGTCTCCGGTCTCACCGTCAAGCAGATCGCGCGCGCCTTCCTGGTCGGCGAAAGCGCCATGGAACAACGCATCACCCGCGCCAAGGCACGCATCGCGGACGCCGGCGTGCCGTTCGAGACACCGGGCGCGGTCGAGCGCTCGGAACGGCTGGCTGCGGTGGCGGCCATGGTCTACCTGATCTTCAACGAAGGCTATTCGACCAACAGCGGCGAGGCGCCAGCCCGTGCACCGCTCTGCGAGGAGGCAATCCGGCTGGCTCGGCTGCTGCTCAGGCTGTTCCAGGCCGAACCGGAGATCATGGGCCTGACGGCGCTGCTTTTGCTGCAGCATGCGCGCGCGCCGGCCCGTTTCGACGAAGACGGCGAGATCGTGCTGCTCGAGGACCAGGATCGCTGCCTGTGGAGCCGCAAGATGATCGACGAAGGGCTGGCGCTGGTCGACAAGGCGTTGCGCCATCGCAAGCCCGGTCCCTATCAGGTGCAAGCGGCGATCGCGGCGCTGCACGCCCGGGCTACGAAGGCCGAGGATACCGACTGGGTGGAGATCGACCTGCTTTACGGCCTGCTCGAACAGATGCAGCCATCGCCGGTGGTGACGCTCAACCGCGCGGTTGCGGTCTCCAAGGTGAGCGGCCCGGAAGCAGCCCTTGCCATGATCGAACCGCTGGAGCCGAGGCTTTCCGGCTATTTCCACTTCTTCGGCCTCAAGGGCGGGCTGTTGATGCAGCTCGACAGGGGCGACGAGGCGCGCATCGCTTTCGACCGCGCCATCGCGCTTGCCAATACGGCGGCCGAAGCGGCCCATATCCGCATGCATATCGACCGCCTGATGAAGGACGGCGCCGTGCGCGCGCCGGCAAAAAAGGCCAACTGAGCTCCGTCTGCCTGGCTCAATCGTGCAGGTTGGGCTTGGACCATGCCGGGGTGGCGATTTCCCCCTGAAACGCGTAATGCCACGCCATGACTGTGCCCGAGATGCCAGCCGGCAGGCGGGTAACTGGGCGCGAAGCTCTGACCGAAGCCATTTGAGCAACGGGATCTGAAAGGGACAAAAATGACCATAGCGAAGGAAACGGCCGAACTTCTGGCGAAACTGGGTGTCGCCAAGGACGCGCTTGTTGGCGGCGACCTGATCGTGCGCAGCCCGGTGACGGGCGAGGAGATCGCGGCGCTGAAGACCATCTCGCCGACTGAGGCGGCCAAGACCATCGATGCCGCGCACAAGGCATTCCAGTCCTGGCGGCTGGTTCCGGGTCCGAAGCGAGGCGAACTGGTGCGCCTGCTTGGCGAGGAACTGCGTGCGCACAAGGCCGAGCTCGGCCGGTTGGTGTCGATCGAGGTCGGCAAGATCCCGTCCGAGGGCCTCGGCGAAGTGCAGGAGATGATCGACATCTGCGATTTCGCCGTTGGTCTGTCCCGGCAATTGTACGGCCTGACCATCGCCACCGAGCGTCCGGGCCACCGCATGATGGAGACCTGGCATCCGCTCGGCGTCGTCGGCGTCATTTCGGCCTTCAACTTCCCGGTCGCGGTGTGGTCGTGGAACGCAGCGCTGGCGCTGGTCTGCGGCGACGCGGTGGTGTGGAAGCCGTCGGAGAAGACGCCGCTGACCGCACTTGCCTGCGAGGCGATCTTCAAGCGCGCCGTCAAGCGCTTCGGCGCGGACGCGCCGCAGGGCCTGGCGCCGGTGCTGATCGGCGATCGTGCGGTCGGCGAGATCCTGGTCGACCATCCCAAGGTGCCGCTGGTTTCGGCCACCGGCTCGACCCGTATGGGCAGGGACGTCGGGCCACGCCTGGCCAAGCGCTTCGCGCGCGCCGTGCTGGAGCTCGGCGGCAACAATGCCGGCATCGTCTGCCCGACGGCGGACCTCGACATGGCGCTGCGCGCGATTGCCTTTGGAGCGATGGGCACCGCCGGCCAGCGTTGCACGACGCTGCGGCGCCTGTTCGTGCATGACAGCGTCTATGACGCCCTGGTTCCACGTCTGAAGAAGGCATACGAAAGTGTTTCGGTCGGCAACCCGCTGGAGACCTCTTCGCTGGTCGGGCCGCTGATCGACAAGGCTGCCTTCGACAACATGCAGAAGGCCTTGAAGGAAGCGGTGTCGCATGGCGGCAAGGTGACTGGCGGGGCGCGGCTCGAGAACGGTCATCCGGACGCCTACTACGTGCACCCGGCGCTGGTCGAGATGCCGAAACAGGTCTCGCCGGTGACGGAAGAGACCTTCGCGCCGATCCTTTATGTGATGAAATATTCGGATTTCGATACCGTGCTCGACGAGCACAACGCGGTTGGCGCCGGCCTTTCGTCGTCGATCTTCACCCGTGACCTGCAGGAATCCGAGCGCTTCCTCGGGGTTGACGGTTCGGACTGCGGCATCGCCAACGTCAATATCGGCACGTCGGGGGCCGAGATCGGCGGTGCTTTCGGCGGCGAAAAGGAAACCGGCGGCGGCCGCGAGAGCGGCTCCGATGCGTGGAAGGCCTATATGCGGCGCGCCACCAATACGGTGAACTATTCCAAGGCGCTGCCGCTTGCCCAGGGTGTCTCGTTCGACATCGATTGAGACAGTCGGGGCTTACCCTAGATCAGTGTCGGTGCTCGGCGAGCATGAATCGACACAGGTGGAGGGCGTACACAACGCCGTAACGCTGGACAGTCTTTCGCGCTTGTCCGGCGTTGGCCTTTCGTAGCGTCTTTTCATGCGGATTTCTCACCGACGGTAACGCCGCACAGGCGGCGGCAATCAAAGTGTCTACCTGCCATGCCGGATTTGTGCATCTCCCGTATGGGGGATGCCGCCCGGATCATCCGCCTGCCGGAGAGGTGACGCAAGCGGTTCAGCGTTCCACGAAAACGCCGAACCGCATGATCTCGTTGGTTTGTGGGAGGGAAGCCGTCTCACACTTTTCCTGGAATTGCTTCGATGCCCGGCATTGCTCAATTGCCTTGCGATGGCGGGAAGCAAGCTTTGAAGGCATCGTCGACGACGGCCAGCTTGGCGGCCTGGACGGTCATGTATTCCTCGTAGAATCCGTGTGATACCCACATCACCGAATGGCCTCGCTGGCCGAGCCAGCCGATGCTGCCGAGTTCCTCGGCGGTGCGCAGTTTGCGGCCGAGATGGGTCCGCGACAGCTTGAGCCATTTGGCGAAGTCGCCGATCGAAACCACGCTGGTCGGAATCCGCTCCAGGTCGGCATGATCGGGATCGATGCCTGACATCAACCAGTCCATGACGATGCCGCCATTGTTGAGCCAGATGAACAGGGAAAAGGTCTGGTTGGGTTCGCGCACTGGCTTTGAGGCAAGCAGGCCGTCAGCCACCAGGGGCTGCAACGTGGCAAGCATGTCGGGCCGGTCCAGGTATCTGGCCAGCCGGTCGCCGCCGTCGATATGGTCAAGCGTGCGCAGATGGGCGATCACCCAGCCGGTGAATCTCTCGATGGTGGCCGCCGTCGGTTGCAGGGGATGGGTGCGACCGTCTCCACCCGCCACATACTCGGCGATGTTGTAGTGCAGCATCTCCTTGATGAAAGCGTCTGCCGTGTTGCGGCTGGCTACCTCGTTCTTGTGCACAACCTCGATGAAGCGCGATACGGTCAGTTCCTTGCGGCGGTCGTTAGGGTCGCGCCTGAAGTGCATGGCCAGACCGGCATGACCCATCAGCCAGCGCTGCTGCGTGGCAAAAATGGACGCCAGCCGCGGGCTCTCCTCATAGATTCGGATCAGCGCCTTCGACTGTTCTTGAACGTAGCGGTGCAGGGCCGGATGTCGGGCTATGTCTTCCAGATTCAGCGCTGGTCTCCTGATGCTTGAATCAAACTCGCATGGCGAAGTTACGTTTCCCATTTTTCAGTCTTCAACACTTCTGTCCAGACGTACCAATTGTGGAGAACAGGCCAGCCAAGGCATGGAGCTACGGCGATGGGGCATGGTCCAGTCCGCTAACTGATTGCTATGGCTTGGAAAACCCCTCCCAATGATAGTCGGCCGAACGGCCCCCCGTTGAATTGACCTTCATCAGGGCCAGGCATAGTTTCCGCGTCATTCCGAGCGGCGGGGGCACGCCTTTCGGACATGAGTGCAGGCCGCGTTCTACTCCGAAATGCGAGTGACTGAGTGGACTATCGAAAGAAGATCGTGATTGGCAAAAATGCCGGCGACCTGCTTGTTCTTGGCGGGCCGCCGGCGCGTGGAACATGGCTGATGCTGCTGGCCGCTTCGGCATGTTTGCGGTTCAGGCCAATGCCTTCGCAGAAACCGCCAGCCAGATCACGCCGCCAAGCTTCCGGCCGCCACCGCAGACCAACATGACTGAAGTTTCGATTCCAGAGGGCTGGAGGCTCCAAAGCCGACGCCACCGAAGTTCACCGGAGGCGCCGCACATTCCTTGGCGGCCTGCGTCAGCCGTTCGGGTAGTAGCCGCCATCGGCGCCGTCGCCGATGTAGAAGCCGCCGCCCTAATCGTTTTGCAGCTGCTGGTCCAGCTTCTCGATCTGGCTGAGCAAGACCCGGTAGTCGCTGCCGGTCGCCGAGCGTTGAATGCTATCGGCCTGCATCATCAGGTCGTGCTCCTGCTCAGGGGTGATCGCTTTTGCAACCCTTGCCTCGACAATCCCCTGCTTGACGCCCTGCAACTGATCCAGGACCACTTTTGCCTCGACGGACATGCCGCTCGGTTCGACCCGGTGGCGATGCACCGCGTAGGCACTCGATAAAGGCATCGCCGCCAGAAGAGATGCGATTGCTATGATCTTCGGTGTGAAACTGCGCATGGTCGCGCCTCCCTTCAGCGGAAAAAGCGGTAAAGGTATCGCTTTCCAATCGCGGGCCATCCACTCCGTCGCGTCGCGATGATCCTCTCATCGCCGGCGGTTCGTGGCCCTGTAATCCACATAGAGGGCGTTCCAACTCGTTAGAGGGCAAGGAACGCAAAGTTGACAGATTGTGATCGGCGGCCGGTCAAACGCCTTGGACGCAGCTCATTCGGCGGCCTGGACGCGGTTGGCCAGGATGATGGCGCGGATCTCGGACCGGCAGGAGCCGCAATTGGTGCCGGCCTTCAGGGCATCGCCGATGGCTTCGACGGTCGTGCAGCCGGCCGCCACGGCAGTCACGATCTGGTTGACGCCGACGGTGAAGCAGGAGCAGACGGTCGCGCCGGCATCGGGCCGTTCGGCGCCGGCACGACCGGCGACGATGCGGAAGCGTTCGCGTTGGCCGGCGTGGGATGTTTCCAACTGTTCAGCCGCCCAGCCGCGCGACACAGCGACCGGACCTGGCGCGACGAACAAGGCGCCGGCGAGGTGCTCGCCATCAAAAGCGGCAATGCGATGCTGGCCGGCCTCGCGGTCGTGATAGGCAAGCATTTCTGCTCGCGGCTCCAGACCAAACAGTGACCGGGCAAAGCCCGTCCAATCGACCTCGGCCCCGGCGAAAGCAAGCTCGACCCGCCACCCACCCTTGCAGCGGGCTGCCGCCCAATAGGGAGCGGCTATTGCCTGGGGATGTTGCCGCGTCACCGCGAAACCAAAGGCCCTGGCCGCAAATTTCTCAATATGGGCCGCGACGTGTTTCAGCGCCGGCTGGCCCGAGATTGGATCGGTGAGCGGCGCGGTAAGCGTGTCGAGCCGTCCTTTGGCGGCGAACTGATCGGTCCAGTGCATCGGCGCGAAGAGGCTGCCACGGCGCTGGCGGGCCGTGATCAGCGCACGCGCGAACACTTCGCCGCGCGGGCTGGAGATGCGCACGATGTCGGCATCGCCAATGCCATGGTGTTCTGCATCCGCCGGATGGATTTCGACGAAGGGCTCGGCGATGTGCTGGGACAGACGCGGGCTTTTGCCGGTGCGCGTCATCGTGTGCCAATGGTCGCGGATCCGGCCGGTGTTGAGGACGAGTGGGAAGTCAGGTGTGGTGTGGATTTCCGTGGTGGCGCGGATGGCGATGAAGCGCGCCTTGCGGTCGGGGGTATAGAAATTGCCGTTGGCGAAAAAGCGGGTGTTGGAGGGGGGGTGCCTGGTCTGAATGCCCTCCTCGGGTCGAGGCTCAGGGTCCTTTTCTGACCGATGTCGAGCTTGAACACCCCCCTCTGTCCTGCCGGACATCTCCCCCGCAAGGGGGGAGATTGGCAGCTTCGACGCCGGCAGGTTTCCTGCGTCGCTGGTGATTGGCGAAGGCCGCGACAATAGGTGATCTCCCCCCTTGCGGGGGAGATGGCCGGCAGGCCAGAGGGGGGTGCCTGGGCTCGGCGCTGGCCATTGGAAAGGCGCCAGCGCGTCGTATTCCTCCGCATCGACACCCCCATAAGCACCAATATCGAAATCCCGCGCGCCATCGTTCTCGAAGCCCGACAGCGCGGCATGCTCGCCAAAAACCGCCGCCGGCGTCTCATGCGCAAACGCTTCGCCAAATCCCATCCGACGCGCCACCTCGGCAATGATCCACCAGTCGGGCCGCGCTTCGCCGGGCAGGCTGAGAAACGCGCGCTGGCGCGAGATGCGGCGCTCGGAATTGGTGACAGTGCCGTCCTTCTCGCCCCAGGCGGCGGCCGGCAGCCGGACATGGGCGTGGCGGACGGTGTCGGTGCTCACCAGCACGTCGGAGACCACGACGAACGGGCAAGCCTTGATCGCGGCCTCGACGGCATCGGCGTCCGGCATCGAATCGACCGGGTTGGTGGCTATGATCCACAGCGCCTTGATGCGCCCGTCGGCCACGCCTTGAAACATCTCGACCGCCTTCAGGCCAGGCTTTTGCGCGACAGCAGGTGCATTCCAGAAGCGCCGCACGCGGTCACGGTGTTCGGGGTTCTCGATCTCCATATGGGCGGCGAGCATGTTGGCCATGCCGCCGACCTCGCGGCCGCCCATGGCGTTGGGCTGGCCGGTCACCGAAAATGGTCCGGCGCCCGGCCTGCCGATGCGGCCGGTGGCGAGATGACAGTTGATGATGGCGTTGACTTTGTCGGTGCCGGAGGACGACTGGTTCACGCCCTGGCTGTAGACGGTCACCGTCTTGGCGGTCGCGGCAAACAGGCTGTAGAAACGGACAAGCTCGTCTTCGCCGAGGCCCGTCGCTGCGGCAACGCCCGCCAGATCGAGCGCCGAGGCGGCGAAAAGCGCTTGTCCGAAGCCGGTGGTGTGCGCGGTGATATAGCCGCGGTCCAGCGCATTGTGCTGGCCGAGCCAGGCGAGCAGACCGGTGAACAAGGCGACGTCGCCGTCCGGCGCGATCGCCAGGTGCATGTCGGCAATGTCCGATGTCATGGTGCGGCGCGGGTCGACCAGCACGATCTTCATGTCCGGCCGCTTTTCGCGGGCCGCGGCGATGCGCTGGTAGAGGACGGGATGGCACCAGGCGAGGTTGGAGCCGACCAGCACGATCAGGTCGGCAAGCTCGAGATCGTCGTAGTTCCCCGGCACGGTGTCGGAGCCGAAGGCGCGGCGGTGGCCGGCGACCGACGAGGCCATGCAGAGCCGCGAATTGGTGTCGATGTTGGCCGAGCCGACAAAACCCTTCATCAGCTTGTTGGCGAGGTAATAGTCCTCGGTCAGCAACTGGCCGGAGACGTAGAAGGCGACCGCATCCGGTCCGTGCTCGGCGATGGTTTGCGAGAAGGTCGACGCGACAAGGTCGAGCGCCTCGTCCCAGCCGGCGCGGCTGCCGTGGATTTCAGGATGAAGCAGCCTGCCGTCGAGGTCGATGGTTTCGGCCAAAGCCGAACCTTTCGAACAGAGCCTGCCGAAATTCGCGGGATGGTCGGGGTCGCCGCGGACGGACACTTGCCCGTCCGCGGCAACCTTCGCCAGCACGCCGCAGCCTACCCCGCAATAGGGGCAGGTGGTCCTCACCTCGCGCGCTGCTTCAATGTCCATGTTCAGGCCGCGCGGCTGGCCAGCGCTTCCAGCGCGATGAACAGATGTTCGCCTTCCCGTTTCACCGGGATGGTGCGGACCGCGCCCTCGTCGGCGCCGAGCGCCTTGCCCGTCTCCAGCGAGATCACCCAATTGTGCAGAGGGCAGGTCACCGCGGCGCCATGGACGATGCCCTGGCTAAGCGGCCCGCCTTTGTGCGGGCAATGGTCATCGATGGCATAGACCTGGTCGTCGGCGGTGCGGAAGACAGCGACCTTGCCTTCAGGCGTGGCAACGCAGCGCGCGCCACGGCGCGGGATGTCGGAAAGGGTGCCTATTGCGATCCAGTTCATGTGGGCGCTCCCGGCTCTGCTTGATGTGTAAATGCCCAGGCGCCCCCCTCTGTCCTGCCGGACATCTCCCCCTCAAGTGGGGAGATTGGCAGCTTCGACGGTGGCATCCAGCTGCCGGCTTTGGAGATTGGCGAAAACCGAAACGACATCCGATCTCCCCCCTTGCGGGGGAGATGGCCGGCAGGCCAGAGGGGGGCGCCTCGCGCAAACATCTCCATCACTCCGCCGCTTCGGCAAACCCGACCGAAGCCATCGGCCGGAATTCGTGCTTGTCCTTACCCGAAACGCGCTCCGACCACGGATCGACCTGGGCGAATTTCTGCGAGAAGACGAAGCGGTCGTAATAGGCCTTGCGCTTGTCCGCATCATCCATGATCTGGCGCTTGATCTCGGGGATGCCGATGCGCTTGGCCCATTTGTAGATGCGCTCGAGATAGCGGCCCTGCTCGCGGTACATCTGCGTCAGCGCCACGATGTGCTCCAGCGCCTCGTCTTCAGTCTTCACGAGGCCGAGCACTTCGGTGCCCTTGATGTCGAGGCCGGCGGCCCCAGCGAAATGGATTTCGTAGCCACTGTCGACGCAGATGACGCCGACATCCTTGCAGGTCGCCTCGGCGCAGTTGCGGGGGCAGCCCGACACTGCCATCTTGACCTTGGCCGGGGTCCACGAGCCCCACATGAATTTCTCGATGCGGATGCCGAGCCCGGTCGAATCCTGCGTGCCGAAGCGGCACCAGTCGGAACCGACGCAGGTCTTCACCGTGCGCAGGCCCTTGGCGTAGGCGTGGCCGGAAACGAAGCCGGCCTGGCCGAGATCGGCCCACACCGCCGGCAGGTCCTCCTTGCGGATGCCCAGCATGTCGATGCGCTGGCCGCCAGTGACCTTGACCATCGGGATCTCGAACTTGTCGACGACATCGGCGATGGCGCGCAGCTCGGCCGCATTGGTCACGCCGCCCCACATGCGCGGCACCACCGAATAGGTGCCGTCCTTCTGGATGTTGGCGTGGACGCGCTCGTTGATGAAACGCGATTGATAGTCGTCGGCGTACTCGTCCGGCCAATCGCAGACGAGGTAGTAGTTGAGCGCGGGCCGGCATTTGGCGCAGCCGCAGGAGGTCGTCCACTCCAGTTCCTGCATGACGGCGGGAATGGTCTTCAGCCCCTTGGCCTTGATCAGCCGGCGCACCTCGTCATGGCCGAGCGTGGTGCAGCCGCACATCGGCTGTACGGCGGCCGGGTTGTAGTTGTCGCCGATGGTCAGCACCATCAGCTTCTCGACCAGCCCGGTGCAGGAGCCGCAGGAGGCCGACGCCTTGGTGTGGGCCCTGACGTCGTCGAGCGAGGTCAGGCCCTTGGCTGTGATCGTACTGGTGATCTTGCCCTTGCAGACGCCGTTGCAGCCGCAGATTTCCGCATCATCCGGCAAGGCTGCAACGGCCGCCATAGGGTCCAGCGGGGCACCCCCCTGGTAGGACTGGCCGAAGATCAACGTATCGCGCATTTGCGATATGTCGGTCTGTTTCTTCTTGAGGTCGTTGAACCAGGCGCCGTCCGCCGTCTCGCCATAGAGCACGGTGCCGATGATGCGGTCGTCCTTGAGCACCAGCCGCTTGTAGACGCCGGCGGCGGCGTCGCGCAGCACGATCTCCTGGCGATCCTCGCCTTCGGCGAAATCGCCGAGCGAGAACAGGTCAATGCCGGTAACCTTGAGCTTGGTTGGCGTGTCCATGTGGACGAAGGCAGCGGCTTCGTCGCCGGCGAGCTGGCTTGCGGCAACGCGCGCCATCTCGTAGAGCGGCGCCACCAGCCCATAGACCATGCCGTTGACCTCGGCGCATTCACCGAGCGCGAAGATGTCGGGGTCGTTGCTGCGCATGCCGGCGTCGACGACGATGCCGCGATTGACGGCAATGCCCGCCTCCTTGGCCAGCGCCGCATTGGGCCGGATGCCGACCGCCATCACCACCAAAGTCGCCGGGATGACGGTGCCGTCGGTGAGTTCGACTTGCTCGACCTTCCCGTTGCCGGTAATTGCCTGTGTATTGGCTTTGGTGACGACTTTGATGCCGCGTTCTTCGACCGCACGCTGCAGGAGATAGCCGGCGGCCGGATCGAGCTGGCGCTCCATCAGCGTCGGCATGACGTGCAGCACGGTGACGTCCATGCCCTGGGCGCTCAGGCCCGCCGCGGCCTCGAGGCCAAGCAGGCCGCCGCCGATAACCACGGCCTTGGACCTGGACTGGGCGGCAAGCATCATCGCCTGGACGTCGTCGAGGTCGCGATAGGTGAGCACGCCGGGCAGATTGTGGCCCGGGACCGGGATGATGAACGGCACCGAGCCGGTGGCGATGACCAGTTTGTCGTAGGGTTCGGTGACGCCGTGGTCCGAGGTGACGGTCTTCGCTGCCCGATCGATAGCGACGATCTTGTGGCCCTTGTACAGCGTGATGTTGTTGGCGATGTACCAGCCATCGCCATGGATGATGATTTCCTCATACGCCTTTTCACCGGACAGCACCGGCGACAGCATGATGCGATCGTAGTTCACCCTGGGCTCGGCGTTGAAGATGGTGACCTGGTAGCGGCCCGGCGCTTGCTCCAACAGGTGCTCCAGCATACGCCCAGGGGCCATGCCGTTTCCGATGATGACGAGTTTTTCGGTCATTGGCCTACTCCGCGGCTTCGACGAAGCGGTGGCGTTCGTAGAGGAATTTCAGCACCGCCTCGCGGCAGCGCAGGAAGGTGCGATCCGAGGCGAGTTCGATGCGCCGGCGGGGGCGGGCCAGCGGCACGGGAAGAACCTCGCCGATGGTCGCGGCCGGGCCGTTGGTCATCATGACGATGCGGTCGGAGAGCAGCACCGCCTCATCAACATCATGGGTGATCATGATCGTCGTCGAGCCGAGCCTGGAATGGATGTCCATCACCGCGTCCTGCAGATGGGCGCGCGTCAACGCGTCGAGCGCGCCGAACGGCTCGTCGAGCAGCAGGATCTTCGGCTCCATGGCCAGCGCGCGCGCGATGCCGACGCGCTGCTTCATGCCGCCCGAGATTTCCGCCGGCCGCTTGTCCCTGGCATGCGCCATCTGCACGAGGTCGAGATTGCGCATGATCCAGTCATGCCGCTCGGCCTTGCTTTTGGAACGGCCAAAGACTTTCGACACCGCCAGGTTGATGTTCTCGTAGACCGTCAGCCACGGCAAAAGACTATGGTTCTGGAACACCACGGCGCGCTCGGGTCCGGGGCTGTCGACCTCCTTGTTCTCGAGCAGCACGGCACCAGCGGACACAGTGCTCAGCCCGGCGATCAGGTTGAGCAAGGTCGACTTGCCACAGCCTGAGTGACCGATGATGGAGACGAATTCGCCCTTGTCGATGGTCAGCCGGATGTCCTTCAGGACCTCGCTGACCTGGCCGCCGCGGGCGAAGGACTTGTCGATATGGTCGAGTTTCAGATAGGCGGTCATCACGCTCTCCTCACTTTGCCGTCGTGCCGCGGGTGACGAAGACGCCGACCGCGGCGACCAGGCGGTCGAGGCAGAAGCCGGTGACGCCGATATAGGCGAGCGCGACGATGATGTCGGGCAGCCGCGACGAGTTCCACGCGTCCCAGATGAAGAAGCCGATGCCGACGCCGCCCGTCAGCATTTCGGCGGCCACGATGGCGAGCCACGACAGGCCGATGCCGATCCTGAGGCCGGTGAAGATGTAGGGTGCCGCGGCCGGCACCATGATCTTGATGAAGAATTCGAGCGGGTTGAGCCGCAGGATGCGGGCGACGTTGCGGTAATCCTGCGGGATGTTGCGCACGCCGACGGCGGTGTTGATGATGATCGGCCAGATCGAGGTGATGAAGATGACGAACAGCGCCGACGGGCTGGAATCGCGGAACGCGGCCAGCGACAGCGGCAGCCAGGCGAGCGGCGGCACGGTGCGCAGGATCTGGAACACCGGATCGAGGCCGCGCATCGCCCAGATCGACTGGCCGACCAGCGCGCCAAGCGCAACGCCGACGACCGCCGCCATGCCGAAGCCAATGGCAACACGCTGCAGCGAGATCAGCACCCGCCAGGCCAGCCCGATATCCTGCGGGCCGTTGTTGAAGAACGGATGCGCGATGAGGTCGTAGGCCTCGTTCCACACTTGGCTGGGCGGCGGCAGGCTCGATGTCGGCGACGAGCAGGCGATTTGCCAGACGACGAGCATCAAAGCGATGACGACGACCGGCGGCACCAGGGTGCTCGCCAGCTTTCCGACGATCGCGACCGGATCGAAGCGGCGTCGTGCCTTGACCGTGAAGGCGATGACTTCGGCCGGCTTGGCGGGAAAGGCCTTCACCTTGGTGTCCTCGATCGTCTGGATAGACATGTCTGGGAAAAACTCCGTGGGCAGATGGTGAGGGCCAGTGCGACGGCACGAACGGTGCCGTTGCGCTGGGGACGATAACGGCGCAACGCGCCGTTTGCGCTGGTCAGGCCGAAGCCTTGATCTTGAGGCTGTCGAGATAGGCTGACGGGTTGGCCGGGTCGAAGACTTTGCCGTCGAAGAAGGTCTCGACACCGCGCGAGGAGGACGCCGGGATATCGGCGGTGGCAATGCCGAGATCCTTGGCCGCCTCGCGCCACAGATCCTCGCGGTTGACCTGGTCGACCAGCGCCTTGATGTCGGTGGTCGGCGCGAATTTGCCCCAGCGTATGTTCTCGGCGAGGAACCAGCTGTCATGGCTCTTGAAGGGATAGGAGACGCCGCCCTTCCAGAACTTCATGTAGAGATCGGTGCCGGTGGCGACGCGGCCATTGCCGTAGTTGATGTCGCCCTTGAGGCGGCCGATGATGTCGGCGACCGGCACGTTCATCCATTGCCGTTTGCCGATGATGGCGGCCATCTCGTCCTTGTTCTCCGTGGCCTCGCACCATTGCTGGGCTTCCATGACGGCCATCAGGATCGCCTTGGTGGCGTTCGGGTACTTGTCGATGAACTCGGCGCGCAGGCCGAGCGCCTTTTCCGGATGGCCCTTCCACAACTCGCCCGTCGTGGCGGCGGTGAAGCCCACGCCCTGGTGGACGAGCTGCTCGTTCCACGGCTCGCCGACGCAGAACACGTCCATGTTCCCGACCTTCATGTTGGCCACCATCTGCGGTGGCGGCACGACGATGGTCGAGACGTCCTTGTCGGGATCGATGCCGCCGGCGGCGAGCCAGTAGCGCAGCCACAAATCATGGGTGCCGCCCGGGAAGGTCATGGCGGCCTTGATGTCCTTGCCGGCCGCCTTCTTGGCCGCGAAGACGTCCTTCAGCTTCGAGGCATCGAGGCCGACGCCGGTGGCGGCATATTCTTGCGCCACCGAAATGCCCTGGCAGTCGTAGTTGAGCCGCGCCACGATCGCCATCGGCATCGGCTGGTTGTTCTGGGTCACCTTGCCGGTGTGCATGAGATAGGGCAGCGGCGTCAGTGTATGGGCGCCGTCGATGCCGTTGGCGGCGCCGCCGAGCATCAGATTGTCGCGCGTCGCGCCCCACGAGGCCTGTTTCAGCACCTCGACATCGGGCATGCCGAATTTCGCGAACAGCCCTTTCTCCTTGGCGACTATCAGCGGTGCGGCATCGGTCAGCGCGATGAAGCCGAGCTTGGCGCCAGTGACTTCCGGGGCGGAGGTAGCGGCATGGGCGCCGGACGGAAAGAGCTTGCGGGCGGCCATGAACAGGCCGGCCGTCATCGCGCTGCTGACCAGAAAATCACGACGTGTCACATCCCCGAGCGTTGTGCCGGTGCCGATTAATTTCTTCATTGTCTTCTTCATCGTCGTCTCCGGTTGAACGCGATCCGCGCCGTCGATTGACCCAAAAACAAAAAAGCCGCCGGCCAGGTCGTCGCGTCCGGGAATCCGGATCGCGTCTTGACCTGAGCGGCAGCTTTGCCTGTAGCGCCCGCCATTGGACGCCTGTTCCGTGACCCGCGAAGGGCCTGATTATTTCAAAGCAGGAACCATGCCAGTTTGACGATGAGGGAAAAATATCAATGAAATCATCGATAAACGCCGGTCGTCGACGCGTCAGGCGCTATGGCGAGCAGACCAAAGATTGTTCAGTAGAGCAATCGCGCGCACAATTTTTGTGCAATGCACAAGAATGGCGCGGAAACGATCAAGCTTTCGCGCGGGCCGATTTCTGCTTCTCGACATACGCTTCGATCTGGTCCGGATCGAAGATCTGGCCGTCAAAGAAACCGTCGGGGCCAAGCACCAGGCCCGCCCCGGTCGCGCCGACCGCGGTTGCGGCCTTGAGCGCGCCCTCGACCTTCGAATTGGCGCCCGGCAGCGCCACGCCCAGCGGCTTCAGCGCCGAACGGTAGAGGTCGGGACGGTAGCAGTCGCGGGCAATGGCGAGATTGTCGGGCGTGTGCGCGACATGCCCCCAGCGCACCATCTGCGTATAGAACCACAAGGCATGGCTCTTCCACGGGAAGTTCGCCGCCTTGTCGAAGGGCACGAAGAAGTCTTCGATATCCAGGTCCGCCCCGCCACCCAACTGGAGATGGCCGGTGAGGATCGGCATCTGGACAGCCGGCGGCAGGCCGAGGAAACCAGCTTTGGCCATCACATCGGCCAATTCGGTGCGGTTCGCCGGATCCTGGCACCAGCGCGCCGAATAATGCAGTGCGCGCAAGAGCGCCGCCAGGGCTTCGGGGGACTGCTCGGCCCAGGCTTTGCGCACGCCGACCACCTTCTCCGGGCTGTTGCGCCACAACAGCGCCTTGACGGTGACGATATGGCCGGTGCCGGCCGCCACCGCGGCACTGTTCCAGGGCTCGCCGACGCAATAGCCGTCGATGCGGCCCGCGGCCAGCGCGTCGGCCATGAACGGCGGCGGCACGATGACGATCTCGATCTCGCGCTGGGGATCGATGCCGCAAGCGGCCAACCAGTAGCGCAGTTCGTAATTATGCCCTGAATGCGGGTGCACGACTGCAAAGCGCAGCGGATCGTGGCCAGCGGCCGCGCGTTCGCGGATAAGCGCGCCAAGTGCCGCACCCGCGCGCGCCGGATCGAGATCGGGCGCCGCGCCGTGCGCCGCCATGCCTTCCCACACTGCATTGGAGATGGTGACGCAATTGCCGCCGAGACCAAGCGAGAACGGCACGATGGTCTCGGAAGCGAGCGGCGTCAGCCCGAGATTGCAGGCGAGCGGCATTGGTCCCAGCATATGCGCGAGATGGAAGTGGCCGATAGCGATGCGGTCCCGGATATTGGCCCAGGAGGTCTCGCGATGCAGCGTCAGGTCGATGCCTTCGCGCCTGGCGAAGCCAAGCTCGCCGGCGGCGACCAGCACGGCGCTGTCGAAAAGCGGCATGAAGCCGGCGGTGATCTGGTGCTCGGCGCCCATCGTCATTCGTCCTCCGCCGGTCCCAGCAGCCCGGCGGCAGTCACCAGGCTCTGGGCGATGTCGCCGATCTTGCGGTTCTGGTTCATCGCGGTCTTGCGCAGCAGCGTGTAGGCGGCTTCTTCCGTCAGCCCGCGCGACTTCATCAGGATGCCCTTGGCACGGTCGATCACCTTGCGGCTCTCCAGCTCGCTGCGCGCCTCTTCCAGTTCGCGCGCCATGCGCGAGAAGGCGTTGAAGCGGCTGACGGCCATGTCGAGGATTGGCTTGACGCGTTCTTGCCGCAGGCCGTCGACGACATAGGCCGAAACGCCGGCATCGACCGCGGCCTCGATCGAGGCCTGGTCGGAGCGGTCGACGAACATGGCGATCGGGCGCTTTACGGCGCGCGACAGCTGGAACATGTTTTCCAGCATGTCGCGGTTGGGGTTTTCGAGGTCGATGACGATGACGTCAGGCTCGATCTCGGCGATCCGCCGCGCAATGCCGGTGACATCGTGGATGACGGTGACCTGCTGATGGCCGGCCTCGCGCAGGCCGGCCTCGATTATCGAGGCGCGGATGCGATTTTCATCGATCACCAGGACGGCTAGAGCGGGGCGGATCATGCCTGCATTGTGGGCAAGGCCGTCAAATTGTGCAATGCGGCATAGCCATGTCCATCAATTAGACCGCAGCCATGCGCGTCATGGCATTCGCCGCACGAGATCAGCCGCAGACGCGAATGTCTTCAACCACCTTGTGGTGGTGGCGCCAATGCACGACCGTTTCGACGTGGCAGCGATGGTGCCGGTGGTGGCGCCGGTATGCGCGATCCCGGTAGTCGCTATCACTGTCGTACTGGACGCTCTGGTCGTCATCATACTGGTTGTCATAATGTCGATTGTGGTGACGGCGAATAACAATTCCGCTGTCGGAATCATCGTCCGATGAATATCGGTTGCCGTCGTCGGACTGGATAGTCACGCTTGCGGCTCGCGTTGGTGCAGTCACTGCCGCTGTCGCGGCAAATGCCAACATGGAAGCCAAAATCAGTTTTTTCATCCCATCCTCCTGCCTGTCCAAAACGTATGAACTCGACCTATAAACTCATGGAAGAACCGGGCGTTCCTCGTCAAATCTACACGCTTTGCGACGCCGGAGACATCATGGCGTTATCAGCGGCGGCCATACGATCAAGGCGAACAAGCGCCGTGAGCGGCAGATGGTCGGAAGCAACGCGCGAAAGCGGCGTATCGTGCGCCTCCACCGCCGCGATCATTCCGTGCCGATTGGTCATGATCCGGTCGAGAGCCAGCAGCGGCAGGTTTGACGGGAAGGTGGGAACCGCCGGCGGCTGCGGACCGAACGTCGCATGCAGCGTGTTGAGCGCCGAGCGGTTGCCGAGCCGCCATTCGTTCAGGTCGCCAAGCAGTAAGGTCGGCTTTTCGTCCGGGCTGTTCATGAGATCGAGCACGACACGTGCCTGCTGGGAACGCGAGTGGCGCAACAGGCCGAGATGAGCGGCGATGACGCGCAAAGTCTGGCTTCCATCCATCTCGATCTCCGCCACGACGGCACCGCGCGGCTCCAGCCCCGGAAGCTTGATCTGATGCACGTCGCGAACCACGCCCTTCTTGAACAGCAGGACATTGCCATGCCAGCCATGGCCCTTGCCGGTAGCCGAAATCGGCACGGGAACAAGGCCGGTTTCCCGTTCGAGCCGGGGCAGGTCGAGAAGCCCGTCACGGTCGCCGAAACGATTATCGGCTTCCTGCAAAGCGATGACATCGGGATCGATTTCGCGGATGACGCGGCTGGTGCGCTCGGGATCGAATTTGCGGTCGACGCCGATGCATTTGTGGACGTTGTAGGAGGCGACCAACGTGCCGGTGGTGCCGGTCGTCTTGTGCGCGGCGGCGTTTGCCTTCTGCATCCGACGGTCGCGGATGGACAAAAGCATGCTTGCTGGCAGGCTGCGTCCGTTCATCCGCATCGCGTGCCCGCCATTTCAGCCGCTTTCATCATGCACATCAAATAGAGTCTTTCGGTCTGTGTTCCATGATCGGCGTCAAACTATCTGGCAAACACGTCGTTTTGTTAAAGATAGGGCAAACCCATCTAGAGATAGGGTGAACCAAGCCAAAGGACCCGGTCGAACAGCCTGATGAGGAACGGCCGGGCGCGCAAGGCATCGAGCGTCACCGGCACGGCGGAGGTCATTGCCGATCCGATCCGCGCTTCGATCTCACGCGCAAAGCCTGCGTCGAGGATCTCCAGGTCGATCTCGAAGTTGAGCCGCAACGACCGGGCATCGAGGTTGGACGACCCGATATAGGCCCATGCGCCGTCGATCGACAGCAGCTTCGAATGGTCGAACGGCCCTTCGGTGCGCCAGACGCGGCAATAGTGCTTCAGCACCTGATCGAATTGCGCGGTCATGGCGCGATCGACGAGGAAAAGGTTGTTCACCGCCGGCACGACGATGTCGATTTCGACGCCGCGCCGGGCGGCGGTGATCAGCGCACTGACCAATTCGCGGTCGGGCAGGAAATAGGGCGACATCAGGCGGATCGACTTGCGCGCGACGGAAAACGCGCCGATCAGCAGCTTGTGGTTGGTCTCGTTGCTGGCGTCCGGGCCGGAAGCGACCGCTCGCACCAGCATCGGGACGCCGGGCGCCGGCGACAGTGACGCTATGCGCCATGCATCGCCCTTCAACGCCTCTTTGGTGACAAAACGCCAGTCCTCGGCGGCGACCGAGAAGAGATCGGCGACGACTGGGCCGGTTACCCGGAAATGCGTGTCCCTGGCGCTCTTCGAGCCAGCGAACTCCGCGGAAAAACCCTTGCGGATGTTCATGCCGCCGGTAAAGGCAACCGTGCCGTCGACCACCAGGATCTTCCGGTGGGTCCTGAGGTTGGCGTAGGGCAGCCGCAGGCCCATGACGATGTTGCCGTTGAAGAGATCGACGGGAATCTTCGCGTCGCGCAGGTGCCCCAAAATGCTGGGGACCGAGTAGCGGGCGCCGACGGCATCGATCAGCACGCGAACGGTAACGCCGCGCCGGACGGCATTGGCCAGCGATTCGACGAAGAGCAGGCCGACGGCGTCATTGTCGAAAATATATGTCTCGAGCAAGACGCTGCGCTCGGCGCCATCGATGGCCGCGCACATGGCGGCGTAGGCCTCGTCGCCCGTCTCCAACACGTCGATTGCATTTCCCGGGTTGAGCGTGCGTCTCGCCACCCGGTCGCCGAGCGTTCTAAGACCCGTGAAGCGCTGTCCGTAGCGCTCGACGATCAGTGCCTCCTCGGCGACGAGGTCGCGCTCATGCTTGGCTGACACCGCATCGCCGGCAAGCGGGCGCTGTGCGCTGATCGTGGCACGACGGATGCGGTTTATGCCGGCGACGGCATAGATCAGCACGCCGAGGATCGGCGACAGCACCATCACGCCGACCCAGCCGGTGGCAGCGCGGACGTCTTCCTTGGTCATGACGGCGTGGGCGATGCCGACGGTTGCCATCGCCACTGAGATGATCGCCAGGATTGTGGTCCCGTGAGTCGCAATAGTCTCGAACATTGCCGGGACTATCCAGCGAGCGATTGCAGAAGGCAATGCATCAGCTCATGCCTCGCAGCCCGATGGCGTGGTATCGCTGGCCAAGGATTTGAACCGAGGTCGGCCAGGCGGCGACGCCAGAGCCCGCACGAGATGGTACGCCTGGCCGAACGAATCCTGCTGCAGCAACTCGACGGAGGCAAACCGGGCAGCGCGATAGAAGGGATGCCTTCCCTGGCGCCATTGCGATGGCACGCGTGATGTTGACGGGGCTTGCAGGGCTGCCAAACGGTATGCGGTTCGACTGAAGAATACCATCCTTCACGTCAGAGAGTGAGCCGACCAAGCTCCGATAGAATGTCGTCGTGCAAAGCCCTCCCTGACCTTGGGTAAAGCATAGAACTGGCGCGATCCGGCATCGTCCTGAGCTGTTTTGATACTCCAGGGCTTCCTGTACTTTGGTGCCACATCTATTGTATATCAAGAGGAATGAAATTAGCGATATAACACTTTGATCGGAGGCGAGGGGGAGCGCCGAATGATGACATTCAACTTCAAGGGGCCTCCCGTGGGGGACGGCGACGTGTCGGCCGAATGCCAGGGCCAGCTGCTGCCTTTCGTTTGTGAAATCGTCCAGGCAGCGGTCGCGGCGGGGTGGAGCCGGGACGATGTTCTTCTGGCTTTTGTGGAACTCTCCTGGGATCTCTACGAGAAACGTCGCGGTGATCTGTAAAATTACGCCTCAGTTTGAAGTTCGCAGCGGCCAGGGGCGTGGTTTTACCCGTGTTCTTGCCACAGGCCGCTATTGTCGGTCAGCCTAGCACTGGACGTCACGACGCCAGCTTAGGCGCAGCAGGCCCTGTTTGACAATCAATGAGAATCGCGGAATCGCTCTCGCCAGGCTGATACGCGGAACTCGCGCATGGCGAAGGCTCGCCATGCGGCGGAAATGGAATGCTCGCCAACTTCCTCCACCGGTCACTTCTTTGTTTTCTCGAACAAAAATTCTTCTTTGCACGTGGAAGTTCTTTCCTATCCAAGGCCTGTGCGTTACGCTGGTTGCGGGTCGGGCAAGGGGATTTCAAGCTACAGCAAGACGGCTGAGGCGGCATGCATGAACAAAGCGGACGAAGCTCGGGAAAGCGGCGTTTCCCGGGGCGTCGATCGGACAGTCCGATACCTCTTGGACATCATTCCGGAAAGTGCCGGTCCCCGGCATACCCCGGCGCGCGGGAGCGTTACCTCCGCGGGGCGTCATCCATTGTGTCCGCGATCCCGGGCCGCAGAAGTTCCTGCCCCCGGCTCATGAGGTCGATTTCCCCGATACATCGCTTCAGCCGCCCCCGTTCGGCATGGATGAGCTGCAGATCGTTGAGATGAGGTCGGCCAGCATTACCGTTCGATCCATCACGAATTGTTTTTCAGGGGAACAGGGAGGGCAGCCTAGGGTTGAGTTCCAACTGGGACGTATCAGGAGGCCGGAGCATGCGGCGGCGTGATGATGATCCTGAGGGATCGGCTCCCGGGACGGGTTCCGCACAACAGCCGGCGCTGCACGCAAAAGGCGGGCTTTCCGTCCGCAGCGCACGCAAGGTACAGGAATTCCTGGATGAGAACTTCACACGCAAGCTGGCGCTTGGCGAGATGGCCGCGGTTTGCGGGCTTTCACCCTATCACTTCATGCGAGCCTTCTCCAGGACGTTCGGAATGCCGCCGCATCAGTATGTGCTCGACCTCAGGCTGGACTTCGCCGAAAGGCTGCTTGCCGAGAGCCGGATGACGATCGCCGACATCGCCCATCTGGCTGGATTTTCGAGCCAGAGCCATTTTACCACCGTCATGAAGAAATACCGGCAGGTGACGCCGCTGCAGGCAAGGGTGGTCAAGCTTAACTCAAAGGTTAGATAAGGCTGTACTTTCGGCATTGTTTGATTACTTTGTTTTAAAGCGCTGGCTAACGTAACGAGTCGTTAGCCTCTGTCGGTTTGCTCAACTTTTTTCTCACGACGCAGCAATTTCGTGAAATACTGCGATTGGGAATCATGTCTTTCTGCTGTGGAACGGAATTGTCAGACATTTCGTGCCGGCCAGCGGAGAGGGAACCATGACCGACAATCGCATTTCGAGCGGCTCGCTTGTTCAGCATCGCGCGGCGCATTTCGCTGGGCAGTGGATCGCGGGGGCCGATCATGGTTCGCGCTCGGTTCGCCGCCGCCTGATGGCGGTGCTGCGGATGGCGCATCGCGCGCTTAGCATGGGGCGTAAGCGCCTGGGTTTGGGAACGTTGGGTGCCGGCGGCAGCGTGCGTTCGGCTCTGGCTTGCGGCGTCAGCCTGGCCAACATCGTCGGCGGCCTGGCGGCGATCGCGGCGCTCGGCCTCGCCACACCGGCCCAGGCACAATACCAGGCTGGCGGCGGGTCCGCGACAGGCGGCAACGCCGTCGCTATCGGTAACGGTGCCACGACGAATGGCAATAACGCCGTGGCGTTGGGCACCTCCAACAGTGCAACGGGCGACGCTTCGATCGCCATCGGCTATTCGATGAGTGTCAATGGCCTCAACGCCATCGGCATAGGTGTCTTTGCAAGCGCGACCGGCATTAACGCGCTCGCTGTGGGCGGAAACGCCCATGCTAACGCCGGCGGGGCAAGCGCCTTTGGCGTCAACAGCACCGCAAATGGTGCGAATGCGACTGCCATCGGCTCCACGGCTACTGCTGGCGCCGCCGCGACGGCCGTTGGCGTATCGAGCCAAGCGACCGGCGGCAATTCCGTCGCTATCGGCAGCGTAAGCCAGGCTTCGGGGAACAGTTCGACCGCCCTCGGCACGGGGACCGTCGCCAACAGCTTTGGTACCGCGGTTGGATCGACCAGCCAAGCAACCGGCGGCAACGCGACCGCAATGGGAGCGGGTAGTAACGCAAGCGGCGGCAATTCGATAGCGCTGGGAGTGGTCAGCCAGGCAACCGGCGGCAATTCTCTCGCCGCCGGGAACGGCGCCAACGCCAGCGGAGTCTCGGGCGTCGCCGTCGGCAACGCTGCTAGGGCGACCGGCAACAGCTCAACGGCACTCGGGGTGCAAGCGGTGGCGATCGGCGACAGCACGGTTGCGGTCGGGCAGGGTGCGGGTGCCGGCTCGACCACCGCCAATAACAGCTCGGTCGCGGTTGGCATCGCGGCCGGGACGCTGGTGAGCGGCGCGCAGAATACTGCGCTGGGCGGCGGCATCCCCAGCGTGATGCGAGGCGCCGGTTCCGGTGTCACGGGGACGCGCAACGTCGCGCTCGGGACCGGCGATGGCGGTGTCACCTATGACGGTACGCTCTCTGCGTCCGCGGGCAATCTGGTCACGGGCAACGACAACGTCGCGATCGGAACCAATGCCGGTATCGGCGTCGCCGCCAGCAACACCGCGTCGATCGGCCACAACGCTCAAGCCAGCCAGACCAATGCCGCCGCCATTGGCACCGGATCCATCGCAAGCGGCGTGAATTCCATCTATCTGGGCGCACGCTCCGCTGCCGGAACGGGGGCTCTCGCTCAGAGCGCGATCGCTATCGGCGTGGACGTGACGGCAAACGTGGCTGATGCCACGGCGATCGGCCGTACAAGCGTGGCATCGGCCCAGTTCGCCGTCGCAATCGGGGTAAATTCCCGTGCGACGGGGATAAGCTCGTCAACGCTCGGCCCCAACGCACTCGCTTCAGGCAATTTCGCATTGGCTTTCGGCAATGCCGCTCTGTCGAGTGGAATCGGCTCGGTCGCGATTGGGTCGGGTGCCCAGGGCACGGATGTTGGCGCCGTGGCGCTCGGCAATGGCTCCCGTGCGACCCTCGCGCGCGCAACGGCGCTGGGCGTTAGCGCATCGGCGAGTGGCGCGAGCGCGCTGGCGATGGGCGATACCGCGAACGCGAGTGCCCAGAACGCGATCGCCGCCGGAACGAACGCGGTCGCAAACTCCGCCGATGCCGTCGCCATCGGTACCAGGGCGAATGCGACCGGCGGCAAGGCCGTCGCCATCGGCGCCGACAACGTCGCTTATGGAGACGGCGCGGTCGCCATCGGCGATCCGAGCTACGCCAGCGGCACCGGCGCCTTCACCGGCGGTGCCAACAACATCGCCAACAGCGACGGCACGGCGACCGCCACCGCGGCCAATATGGCCAACGGTGCCGTCGCCATCGGCAACAGCAACAAGGCCATCGGACAGGGCTCCGTTGCACTGGGCAACGGCTCGACCGCCGGTGCCGCCGGCCTGGCAGGCAATGTCGCACTTGGCGATGGCGCGACGGCGGCGGCAAGCTCCGGCGATGTGGCGCTCGGCTCCGGCTCGGTGACCGCCACGGCGGTCGGCACGCCCAATGCGGTGATCAACGGCACCACCTACGCCTTCCAGGGCACCAACCCGACCTCGACGGTGAGCATCGGCGCGCCCGGCGCGGAGCGCACCATCACCAATGTCGCGGCAGGGCGGATCAGTTCGACGTCAACCGACGCGATCAACGGCTCGCAGCTCGCCGCCACCAACCAGGCGGTCGACGCCATCGGCGCCGTCGTCAACAATCTCAATGTCGGCAGCGGCATCAAGTATTTCCACGCCAACTCGACCTTGCCGGACTCCCAGGCGCTGGGCACCGATTCCGTCGCGGTCGGACCGAACGCGGTGGCCAACAATGCCGGCGATGTCGCGATCGGCCTGAATTCGACGTCGGGCGCAACGACCAATGTCGGCGGCGCCACGATCGGCGGCACCGCCTATACCTTCGCCGGCGGCACGCCGGCGGGCGCCTTCTCGGTCGGTTCGGCGGGCGCCGAACGCCAGATCCAGAACGTCGCGGCTGGACAGTTGAATGGCGGCTCGACCGATGCGGTCAACGGCTCGCAGCTCTTCGCCACCAACCAGCAGGTGACGCAGAACACAACCGACATTGCCAACATCGGCAGTGGCGTGACCAATCTCGGAAACACGTTCAACACCATCGCCGGCGACACCTCGACCGCCTATACCGACGCCAACGGCATCGGTATCCGCTACGCCCGCACCAACGAGGCCGGGCTGGCGCAGACCGATTCCTTCGCGCAAGGCGTCGGCTCCACCGCCGTCGGCTACCAGGCGACGGCGACCGGCGACAGCGCGCTGGCGCTCGGCCGCGCCACACAGGCCAGCATCGACGGCAGCGTGGCGCTCGGTTCCGGCTCGGTCTCCGATCGCGCGATCGCTCCCGCTTCCGGACAACTGCCCGCCGGCCCGTCCAATTTCATCCAGTACAACACTACCGACAAGACGCTGCTCGGCGCCGTTTCGGTCGGCACCGCCACGTCCTACCGGCAGATCACCAACGTGGCTGATGGCACGCAGGATCAGGATGCGGTGACGGTGCGCCAGCTCGCTGGCGCCATCTCTTCCGTGTCGGCGACGTCGACCAAGTATTTCCATGCCAATTCGACGGCGGGCGATTCTCTCGCCCTCGGCGCCGAGTCGGTCGCGGTCGGCCCGACGACGGTCGTCAATGGCGATAATGGCGTCGGCATCGGCAATGGTGCCATCGTCGACCAGACAGCACCCGGCGGCACCGCCATCGGCCAGAACGCGCATGTGATGCTGGCCGACGGCCTGGCGCTCGGCACCAATTCGCTGGCGTCCGGCATCCAGTCGGTGGCGCTCGGTGCCGGTGCCCAGAGCACCTTCATCAACAGCGTCGCGCTCGGCGCGCAGTCGATCACCAGCATCGGCGCTCAGACCGGCTACACGGGTTTTGGCCTGACCGCCCCGCAGACCTCGGTCGGCGAAGTGTCGATCGGCTCCGCCGGGGCCGAACGCAAGCTCACCAATGTCGCGGCGGGCTCGGCCGATACCGATGGCGTCAACGTCTCGCAACTGCGCGGCGTGTCGCAAAATATCAGCAACCTGTTCGGCGGCGGCACCACGGTCAATCCCGACGGGTCGATCACCGGACCGACTTACACCGTCCAGGGCAACACCTACACGACCGTCTATGACGGGCTCACGGCGGTCGACAACGCGCTGACCAACATTACCAGTGGCGGCGGCATCAAGTATTTCCACGCCAATTCGACGCTGGCCGACTCCATCGCCAGCGGCACCGACAGCGTCGCGATCGGTCCGGCCAGCGTGGCGAGCGGCACCAACAGCCTCGCCGCCGGCAATGGCTCGACGGCCACCGGGCAGGGCGCCGTCGCGCTCGGGCAGGGCGCCAAGGCCAACAATGCCAATGATGTGGCGCTCGGTTCCGGGTCGGTGACGCAGACCGCCGTCGGCACCGCCAGCACCGTCATCAACGGCAAGACCTATGCCTATGCCGGGACGACTCCGGCCGGGACCGTCAGTGTCGGCGACGCCGGCGCCGAGAGGACGATCACCAATGTCGCTGCGGGCCGCGTTTCTTCCGACAGCACCGACGCCATAAACGGTTCCCAGCTCTTCGCCACGAACACGGCGATCGAGGATCTGAAAGCCGGCGTCGGGGGTCTCACCCAGAATGCGGTGACCTATGATACCCAGGGCGGCGCCAAGACGAACACCATCACGCTGCAGGGCGGCGACGTCAACGCGCCGGTCGTCATTTCCAATGTCGGCCCTGGCGTCAAGGGCAACGATGCGGTCAATGTCGACCAGATGAACAACCGCGTGGATTACGCCATCAACACCTCCAACTCCTATACCGACAAGGTGGCCGGCACGACCTTGCAACAGGCCAACGACTATACCGACCAGAAGCTCAGCCAGCTCAACACGGACCTGGGCGGCATACGCGACGAAGCACGGCAAGCGGCCGCGATCGGGCTCGCTGCTGCCTCGCTGCGCTACGATGATCGTCCCGGCAAGCTGAGCGTCGCGGCGGGTGGCGGCTTCTGGCGGGATTCGAGCGCCTTGGCCTTCGGCGCCGGCTACACCAGCGAGGACGGTCGCATCCGCGGCAACTTGTCCGGTACTGCCGCCGGTGGGCATGTCGGCGTCGGCGCCGGCATCAGCTTCACCTTGAACTGAGGCAGGAATGAAAGGACTTGTTGCCCTGACCTGCCTAGCGCTCTGCGGCGGCCTCGTGCCGGCCGCCGGGCAGGTTACGTCGCCCTACAGGATCAAGCCCTCGGACGTGGTGGTGCCTCCCGAGGCAAAACTGGGGGAGTACCAGCGCACCATCCGTCCGTTCGAGAACTGGACGCTGATCTGCGACGAAAACCTCAAGGCCCGCAAGAAGGTTTGCAACGTCTCGCAGATCATCGAGGACGCGTCCGGCAAGATGGCCTTCAGCTGGTCGCTTGCCGCCACGCAGGACGGCAAGCCCTACATGATCCTGCGCACCGCGCCGAATGCCAGGAGCGACGGTCTGGTGTCGCTGAAGTTCGATGGACAGGCACAGCCGATCGACGTGCACCTGAACGGCTGCAACGAAATGGTCTGTGTCGGCATGCTGCCGGTGGGACCGGTGATGCGCCAGCAGATAGCGCGCAAGGCGACGCCTGCGATCTCCTACCCGACCGTCGACGGCCAGACGATCACCGTGACCGCAACGCTCAAGGGGCTGACGGAAGCCCTTTCGCCAGTCAAATAAAGGGGGCAGCACCAATGAGCCAGCAGGACCAGTTCATGTCCGCGAAACGCAGCAACCCGGCCGTCGAGGCGGATCGGCAAAGGCTCGTCGAGCCATGGCGGCGGCGGTGGCCGCGCGTCGTCGGATTTTCCCTGTTGGGGCTGGTGGTGGCGGGCGTAGGCTTCGCCGCCGGGAATTATGCCGCGATCGCCAATCTGGTCGGCGGCGCGACCGCCGCACAGGCTTCGACGCCGTCGCCCGCGCTTCCGGACACGCCTTTCCTCGAGCACGTCAAGCAAGCCGGCGTGCAGGCCTGCTCGACCGTCTATCCGGTGCTCGGACAGATCCTGACGACAGGCACGAAATACAGCGTCAAATCGTTGTGGAACGACCAGGCCGCTGACAAGCATGCCGTCCAGGCCTTTGTCGGCATGGACTATGCGTCGGAACGCTACAACGGGCCGGCCGCCGGCGTGGTCTTCGCATCGCCCACCGCTTCGGGCTGCGAGGGGGCGATGGTGCGGGTGGCGCCATTCGCCAGCCCGTGCGCCGACATCCCCGCCATCTTGCCGCAAGGCAGCAAGATCACCGACCATCTCGGGCAGGTCGAGGTGTATGAGCTCGGAGGCAACGCCGGTGAAGCGCTTCTCCTGCCGACTGGCAAAAGCTGCGTGGTGATCTCGGTCGCTTCGGCGGCGAAATAGGCGAGCGAGTGGGATCGAGGAAAGGGGTGCCGACCATGAGATTGCAAGCTTTGGCGGTTTTGGGTTTGACCTTGTTGTGGAGCGGACAAGTCGTCTCGGCCGACCTGGTGGCGCCGCCGGAGTCGCAGCAGGAGGAAAAAGGCATCTGGGCGGCCATCGCCTATTCGCAGGCCGATAGCAAATACGGTTTCTTCTGGGGCGCCGACAAGCGGCAGGAGGCGAAGGACATCGCGCAGAAATATTGCGAGAACGCAGGTGGAAAAGCCTGCAATGTCGTCACCGTCTTCCGAAACCATCGCCATTGGAACGATGACGACAAAACCGGTTTTCCCTACAAGCACTGCGGTGCGCTCGCACTGGCCGACAAAGTCGAGAACCGGTTCACGCCGTGGGGCGTGAATTCCGCCGAGACCCGCCGCGAAGCCGAGGACCTCGCCTTGAAGGCCTGCGAGGCGACGGGCGAGAAATGCAAGATCCGCGAATGGGTCTGCACATGAAGCGTGGCCTCAAGGCAGTCTCGGCATGCGGGGCAATTCTGTTTTCGTTGATGGTGCCCGCATCGGCACAGCAACAGGTGGCGGCTGTTGCGGATGGCCCCTCATCGCTGCGCGAAGTCTACCAGGACTGGAGCGTGGCTTGCTCTGTCCAGGAGAATGCGAGGGTCTGCTCGCTTTCGCAGGACCAGGTCCAGAAGAACGGCCAAAGGCTCCTCGCCGTGGAGATACAGAGACGCGCGGACGGCTCGACGACGGCTACCCTGCTTCTGCCTTTCGGCATCCTGCTCGATTCCGGTGTGACGCTGCAGATCGACGATCAGCCGCCATCGTCCCAACAGCGTTTCAGGACCTGTTTGCCGACGGGCTGCCTCGCCGTCTTTGCCATCGATCGGTCCTTGGTTGGAAAGATGCGGGGAGGCACGGTGCTGAAGCTCAATGTCACGACGGATGCCGAGACCCTGCTGACATTTCCGGTGTCGCTGCACGGGCTTAGCGCGGCGCTCGATCGCATGGTCGCGTTGAGCGCAAAATGAGGAGAAGGCGGCTGCCTTCGATGCCGGCCGGATCTCATGGAACGTTGCTGTGCCGAAGGTCGTTTAGTCCGGTGCTACTGCCATCGGATAGCGATCATGAAGAAGAAAACCTACGTCAAACCCACGCTTGTAAAATGCGGAAAACTGACGGAGCGCACGGCGCAGATCATGGCATCCGGGGTCATACTAGGCGAGTGACCGCCTACGGCTATTTTTCCCGCATTGCTCGACGGAAGTTGGCGCGGATGCCCCGAGGCGATCCCTTCAGCCATTTGAGTCATTCGATAATTTTCCTATTGGGCGATGGCCGATTTTCTGTTTAGCCATACCCACGGCGATGTGTCAGACTTTGCCGCATTTCGCAAAATGCACGAGAGTTGGTAGCCGAAGGAAGTACGATGACAGGACAAAAAGTTGCGTTGGTTAGCGCTGGCGGAAGCGGCATGGGCGCGGAGACTGCCCGTCGACTTGCCGCGGACGGCTACAAGGTCGGGATTCTCTCGCCCTCAGGTAAAGGGGAAGCGTTGGCAAAGGAGCTCGACGGCTTCGGTGTCACCGGCTCGAACCAATCCAATGACGATCTCAAGCGGCTGGTCGATGGCGCTGTCGAGCGGTGGGGTCGCGTCGACGTGCTTGTAAACAGTGCTGGCCACGGCCCACGAAAGCCCATCCTCGAGATTACCGACGAGGATTGGCATGACGCAATGAACGTTTATTACCTGTGCGCCGTTCGTCCGACGCGGTTGGTCACACCAATCATGCAGAAGCAGAAATCGGGCGTCATCGTCAACATCTCCACCGCCTGGACGTTCGAACCGAGCCCGATGTTCCCCACCTCTGCCGTCTTCCGTGCCGGACTGGCTTCCTTCACGAAGATCTTCGCGGATACCTATGCCGGTGACAACATTCGCATGAACAACGTTCTTCCAGGTTGGATCGACAGCCTGCCCGCAACCGAGGAACGTCGCGACAGCGTGCCGTTGGGGCGCTATGGCACCAGCCAGGAAATCGCCGCCACGATCGCTTTCCTTGCGTCGGATGGCGCGGCCTACATCACCGGCCAGAACATCCGCGTCGATGGCGGCATAACGCGCGCCGTCTAGAACAGGCATTCAACAATGCGCACCAAAGCCAGCATTCGTGTCGTCGGCTGTCACGCCGAAGGCGAGGTCGGCGACGTCATCGTGGGTGGCGTGCTGCCGCCGGCGGGCCGCACGATGATGGAGAAGATGATCACGATGGAACGTGATCACGACCATATCAGGCGCATGCTGATCTGCGAGCCGCGCGGCAGCGTCGCGCGCCATGTCAACCTGCTCGTGCCATCGACGCGTGACGATTGCGTCGCCGGCGCCATCATCATGGAGCCGACGGAATACCCTCCGATGTCCGGTTCCAATACGATCTGCGTCGCCACGGTCCTGCTGGAGACCGGCATGGTGCCGATGCAGGAGCCCGAGACGCGCTTCAGGCTCGACATGCCGGGTGGCGTCATCGACGTGCGCGCCGAATGCCGTGACGGCAAATGCGTGTCGATCACCTTGCGCAATGCGCCTGCCTTCGCCGAACGTCTCGATGCCAACATCGAGGTCGAGGGGCTGGGAACGCTCACGATCGACGTCGCCTATGGCGGCATGTTCTACGCGATCGTCGATGCCGAGGCGCTCGGCTTCTCGGTCGCCCCCGACGAGGCTCGCGAGCTGGCGGTGATGGGCGAGAAGGTTCGACGGGCCGCGCGCGAACAGCTGGATGTCGTGCATCCGGAATTCGAACATGTGCGCGGCGTGTCGATCGTGCAGTTCGCCATGCCGTTCCAGGGTCCCGGCAATGTCACCCGCAACACCTGCATCGTCTCGCCGGGACGCTCCGACCGCAGCCCGACGGGAACCGGCACGTCGGCCCGCATGGCCGTGCTGCAGGCCCGAGGCCTGATGGGAGTTGGCGACGTATTGATCCACGAATCGATCATCGGCTCGCGCTTCGCCGGCAAGATTGTGGAGCTGAAGGAGATCGGCGGCCGCAAGGCGATCGTTCCGGAAATCACCGGCCGAGCCTGGATCACCGGTGAGCATGCCTACTACCTCGATCCGACGGACCCATACCCGCAAGGCTACGTGCTGTCGGACACATGGGGGACTTCCACCTCGGTCAAGCAATAGACGTGCAGCGGCGTCGAAACAGGTTCGGTCTAGGCCGAAACCTCAGGGACCATTCAACCGGGATGCCCGCGATTGAAAGAACTGCAGGAACAATTCGCGCTCGGTGGTGATGTCGAGTTTTTCGTAGATGCGGCGGCGGTGATTTTTGACCGTGCCGACCGCGATCCCCAGCCGCTCGGCGATGCTGGCGGTCGGATGTCCGGCCAGGACGAGCTGGACGAGTTCGCGTTCCCGCTGTGAAAGCTCCGGCCAGAGACTGGCCGGAATGCTGGGCTTCTGCTGCGGCGAAGCGCCGGGCCCTGTCGGCATCGATGTGCGGGAGAACTCGTTTCCGCGCGCGGTTATGTCGAGTGCGTGCAGGGCTGCGAACACCGGCAGCCGCTCTTCCAATCGCGCGATCTCGCTGTCCTTGAAAGAGGCGCTCGAACGGTCGAGAAAGATGCCGAGACACCAGTCGCCGCCATCCGCCAGCATGATGCCGACTTCGTCGCAGATTTCCGACTGCGCCAGGAAGCCAGCTATGTACTGGCCGCGCTTGGCCTCGTCGTCGGCAAGCCGTTTCAGCGGCATGATGCCAAGCCGCCGCTCGCGCCGCCACGAGGCATAGAACGGGTCGAACACGTAGTAACTCGCGAGATAGCGCTGCACCATCTCGTCCGAGAAGCGCCGGTGCTTGACGAATTCCGGTGTCTGCGTCGCCGAATAGCGCGTCACCGTGACGAGGTCATGCTCGATGTCGGCGCCGATCAGGTCGATCAGGCAGTCGACATGCCTGTCCGTGCCGGTGGCGGCGATCGCCTTGGCGAGCGGCGCCCAGATATTGCCCATGCGCATGCCCTTTTCTCGGCGATCCCGGCCCGACCGTCATTGTGTCTTTTGGCATATGGCGCGAGGCCGCCCAAGGATTCTAGCCTTGCCTCAACCTAGACCACATTCCGAGGCGCCCGTGACCCAACCCAATCCCGTCGGCCCGATCGTCGGCACCCCTCCGATCATTGGCAATCCAATCGTCATCGGTATCGACGCCGGCGGCACCATGACCGACACCATCCTTGTCGATCAGGACGGCCACTTCAAGATCGGCAAGTCGGCGACCACGCCGAAGAACGAAGCCGAAGGTTTCCTGGCCTCCGCCGAAGACGCGGCCGATGCCTGGGGCATCTCGCTGGAGCAGCTCTTCTCCGGTGTCAACGTCGTGCTCTATTCCGGCACCGGCATGCTCAACACGCTGTTGTCGCGTACCGGCCGCCGGCTCGGGCTTATCACCACCAAGGGCCTGGAGGACATGATCCTGATGGGCCGCGGCTTGCAGGCCTGGGCCGACTATTCCTATGCCGACCGGCTGCATGCGGTGACCCATCATCATCCCGATCCGCTGGTGCCGCGCCGCCGCACCCATGGCGTCACCGAGCGCATCGACCAGTTCGGCGACATCATCCTGCCGCTCTATGAACATGAGGTGGCTGCCGCCGCCAGAAAGCTGATCGCCGACAAGGTCGAGGGCATCTGCATCATGACGATCTTCTCGCACGTCAATCCCGTGCACGAGAAGCGCATCGCCGAGATCTGCCGCGAGGAGATCGAAAAGGCCGGCGCCGAGATCACCGTCTACACCAGCCACGAAGTCCGCCCGGTCATCCGTGAACAGTCACGGCTGAACTCGGTGCTGATCGAGGCCTACGCGACGTCGCGCGGCCGCAAGCAGCTCAAGGGTATCGAGGACGTCTCGAAGAAATACGGCTTCAAATATGGCGTGCAGACGCTGCTGTCCTTCGGCGGCCTGACCTCGATCAACCATCCGCGCCTGCACGAAACCATGATCTCCGGCCCGATCGGCGGCATTCTCGGCGCGGCCTATGTCGGCAAGCTGATCGGCAACGACTCGCTGATCTGCTCGGACATGGGCGGCACCTCCTTCGACATGGGCGTCATCACGCGCGGCCAGACGCGGATCGAGAACGAGCCTTTGATGGACCGTTTCAAGCTCAACGTGCCGACGCTGCATCTCGACACGATCGGCGCCGGCGCCGGCATGATCCTGAAGGTCGATCCCCTGACCAAGAAGGTCTCGCTCGGGCCGGAAAGTGCGGGCTCGGATCCCGGCCCGATCTGCTTTGCCAAGGGCGGCACCGAACCCACCATCGCCGATTGCGACGCCATCCTGGGCCGCCTAAACCCGCATTATTTCCTTGGCGGCAAGGTCGTTCTGCAGGTCGAGAAGGCGAGGGCAGCCTTCGAGGAAAAGTGCGCGCGCCTGCTCGGTGTGGGCGTCGAGGAGGCCGCCGAGGGCATGATCGACATGCTGGAGGCCGACGCCAACAATGCATTGCGGCGCGTCATCTCCGGCCAGGGCATCCACCCCTCCGAATTCACGCTGCTCTCCTATGGCGGTTCAGGCCCGCTGCATCTGGCCGGCTGCTCCAGGGGAATCGGCTTCAAGGACATCATCACCTTCCAGTTCGCCGCCGCCTTCTCGGCCTTCGGCTGCACGACGGCCGATTTCATGCGCCGCCATTCGGTGTCGACGCAGCATGACATCGGCGCGCGCGCCAGCGATGAAGAACTGATGGCCTTCGGTGCGAAGGTCACCAATGTCTGGGACGAACTCACCAAGGCAGCCGTCGACGAGATGATCGAGGACGGCCATGGGCGCGACAAGATCAAGACCGTGCCGTTCCTGATGATGCGCTATACCGGCCAGCTCGAGGATGTCGAGGTGATGGCGCCGCTCTCGGCCATCCGTTCGGCCGACGATATGCGCGGTGTCATCGATGAATTCGAGGCCGTCTATGCCAAGGTCAACCACCGCGTCTCGCGTTATGGCGAAGCCGGCTTCTCGATCACCGAGCTTGGCCTGATCGCCACCGCCGACAAGGTCAAGCCGGTGCTGCTCAGGCGTCCGCTCGGCAAGTCGGATCCGGCAGCCGCCCACAAGGGTGTGCGCGAGGCCTATATCGGCGGCCGCTGGCACAAGGCCAATCTCTACGAGATGGATCTGTTGCAGCCCGGCCACGAGGTCACCGGCCCGGCTATCATCGAGCATCCCGCCACAACGCTCGTCGTTCACCCGCAGGACCGTGTCCATGTCGATGAATGGACGCTGCTGCACTACACCCACGCTTGAGAAGGGCGAACGCCATGCTGGACAAACCCGCCTCCGCGCTCCGCATCCGCGAACGGCTGATCGAATCCGAACGGCTCATGGAAGAGACCGGCTGCTACGACGGCATCACGGAACTTTCGCTGCGCAACCAGGATCCGCTCAAATTCGAGACGCTGCACACCAAGCTGCGCGCCTATTGTGTCTCGGCCCGCGAGATGGCCCGCCGTATCTCCGCCTCGCCCGGCGTACGTGAGGTCGGCGAGATGGTGGTCGCCATCTACACGCCGGAAGGCGATGCGATCGCACTCTCCAACGGCATCATGGTGCATGTGCACACGATGAGCCGCTTCATCAAGTGGATGATCAGACAGGGCTATGAGGAAAACCCCTGCATCCGCGACGGCGACATCTTCGCCAACAACGATGCCTTCATCGGCACCGTGCAGGTGCCTGATGTGATGGACGTGGTGCCGATCTTCCACTCGGGCAAACTGGTCGGCTGGGCGGGCGCGGTCTGCCACGAGCTCGAGGTCGGCGGTATCACGCCCGGTGGTGACGTGGCGCTGGCGCAGGAGCGCTTCACGGAAGGGCTGTTCGTCTGTGCCGAAAAAATCGGCGAGAACGACGAGATCCGCCGCGACTATGTCATCCGCTGCGAGCGCAACCTGCGCATGCCGATCTATTGGGTGCTCGACGAGAAGGCCAAGGTCGCCTCCTGCATCGACATGCGCGAAAGCGTCAAGGCGCTGATCGACGAGATCGGCTTGGACTACTGGATGAAGGTGTCGAAGGAGTTCATCGAAGAAGGCCGCCGCGCCCAGCTCGCCCGCACGCGCCAGCTCACCGTGCCCGGCATATACCGCGGCCACACTTTCTACGGCCACGTCACAGCGGGCAAGCCCGGCTACCAGCCGCTCGGCGACCCCGACTGGCTGTACAACATCCCGATCGAGATGGAGATCACCACCGACGGCAAGATCATCATGGACTTCGAGGGCACGCAGCCCTGGGGCTACCATTCGATGAACTGCACTCCGGCCGGCATGGATGGCGGCATGTTCGTGACGCTCACCCAGCACATGAATTTCGAGGGGCTGGTCAATGATGGGGCCTGGATGGCGACCGAACTGAAACTGCCGCACGGCACATGGACCAACCCGGACAACGAAATGGTGGCGACCGCCACCTCATGGGCCCTGCTGCTTCCGGCCTATGGCGTGTTCCAGCGGCTGTTGTCGCGCTCCTTCATCGGACGCGGCTTTGTCGAGGAAGCCTTCGTCGGCCAGGTCAACAGCCCGATGATCGAGATGGGCGGCACCAGCCAGTACGGCAAGCTGTTCGGCATGGCGCATTTCGAATGCGCGGCCGCCGGTTCCGGCGCGCTGGCGATCAAGGATGGGCTCGACACCGCCTATGTCGGCTGGAACCCGGAATCCGACATGGGCAATATCGAGATCTGGGAACAGAACATGCCGATGGTCTATATCGGCCGCTCGATCGTTCCCAATTCCGGCGGCGCCGGCAAGTATCGCGGCGGCTGTTCCTTCCTGTCGACCTGGCTGGTCAGCAAGACCGACCATCTCAGGCTGGTTACGTCCGAGCATTCGTCGCGCGTGTTCGATAATGGCGGCATGTGCGGCGGCTATCCGGCGCCGACCTGCCAGAAGCATCGCGCGGTGCGCAACTCCAACATCTTCGAGCTTGCCGAAAAAAGAGCGCCGCTGGCGCACCACACCGGCACCAACCCGCATCGCTCGGAGCTTGAGCTGCGGCTGCAGGGCGAGCATGTGACGATGGAGGGCCCCTACATCACCGCCCCGCACAAGACCGGTGACGTCTTCACCCATTCCTACAATGGCGGTGGCGGCTATGGCGACGTGCTGGAGCGCGATCCGCTCAAGACGGCGTTGGATGTCGAGAACGGCTATCTCACCAAGGAAGCGGCCGAGGGCATTTTCGGCATCATCCTCGACGAGGATGGGGATGGCTATCCCGTTGCCAACATCGAGACCACCAAGCGTCACCGCGCCGAGATGCGCGCCAGGCGGATCGCGCAGGCGAAGCCGGTGTCGGAGTGGATCGCCACCGAACGCGACCGTGTCGAAAAGGCCGACTTCGCGCCCGAGGTGAAGAAGATGTACGCCAGCGCGATCGGGCTTTCCTCGCGCTTCACCAGGGAATTCAGCGATTTCTGGAACGTCGACGCTAAATCGATCTTCATACCGGGAGCAAAGCCATGACCTCGTACAGCAAGGAAGTCATCGCCGATCTGGTCGCGGGCACGCTGTCCTGGCCGCAGACGCGCCGCGTGATGAGCGCATACAAGGACGACGATCGTTTCTTCAAGTACGTCGCGGTGCTGCAGGACCGCGTCGGCTGGAAGGATCCGATCCTGCTGCCGGTCTCGGATCACCTGTTCATCTGCCAGAGCGGTGATGAGCGGGTGACCCGTTGTGAGTGCGGCCACTCCTTCGGCGACTATCGCAAGAACTGGAAGCTGAAGGCGGCGATCATCGTGCGCAACACCGAGGAGACGCTGCGCGAAATCTATCCCAACAGCGATATTCCCGATCCGCAGTGGATGGAGATCCGCGAATTCATCTGCCCGCAATGCGGGACCATGCACGAAGTGGAAGCGGCCGCGCCCGGCTACCCAATCGTGCATGATTTCGAGCCGGACCTCGAAGGCTTCTATCGCGAATGGCTGGGCAAGCCGCTGCAGCCTTGACCGGGCCGGTTGCCAAGCCTTGGATAGGTTCGTCGCGGCTTCCGAAATGGCGGTTGGTTGCGACGCCTTGTGATTTGATTGCGGAGATCCAGTTCGATGACCAATCTCTCGGGCCGCGGGGCCATCGTCACCGGCGGTTTTTCCGGCATGGGCTTCGCCATCGCCACCGCGCTTGCCAAGGCCGGGGCCAATGTCGCCGTCGGCTCCTACGTGGCCGCGCCGGGCCTGGGCAGGACCGATGCCGCCTACTATCCGGGCGCCAGCGAGATCGAACGGGTACGTTCGGCTTTGGCGGCGCATGGCTCAAGTGTCCACGCCGCGCATCTCGACGTGCGCGACAGCGATCTCAGCAATCGTTTCGTGGCCGAGGCGGAGGCGGCGATCGGGCCGGCCGACATTCTCGTAAATGCCGCCGGCACCACCGCCGAGCAGCCGGTCGTGGGGCATTCCGACGAACTCTGGGACAAGATCGTCGACACCAATCTTACCGGTGCCTTCCGTGTCACACGCGCCGTCCTGCCGGGCATGATCGGACGCGGCTGGGGCCGCATTGTCAATATTGGCTCCACCGCGGCCTCGGTTGGCTGGAAGGACAATCCTGCCTATTGCGCCTCGAAGGCCGGCCTTCTCGGGCTGACGCGCTGCGTGGCGCTGGAAGGGGCCGAACACGGCGTCACCTGCGTCATGATCAGCCCGACCTGGGTGGAGACGGAACTGATGCGCCGCAACGTCGCGCAAGTGGTCGAGCGTGAGGGCAAGGGCCGCACGCCAGAGGAAGCCATGGCCGAAATCGTTCGCGGCAACCCGCAGCAGCGCATGCTGCAGCCGGAGGAAATCGCGGCGCTCGCGGTGTTCCTGTGCTCGGACGCCGCCAGGGGCATAACCATGGAGAACATCCAGGTGACCGGCGGCGCTTTGTGGTAACGCCGACGCGAGGATCCAATCGAATAATCTTGGGTTGGCGGTTTGCCTGTAGATAGGCAGCATGACGACCGCCCGAAAAGAGTGACTATCACCAGCCCGTAGCCTCGCCGGACAATTTCGCGCGGGCAACTTTCGCGACACCCAAACCAACGACCGGCCGATGTTGCCTTCTTATAGCTGAGCGATTTTGTACGGAATCGTACCATCGATTGATCGGCGTCTTGGACAAGATCAAGATGAAGCGGAGGGTGATGGGAGGAACCGCATGAGCATCGCCAGATGGGCAATAAGACCCGTCGGTACCGCTGGGGAGTTTCTGGCATCAGAGCTTCGAAGTGCGCGATATGGCGATATCGTCTCGGTCAAAGCGGCAATAGAGGCCGCTCGCAGGAATGCGCCCTATTTGCAAGATACGGATGACGAGTTGACGGAGAAGATCGTCGATCTGGCACGGGAACTGGGGCTAGCCGTCCTTTTTGACTCTCGCGAGTGATCGATGGCCGAAGGGCTTGGCGCTGGTCGATGCTCCTTGGTACGAAACCAACAATTGGCTCATGGCTGAAAATGCGCAATCCTTGGAAAATGGAACGCCGATTGGACGACAAGCTCGATTGCAAGGCATGCGGGACTATCCAGATGGACATTCCCGACGACGCCGAGGAGTCGACGCCAATTCACTGCAGCAAGTGCGGTGCCTTTCTTGGCGAATGGGGCGAACTGCAGGATGATTTCCATCGCCAGGCCCGCGGTTCCGAAGCCTTCGACCTGCGCAACGGAAACATTATCAAGAAGTAGCGGCAGTCGCTGGATTCATACAGCTCGGTTCTGGGCAGCTCGGTTCTGGGCAGTCTGGTTCTGGGCAGTCTGGTTCTGGATTGCTGGCCGATGCCACCGACCCGCTCCGCGAATGCCTTGTGGACATTTACAATCCTGACCGCCTCAATCTCCCGCTCTTGTCGGGGCATCACCGCGCGATAATTTCCCTGAAGGCGTGGGTGCTTCTCACTCTCGACAGGAGCCTGCCATGAAACATCAGACACTCGACCAACTGTACGCCGTCGCCAAGGTCGAATCCTCGGCGGCATATTCGGAGATGACGCGGAACCAGCGTATCGAACGTTGGGCCGAACTTCTCGAACAACATCCCGAGCGACGTCTTGCAGCGTTTACAGGCACCGAATATCTGCGCCTGGAGGAGCGTGACAGCGTGCGTGGGGAAGGATCGGCAATTGCTGTCGCCCTCGAAGATCCGGTGCTGCGCGCATCGGGCCTGAAAGACGACACCTATGGTGAGGCAAAACGCTTCTTCGGGCTGAGCGACTGGCAACTGCACGACATCGTCTGCGATTGTCACGTCGGCGCTACGATGAAGGCGGGCTGGGCTGCCAACCGGGTCCGCGCAACGATTGGCGGGAACAGGTTTATTGCCTGGCTAAGGCAAAGGATAATGCACTGAATGCAAGAGGGGATCGCAGCCTGCCACAGCACGATCCCCTGCCTTGCTCGACGCCCGAGTCAACTCTAATCAGGGTTTGGTCGCGGGAGAGCGCCGCCGCTTTTCCCCATACTCCTCAAGCTGCCGGTTTCGCTGCCGCGGTTGCCACGCGGCGCATCCCCAGTCACAAATCCGGGCAGGGGTTGCCGGTCCGATATCCAGCGTTGTGAGGGGCGTGAGATCCTTCAACCGCAGGGCCGGGCGGCCAAGCATGGGCTCCGCGATAGCTGTTCTGTATCGAAATTTCGCATTGGCCAGAACGGTCAGATGCTCTGCTTCTTCGCGCGAGAGGCCGTAGAGCACGTTGCAAGTGAATTCCGCCGGAACCTCAGAATGTAGATCATACACCATCCAGTTGTCGGCCGGATCTTGCAACGCGATGAACCTCAAGCGGGCCTCCATGGTTAGCTAGGCCCAATTTAAACGAGATGCGTTTTGTTCCGCCTCTCCATTCGGACAGTGGGCTTCCGCCATGGGGTGAAGCTCAGCGACCGAAGGGCTGAGGAACTCGCCACGTCATTCTCGCCACGTCATTCAGGACATGACGGGAGCTTGGCGACCGCAAGCACGTGCAGCCACCCGCTTGGGCCCAAGAACTGAAAAGCCATGATGGCGGCGGCCACGCGCGAGGCTCTACACCTGCAGAATGCGGTCTCAAAACTCACCGCGCGCTGGCTGCGCCACATGACGCCGCTTCGCTCGTGCGATGATGAATCGTCAAAAACGTACCATCGCGATGGCCATGGAACATTAGGGTCATCTAATGGTTTTGGTGCGGCAGGGACCCAACGCCCGGCAAGTCCCAAAAATCCCAGGGGCGGCCCGTCGCTGCCGTGAATGGGGCGGCGGGTTTTTTTGGACTGGTCGCCTGGCGAACGCGGAAGGCAACGGGCCTCCGTGACGACAGGTTACCCGGCAGAATGGGGGCCGACACGATACTGCAACAAACTCTGGGCATCATTGTTGTCTCAACTTTCAAGGAGCCGTGACGAGGTCGATCAAATGCGAAATGATGGAGAATTGCTTGCAAGAGCATGCGCGTTGGGCATCAACATCTATCAACGCTCAAAAACAGTTTGGGTGGCCAGGGGAAGCTATCGTGGCCGTACTTTCGAGGTGAAGGGGCGTGCTCCAAAGCCAACGATCGCTTTGTGGAAGGAAGCGACACGTTATAGAGGTTCGGCGTTTTAAGCTCGAGCATCCACAGCCGCGAGACAGCTCAAGCTCGGCGGCTCGCCGCAGGGACCAGAAGCGCGAAAGGTCTGTCCCTGTTGCCGGGACGCGCGGACCTGGCCTGGGTTGTGAACAGTTTTCTTCGCCGGTTGACTTTACGGGTTTTGCACGAAACCCTAAAAGGAGTGCTGTCGTTAGCAAATATTATGGGCGCTAGCGCTTGGGAGCCATAGACTTACTCCTGCCCCACACGGAGGCATTGGAGCGATGTCCCAACAATCCGAAAATATTGCATCGCTGTTGCGGCAATTGCGGATGTTGGAAGAGCCCGCCGAAATCACATGTGCCTATGCCGAGGTGATACGGGGTGCTGCCGATGACATCGCCGATGAATTTCCATTCGACGATGTCGAAACGTTGGCAATGCTGATTGAAGACGATATCGACGACAATGAAGAGGCAGCGCGTACTGCTCGCGCTATTTCCCTGGAGCTCCGTCGACGATTGGCCGCTGGTGTAAGAAAATGGCCAAGGCTGAAGATTATGTGATGAAACGAGACGGCAAGTCTTGGCTCCGTTTAGTCTTCGGCCGATTGAGCGTCCCATCGTCGATATGATCGGCTTGGCTTGCGTGTCGGCTGCTTGGATCGGCTCCGGACCTTGCTCGTGCCGTCACGGGTCCGCGCCGCTCGCGCCATCAAAGTGCAATCTGATCCAATCTGATCTCTTTGCGGCCTATCGACAACTCAGGTCTTTGGGTGGCAAGCAGATCGATTAGGCCACGCGGTGTCGTAAGGCGTCGCAGTCGAGATGTCATTGTAACCGTTTGACGACAAACGCGCGCTTTGGGAACCAATGGCCGGTGCGGCTGCGCTGCGTTGGGCAGCTTGATTTGCGCCACACCGGCCACTGCGGGTTGGTTTGGGTGTCCCCCGCACTGCTCAAATTATAGACATATTAGCAATAATGCAAATAAGACTGAAGTCCCATGGGCGATGAGGGTGCGGCAGGCCGCTACCTACCAGGATCATGGCGTTGCACGGTCATAGCGACTGTTGGGATGCTATGACGGATTCGTACGAAGCGGGCATCTATGTCAAATGCAAATGACAGCGCCCCAATATGAACGTAGACCAAGCTATGGTTTGCCAATGAGGGAGCACCTTCGCCCGTAATTCTTAGGAGCCAAAGGCCAGAGCAAATGCATCGCGATCACGACGAGATTTTCCATCGGGCGGATGCTCTTGGGGTTACGATCCTTCAACGTTCAAAAACAGTGTGGGTGGCCACGGGAAGCTACCGAGGCCGACTTTTCGAGGTGAAAGCCCGCTCGCCCGCGGTTGCACTCACGTTGTGGATGGAAGCCGCTCGATATGCTGGTCAGCGGATTTAGTGACGGGATCTCCGACGCCCAAGCATCCATTCGCAGCCCCAGGCGCCGGCCATCCCGGCTCATGCGTGGTCGGCCCGATTGACCTGTCGATCATCGGGCACAAGCCTTAAGATCGGGACGGATAGACGGAATTGCTATGTGCCTGCCCAAAGTGCAGCATTGCACGCAACCATCGCCACAACATTGTCAGATAGTTAACAAATGGTTGCCCCTGAACTTTGGGGTTTGTCGGTCCGGACGTCAAGAATGCGACGAACAGTCAAACCGAGCTGACGATCCAACTCCCCGGAGTTTTAAATAGATACGTCATTTTCTACTTGGCGGCGCCACGCCGGGGCGCTCGCCCACGCGATCGATGCAGGCGACTGTTGCGACCGATCACATTGAGTTGCAAGTTTTGGGCAGATATCCAAGAAATCGCTAATACGCATATTTTGAAAGAGAAATGAGTAAAATTTCGTCTGAAAATTTTTTCACTAATTATAAAACATGCCGACGGGCTCATCCTCGAACAAGACTCGATCTTCCCGGAAAAATACACGACAAGATCCTCCGGGGCTGAATGTCACCCTGTTAAGGAGGCTTATCATGATCATTCGCATTCTTACCGCAATTTCTCTTGCTGTATCTGTCGCATCCGTCTCGACGACTAGCTTTGCCGAATCGACGACCAAAATTAAGTCTGTGGAAGCAGGCAAGGCAGGTCGCGCCGCAGAACCCGGAAAGGCAGGGCGCGCTGCAGAACCTGGCAAAGCCGGCGGTGCTGGCGAAACCGGTGGCAAGGCCGGCGGCGCCGGTGAGTCCGGCGGCAAGGCTGGCGGCGCTGGTGAGTCCGGGGGAAAATCCGGCGGCGCTGGAGACGGTGGCGGCAGCAAGGGCGGCTGACCGCCCTGCCGATCCTGCCAGGTCGTAAAGAGCGCACCCTTGCCAGCGTGCATGCTGGCGGGGTGCCTTCGCTGTTGGTGACCGAAGACCAGGCTGGAAGTTTCGCTGCTTGAAGAAGATCACTCCGGATCGGGCGCCTGCAATTGGACTGCAGCGCCGGGAAGGGCCCAGCTGGTGCTCTCGACCCACGCGCAGTGATTCATGTTGGAGACCCACGTGCGCTCGTGCGCTCGTCGAAATTCCAACAGCGCTTGCAATTCCACCTTGCCTCTCTCGTAGCTGGATTCCGGATCGCCGAGCGTAAGCTTGGCGGCAACCAAAGAGCACAATTTCGCGTGCTGCAATCCCAATTGAAGGAATTGCACCCGCCTTGACGCTTGCTGGTCTGCCGCCGCGGAGGAGGCTGCCTTGTCGAGCAATGCTTCGGCCGGCGCAAAGCTCTCCTCTGGATAGATCGCATGCGCCGCTTTCGCCCAGCTTCGCCAACGCGAAGCCCCAAGAGCCTCGAAGGTGTCACGCAGCCGGGCACGCCCACCGGACGTATACGCCTCCCAGAAGTCGAAATATTTCCTCACGTCAGCCGCCGCGGGTCCGAAGGCGGAGTAATATTCTGACAGCAGGGAGCCGGCAGGCATGTCGGGGTGGATCTGCAAGCGGAGCAACAGGTAAAGGTTTGGGCCTTGTGTCGCCCAATGACCTGTCAGCGAATCGAAATCGGTCCCGATCATTCCGTTGTTCGCGGCGCTCTGAAACTCGTCGGCGAACTGGCTGGAAAATATGTGCGGCATGCAATATCCGTCCAGAAAATAGTTCGTCCGCATGAAAAGCCTGGCCTCGGTTTCCGCCCATCCTCGCCACTGGGCTTTCATCCAATCCTGCTCGTCGCCGCTTCGGGGATAGAACCAGGATGACGGGCAAAATCCGATCATGATGTTCGGCCCCAGTTTTATGCCCGAGGTCGGAGCGGCGAAGTAGTTCATGTAGGCGTAGCCCACGACAACCGAGTTCGAATTGTATTTCGCGGCGATCTGCTGGATGGCTTGCCATGAACGCGCATATCTGTCGGATACGAAAGGCTTGCTGGCGATCTTTGATTTCGGCGGAATGAATTTTCGATAATCCGGTGGTTCCGGGCCATCGAGCGCCTTGCATGCATCGCATTCGCATTGGCCAGGCACGTCATTCTCGACAGCATTGACGAAGGTTGGAAGGTGTCCGGGGGTATCGCCTCGATGCTCGCGCCACTGCGCGACAATCTCTTCGCGCAGACCCGGATTGGAAATGCACATGGAGAAGCGCGCGCCCAGCCTTGAAGGGCCTCGTTTGCCGTTGACCAGTTGAAACCATTCAGGATGCTCGGCGCCATACTGCCGCCACCAGTCCACGAAGGCATGGCCGTACTTCGCCGGGATTCGGCGGCCCATGCGGTTGCGACGCAGAAATGTTGCCTGCGCGTTCATGTATTCTTCAGCCGCCGCGGCGGTGAAGCCCAGCTCGGGATGATCCTTGGCCTTCAAGCCCGCAGCCGAGCGCACGTGGCGCTGCATGAATCGAGGCGTTACGACATGGTCTTGAAGAGGAACGACCACGGACTCCGCTCTTGGAACAAACGTTCCCAGTTCGCCTGGCCATAGCCACCGAACCGCGAAGTAGCGATCGAGAAGTTCGTATGCGCCGAAGAGCGTTCCGGCGGAGGTGTCCTCATCAAGAGGGCTGCCGCTCGTGTCATGCCCCGCGATACAGAGATGGCGGCCGACGGTGCGGATTGCACACGACTCCGGCTCCAATGCGCCGGAATCGATGCCGGCCTTTCGGGCAAACCGGGTATCGCCCAGAAAGATATGGGCTTTGCCCAGGCTTGCCGACGTCACTTCGCTTTCAGTCGCCATGGCAGGCTGGAAGCCGGTCGCTTTCTCGATATGCCAGCCGAGCTCCACGGCAGCATAGTGGACGGAGTCCTTCGGGCTGTCCGGGATAACCAGCGTGACGGCGGGTCTGCCTCCCGCCACCAACGTCACACCATCGCCTGGCTGAGCGTACGCGCCGGCTGCCTTGCCAGCGCCCAGCCAGTGCAGCAAGCCGAATATGGCTCCCTGCCCAAACGTCCTTCGCGACAGTGCCCGCATAGCAAGACCTTACCTACGGCCGATCATCCAACAAGGTGGACCTTCTTCTGGACAAGGACGGTGCAGGCTTCCATGAATCGCGGGGGACGCTGTCGGTCCCTCCGGAGATGAAGAGGGCCAAACCGCGCTGAATTCTGCCCGAAGGAGAAGGGACTTTTGGCGATCCAGGCATGCGCACCATCCGATGAGAATTGCTCGCAGCATGTTTGGTGCGGCGGGCGATCAAGCGTTGCGCACCAAGCGAAGCGGCTGCTGTTACGCGCAGATCATGAGGTGCATGGTATCGCCGCTAGACCCAACGATCCCAGACAGGCTTTTGGGTGTTCTTGCTAGACTTTTGGTCGGGGGAGTGCCTGGCCCCTTGGTGGCTTGCAATGATCGTCGGGGACCGGATCGATGCCGCCGCTCGCGCCAGCGGCGGGGTTGTTTCGATTGCCGAATGGGAGGTTCGGATCGGCAAGTGTTAAAATGGTCACATTCCTTGGAACTCCAATCTGGCATCCCTCGTTGCTTCTTACATGGCGCGGGGGCTGGAATGTATGAATGCAAATGATCCACAATGGCGAACGCTCGCCGGCGCTCTAGGCGTCACTGTTTATCAGCGCTCAAAAACAGTTTGGGTCGCGGCCGGGAAATACAGAGGTCAAGATTTCGAGGTGAAAGCCCGTTCCCCACAGGTTGCGCTCGCCCTGTGGAAGGAGGCCGCGCGCTATGCCGGTTCGGACTGGTGACCGGTGATGGGACTTGGTGCTCGCGCGGATGAATTGCGCCAGTTGGTGGACACGGATGCCGATAAGGGAACAACCATTACCGGCACCCGATAGTCTCAAGGTTTTATCGGCCTAGCCAGCGCCACCGCTGCCCTTGCCGCTCTCGCCGGCGCCCCCGCTGCCCTTGCCGCTCTCGCCGCCAGCCTTGCCGCCGGTCTCGCCAGCGCCGCCAGCCTTGCCACCGGTTTCGCCAGCGCCGCCAGCCTTGCCGCCGGTTTCGCCAGCGCCGCCAGCCTTGCCGCCGGTTTCGCCAGCGCCGCCAGCCTTGCCACCGGTCTCGCCAGTGCCGCCAGCCTTGCCGCCGGTTTCGCCAGCGCCGCCAGTCTTGCCGCCGGTTTCGCCAGTGCCGCCGGTCTCGCTCGACGCAGCGCTAAGGGTAGTGGCCGTACCGCCGGTCTCGCCAACCTTGCCGCCGGTCTCGCCGGCGCCGCCAGCCTTGCCGCCAGTCTCACCAGCACCGCCAGCCTTGCCACCAGTCTCGCCAGCACCGCCGGCCTTGCCGCCAGTCTCGCCGGCACCGCCAGCTTTGCCGCCAGTCTCGCCGGCACCGCCAGCTTTGGCGCCGGTCTCGCTAGGCGAGCTTACCTGGACGCCAGACTCCCCGGCTGCGCCGGCATTGGAAATCCCTATGGTTCCCAGAGCAAAGAACGCCCCCACCAGCAACTTCGCCGTAGTTGTAACTTTAATGGTCATATCGTCTCCTGATATCAAAGCTCCCCCGCGTACTTAATAATCAGATTCTCGAAGAAAGTTTATTCACAATCATGATCGAGTCAGACACATTTAATGACAGTTTGACACGAGATTATACCTGTAAAATCTCGATTTCTATGAAGTAGTAAAAAGCCAAATGCCATCATGCCTCTATCGTAATTGTGTAGCAGTCGGCCGTTGTTAAAATGGGCGACACCTAGGATGGTGGAAATATGCATCCGATATTTCAATCTCCGCCGTGTAGAAGGCGCATCGGTGTTGGCGATCTTCAAGAAAACATCAAGCAAACGCAGCACGACGGGCCGCGATGCCAACGGATGGGTCGCATTGGCTGTCACTGCCGGTTACCACTTTTGGGTGGATTCAGCGCCGCCAAGGGCAATTGACAGAAATGGCCCCTGCGGATGCCATTGAAGGGTTCCAAAGGCGGGGAGGATCAGGAGCATCTGCTCCCGATTTGATGTTGGAAAGTTCGGCAAACGAGTGATCCAAACGGGCCCCGCATTTGGCCACGGACGATAACCATCGTCAGTCGAGAGCGGATCCATGGCCACTGACCCCGTCCATCACCTGGAATCAACTGCCAAGATTGTTTCGGCCTTTGTCAGCAGGAACCGGGCCTCGCCTTCTGATCTGGTGGATCTGGTGGAGAATGTCGGCCGCGCTTTGCAGGCCCTCGCGGGAGGCACGGAAAAAAGCAAACCAAAGATCGTTCCCGCCGTACCAATCAGCAAATCGGTGACTCCGGATTTCATTATCAGCCTGGAGGATGGACGCAGGATGAAATCGCTGAAGCGGTATCTGGCGTCGCTTGGAATGACACCGGCCGACTATCGCAGGAAATGGGGTTTGCCGCCTGACTACCCGTTGGTGGCGCCGAATTTCACCGCACTGCGTTCGCAAGCGGCAAAGAGGATCAGGCTTGGACAACGGACCGCCAGTGATCAGACCTCACGAACCTGACCGTATGGTCCTACCGATGACGATTTTGCCGCTCCTGCTGCCCGATCAATGTCGCCATGATTGAGGATTGCGATGGCGTTCGCCAAGGCGCTTGTCTGGAGGCAGATCTGTGCATCGTGGGCGCAGGTGCGGCGGGCTTGGCGCTCGCCTCGCAGTTCGAAGGAACACGGCATCGAATATGCATCATCGAAAGCGGCGGTCTGACATACGAACACCGGCGCCAAAGACTGTCGCGAGGCCGCTCTGTAGGCAGACCCTATGAGGCGCTGGACCTTTGCAGGATCCGCCAGTTCGGCGGAAGTACCGGCAGGGCCGGTTGGGGTGGGTGGTGCAAGATGCTGGACCACGCCGATTTCGAGCCTCGGTCCTGGATTCCGATGAGCGGATGGCCTGTCGATCGCAACTCGCTCCTCCCCCACTATGAGGCGGCCGCCGGTTTGCTGGGCATCGACGACTTGCAAGCCGAATGGCCTGCCTCCGCGGCTCTGCCTATGACCGGGCCGCTGTTTTCCGAACGATGCTTTCTCAGTCCCGTCCCGGATTTGGGGGCGACATTGCGCGCCAGGCTGCAAAGGGCAAAAAACGTGCAGGTTTTCCTGCACGCCACGGCCTTGCGGCTAGACACCGACGCCTCGGGAAGATGGGTTCGCTCCATCGAGGTGGCCAGCACGCCAAACCGGCGCTTCCGGATCCAGGCACGGTCCTTTGTTTTGGCCTGCGGCGGGATCGAAAACGCGCGCCTGCTCCTGGTTTCAAACCGGCAGATGCCGAATGGCATAGGCAACCAGCACGACCTGGTCGGCCGCTATTTCATGGAGCATCCGCGCGTAAAATGGGGGAGCCTGCAGGTCGGCCATCCCGACACCGCGCTGGCCCTTCATGTGCCATCCATTGTGGCGCGAAGGCCTTATTTGTCGGAGCAAGAGCACTGCGGCGTGAGCGGTGCATTCGGGCTGGCGCTGCGCCCGGAGATTCGTGAAAGTGAACGCCTTCTCGGCTCCCGGACGTGGATCAAGCCGGGGCCTTGCGCCAATGATCTGGGTGGCTCCGAGGCGTTGCATTATCTTGCTTTCTGGCTGCGGAAGGGACGCCTCCATCGCGACCTTATCAAGAGTGGCCGCACCATCCTCAGACATCCCGCAGCGTCGGTCGCGTCGGCCATCGAGCGCCTTGGGCACTCACGCGGGCGCGTAAGACATTTTCATTTTGACACGATCCTCGAACAAGAGCCGGACCCGGAAAGCCGGGTTACGCTCGATACAAGACTTGACGAATTCAATCTTCCGCGCGTGAAGCTGGAATGGAGAGTGGGGCCTCTCGTTCGGCGTACACTCGAGCGCGTGCAGACAATCATCACCGACGAGATGCGGCTGCTGGGCCATAGAAGCGACGTTCAATTAAGCGCCCACGAGACCCCGACTTGCGGAGACGATATCCCATACCGATGGGTGAGGCACCACATGGGCACAACGAGGATGAGCGCCGATCCGAGGACTGGCGTGGTCGATGCCACGTGCCAGGTTCACGGCCTCGGGAACCTTTTTGTCGCCGGGAGCTCCGTTTTTCCAACCGGGGGAAACGATATGCCCACCCTGACGATCGTCGCGCTTGCCATTAAATTGGGCCGACACCTGCGGCAATGGCTCGAGTAGAGGTCAATTCCATATTGGAGGAGCTCACGGAGGCCGCTCGGAGGCTTGACCAGCCTGGCGGCTCGTTGCTCGGAGTCCGGCACGAAGTGTCTCCCAAGATACACCTTTACTTCACAATGGCATAATTTCAGATTTACTTTACGTGCTTTGGATACGGACGCGAGAAATTACAGTTTTAAAAACGACGTCACGTTAAATCCTCTTTTGCAATTCGTTATAGATTGCACGCGGCTCAGCCCCCGGCACCCTTTTCGTTGAGGATACACCTTTTGGTGGAGGCAGCCTTGACACTACGCATTTAGCGACCTGGGGTCTAATCCTGCCAAAAAATGCGATTATATTCACGGTGTGCGTTTTGTCACACCGCCTCGCCAACCCACAAGTTATTACTAATGCATTAAGGAGGTGGGTCTTCGAAGCGAATTTCTCCGTTGGGGTGATTTTCGCGGGTGTTAGAGTTGAACCTTTGGGTTGGGGAAAAGCTATGACAATTCTGTCCATTAACGATCAGCCGGTCAAAACCGACTTGGCTCCCTATTCATCTGTCGCAAATGCCAATCATATCGGACCTGCTCCCTCACGGGAGGAGATGGAGATAGCGATCATCGATGACAGACCGCTGATGTGCGACTGTTTCGCCAGAAGCCTCGAACTCATCGAGCCATCATTTCGTATCCAACGCTATCCTACGGTCGAAGCGTTCGACGCTGCCAGCCCGGAGGAGACCGAACGCGTTTCGACCGTCTTGCTATGCGTCATGTGGTCGAATTCTCAGGCGGACTATCATCTGTCGCGGATTGCCCATCTCAAGGCAACCAGACCCTCTCTGGGAATCGTAATGCTCTCGGATATCGAAAGCTTTGATGATATTGTCAAAGCAGTGGAAAGCGGGACACGCGGTTACATCCCAACAAGCGTCAGCTTGCAGGTTGCTGCAAAGGCTATTCAGCTTGTCGCGGCAGGAGGGACTTTCGTACCGCCGAGTGTCCTCTTTAGTTCGGGCCAGGCGGTCAAGGACAGCCAGCCCGCCAAGCAGCCGCAGGGCGACAATGTTTTCACGTCGCGCCAGATGGCGGTGATCGAGGCGTTGCGGCGGGGCAAGGCAAACAAGGTGATCGCGTATGAGCTCAACATGTGCGAAAGCACGGTCAAGGTGCATATTCGCAATGTCATGAAAAAGCTTCGCGCGAGAAATCGTACCGAGGTAGCCTACATCCTCAACACAACGCCTTATGATGGTGTGAGCATACGGAATTGAGGCATGGCTGCCGCCTCGGTCAAAAAATGATGATTTCTTTTGCCCGCGGCAACCGTGCCGGTTGGGGTTGTCAGGCCCTCGAATTGGAGGGCCTGACAAAGCCTCGACATTTTGCAGGGTGCGAGGAAAGTTGAAACAGCCGCCAGATCGATATGCTGTTCCACAGACGGAGAGGGGGACCACTCCCGCAGCCGAAAGGAACACATCGCAAAGCCCGGACTTGAGCGATATCGAGCATTTCCACGCCGTTCGCCCTTCCACGCTGGCCGAGATGAACCGACGCTGTCATTGGTTCCATCTCGAAGACGGCGATGTCTTGATTCCGGCCGGTGAAAGGGTCGATCGAGTATTTTTTCTTCTGGAGGGCGAGCTTCGCTTCCCTGTCTATACCCGCACAGGCAAAATTGTATGGCTCCCATCGGCGCACGAGGGATCACTCGTCAATGAAGTGGCTCTAAGCGGGGACCTTCTTGCGGTGCCTTATTCGATCGAAGCCGCGGGACCGTGCACCATTGCCTCCATCGGCAATCGGGCCTTCCTGGATATAATCAAGGACGATCCCGAGGCGCTTCAGGCCATTATCCAAATGCTGGTCGAGCGCCAGCACTCGTTTGTCGAGCATATCGTTGAACTCTCGACACTCAGCGTTCGATCGCGCGTGCATAGCGAACTGCTGCGCTTGTGTGTTGAAAGTATCGACACGGACGGTTCGGCGATGATTTCTCCCATTCCCACCCATACGGATCTAGCCAATCGCATCGGCACGCATCGGGAAGCGGTGGCCCGGGAACTCAGTTATCTGCAGAGTGTCGGGATTGTGCTGCGCCGCGCAAAGGAACTCTTTGTGCCCGACGTGTCTCGCTTGACGGACCTGCTCTCCAAGTCCGACGATTAATCAGCCATGGCCTCATGATCGGCCATGGTCTCAGGCCATAGACCGGCGCAGCCCTGCATTATCCCCGCAGCCATGCGAAGCGTTTGGTGCCTAAGCCAAGCCACGTCCGAACGGCATTCTGCTGCGGTGTCGAGCGGTAGATCTTCTGATGATAGACCAGCTCATAGGGCCACAGTTCGAGGCTGCGGTTCGCGAGATGCGTGAGTATCCAGGTGATGGCGCTTGCAGCGACAATGAAGGCGCCCATCGAGACCACGACATTGGCGGTGAAGAGGTGAGCGTGCGAAAAGATGGAGCGGGTCAGAAAATACGTATAGGGGTGCACTAGATAAAGGCTATAGCTGACCGTCCCGAAGTAGCGAAGAAGCCGATTGCCGAGAAGCAGCGAAGTCAAGCTGCTTCGCGATACCGCCAGGCCGAAATAAAGCGCCGTCGCAGCGACCAGCAATGGCACTTCGGCATTCTGGAAATCGGACCAGTGATAGTCGTAGTGGCCGCGAGTGGATATGAAGACGCACGTTGCCAGCGCCGCGCTCTCGGCCAGCCGATGGCGACCGACACGCATCCAATCATATCGATCGTAGGCGAGACGGATCAGGCCGCCGGCAACGAAATACAGCGCAATCGGATATCTGGCCATAAAGAGCGCCGCGAGGAGACCTAGAACGGCCAACCCAAGCTTGTTGGGGCGACGGATGGCGAAGAACACGAAGGCACCGGTGAACACATAGAACCAGACTTCGAACGTCAGGCTCCAGGCATTCGGCGTCAGCTGCTCTGTGTGGGCGAAAAGATTCAGGAACGTCAGTCCGGCGAGAATTGCGGTGAGATTGTTGGTCTCGGGATAAAGGTTTGTCGCGGCGTTCAGCGCGACGTAGAGCACGCTGAGAACGAAGAACAGCGGGTAGACGCGCAGGAACCGTCGGGCGGCAAACTCACGGGGACTGTAGTGCAGCGCACTCGGAAGGATCACGAAGCCACTGATGGCGAAGAAAAGACACACACCGAAGGTGCCGAAATTCCAGAAAGGCCCAATGGCCGCTACATAGGCGGAGTTCGAGGCGTAGATATGCTCCGCCGTGCCGCCCAGGAGATGCGCGAAGAACACCATAAGCGAAGCGACACCACGAAGCCCGTGCGCAGCCACATTGAATGACTTGTCGGAAACTGGTTTCGCGGATGCGTCGCGCAGGACATGCGGTGCGTCCGATGGTTTCAGGGAAGGGGGATGCGCAACAGCCATTTGAGCCTTCAAATTGGACCCCGCAGACCATTCCAACCTACACCGATCCAGATTTTGCAATGCTCAGGAATTCGAAGGACACCCCTGCCCAAAAGTAGTGGGCTGGCGTGGGAAAACTCCACCCGATGATCGAGCAGCCGCGTTGCGGGATCGCGGACATTAACGGGACCCGTCTTCGCCGCAGGCGAGGGCTGAACCGCAGCCGGGGCGGGGCGTGACCTACACCGGATCGGAATTGGCGGGCTTTTCGGCAGCCAGGATGCCAAAACGGCCGCAAGTCGCCACGTCGAACCGCTCCACTCGGGAAAAGCCCCGGACCTTCGCGCTTCCCTCTTGTTCCAGAGGCCATTTCGATCATGTTCGCGGGGCCACGGCGTAGTCCGATTTAGCCGCAGGTTACCTCCTATTGCGGGCGGACAGCGGTTCGAGAGTGCCGTTATACAGCATCGGTATGTCACGCTTTCAGGCTCATCGGCTCAGCCTCGCTGCCGGCGTGATGTTGGACGGTCGAAAACCCTCTCGTCCGGCATCGCTCCATTCAGCACAGGCGGCTCCAACCTATCGAGCCGACATCGATGGTTTACGTGCCATTGCTGTCGTGTCGGTTGTGCTGTTTCACGCCGGTTTCACCAAGGTCGGCGGCGGCTATGTCGGTGTCGACATTTTCTTTGTCATCTCCGGCTACCTGATAACGCAATTGATCGCCAGGGATCTGCAGGCAGGCGAGTTCTCGGTCTGGCATTTCTACGAGCGGCGCATACGCCGCATTTTTCCCGCGTTGTTCGCCATGCTGGCGGTCTGTACGCTGGCATGCGCCTTCATCTTCTTACCCGATGACTTCAGACGTTTCGGCCGCAATTCCGTCGCCACGGCTCTCTTCTCGTCCAATATCGGGTTTTGGCTGAAGACGGGCTATTTTGATGGAGAAACGTACGACCAGCCACTCATCCACACCTGGTCACTGGCGGTGGAAGAGCAGTTCTACATCCTGTTTCCGATATTCCTTGTCTCGATCTGGCGCCTGGGAACCGGCAATATTCGCAGTCTCATTGCGAGCCTCGCTGGAATTTCGTTCATCGCAACCATCGTGGTGATGCAGTACGACGATGCTGCCGCTTTTTACCTGACCCCATTCAGGGCGTGGGAGCTTTTGTTGGGCAGCCTCATGGCGCTCGAAGCCTTCCCACGCGTCACCAAGCGCTGGCAAAGTGAGGTGGCGACCTGGGCTGGACTGCTCCTGATCGCCGCCGCCGTGCTGGGTTATTCCGAGACGACTTCATTTCCTGGTATCGCGGCGCTCCTTCCGTGCATCGGAGCTGCCCTTGTCATTCACGGAGGACGTGAAGCGAGCTGCTGGGTCACGCGGCTGATTTCGACAAGGCCGTTCGTCGGCGTGGGCCTGATAAGCTACTCCCTGTATCTTTGGCATTGGCCGCTGATTGTCCTGGGCAGTTACCTGGCAATCGACGAGCTGAGTTCGCTTCAGTCTGTTGGCCTGGTGACTGCCTCGTTCACTCTGGCGCTCCTGTCCTGGCGATACATCGAGCGACCGCTCAGGGTGCCGTCGCGCGTAAGCCGCCCCGTGTCCGTCTTGGCTGGAGGTACTTTGGCCATCGTCGCCGTGGTGCTAACCGGTGCCGTGATCTACCATGACAATGGCTGGCCGACGCGCTTCTCCAAGGACGTGAATGTGTTGTCCAGCTATGCTTTCTCCGCCAACCCTGAAGCGGATAAATGCGCAAACGTGTTGCTTCAGCTTGCGGCAAAGTCTCCCTGTACAATAGGCACCTCTGAAAATGCCCGCATCTTCCTGTGGGGGGATTCTCACGCCGGAGCGCTGTTCGGCGCGATGTCCGAGTTGGCTGCGAATGGCGCAAGTACGGTCTACGGCGCCACTCCCCGCTGCCCCCCTCTGCTTGGTGTCGGAAGCGACGGAGCGTGCATCCAGGGAAACGATCTTCGGCTCAAATACGTCCTCGGCCGCCCAGAGCTGAAGACCGTTATAATCGCTGCCAGGTGGTCTCTCTACCTGGAGGGCCGTGCCGTCGAACTTGGACCGGCAGAACGCAACGGCGACCTTCCCCAGTTGCAGGACCGCAACGGCGTTCAATTCGACCGCTTCTCAAACGAGGCGCGCGAGGCATTCGAGATATCCCTGAGAAAAACTGTGCGTCGGCTCCTCGAAGCCGGCAAGAACGTGATCATCGTCTATCCCGTCCCAGAAGTGGGTTATGACGTCCCCTCCACGGCGGCCCGACTCGTAGCGCACGGACATGATCTGTCTGGCTTCAACGTGTCGGAGCGCCTCTACCGGGAGCGGCAGCAGATTGCGTTTGGCGTTCTGGACAGGCTGGGCCAACATCGCGGCCTCGTTCGGGTGTATCCAACGCAGGCGCTTTGTCCGCAGGAACGGTGTGTTGTCATGATGGGCGGAAAACTGCTGTATTTTGACAGCCACCACCTCAGCATCCCAGGGTCCGAGGCACTTGAGCCATTGCTTGCAAGAGCTCTGCGACAAGGCGCCTGAAGTTCCGAGGCTCAAAGCGCGTAGCGTTTGACGGAAACGCAGAAAGCCGTCTTGCACTTTGCTGGATCGCTTTTAGCGGAGGTGCCGGCGGCCCTGAGCGTCGACGATGGTGTTGTCCGCGACGTTTGCACTGATGTGCGCGCCGTTGTGGATCAGGCAACCGGCACCGATCTGGACGCCCAGCAGCACCGTGGCGCCCATGCCCACGACAGACATGGCCCCGACGCTCACCCCGCCGGCGACGATGGCGCCCGGGGTCAGATGCGCATGGTCCTGCACCACGCTGTCGTGGCAGACGATACTCCCCTGGTTGACGATCACGTTGTGGCCGATCGTACAGCGCGGGCCGATGCTCGCGCCGGCCAGAATATGGCAGCCATCTCCGATCCTGGTCGCCTTGGAGACGATCGCGGATGGGTGGATCACAGGCGGCAGAATGAAACCCATGGCCGCGGCGCGTTCGAACATGGCCCGCCGCGGCTCGCTTGACTGGGCTCCGCCGATGCCGATGAAGGCGTAGCGGGTACCCTCGGCGAGCAGACGCTCCAGGCTCTCTTGCGTACCGATCACCGAAATGCCGGCGCAGACGTAGTGGCCAACGGGCAGGGCCTGGTCGGTGCAACCGAGGATCTCGTATCCGGAGCCATCGAGAGCATCGATCAAGCAGGCGGCGTGGCCGCCGCCGCCGATGATGACCGCCCGTCGCGTGGACGCGGAAGGAACGGCAGACTGCGCCCCGTGCGAACCTGCAACTATCGCCTCGGATCGGCAGCTGGCCGCCGCGCGCACCTCGGCTTCGCCGATGCGGCCGTTGGAGGGCCTGACATCCGCCAGATCGATCCCGAGCTCGGACGCGGCCTTGCGGGCCTTGGCCGTTATCGCGACCTCTTTGACAGCGCTATCGACTGGGCTGGCCGCTGCGGATGCGCTCGCATTTTCGTCGACGATCTCGCACAGCATTGAGCCAACGGCGACGAAGTCGCCGATCTTGACGTCGAGCCGGCCGATTACCCCTGCCTCGGGGGCATTGACCTCAACGGCAGCCTTCGTGGTCTCAAGGACAAAGAGGAGAGCCCCTTGCTCTACGCCTTCACCCTGCACGACCTTGATCTCGATCAACTGAAGATTGTCCTCGTTGGCGTTAACCCGCGGGGCCTCGACAAGCACAGTCATGAAAGCTTAGCCTTTCTTGAACAGATCGATGCAGGCCGCCTGGATGGCGTTCACACCTGGCAGCAGATCGTCCTCCCATTCGCGGCTTGAGGGAATAGGGTGGTTTGGCCCGGCCAATGCGCTGAAGTGCTTGACCCGACCGATCAAGGCGCGCGCGCACTCGGACGCGAAGCCCCAGCCAGGAGAGCCTTCCTCCACGACGAGAACGCGGCCGCACTGGCCGACCTGGCTCAGGACCTCCTCGCCGGGAAAAGGCGACAGCTGTTCAACGGCCACCACGGTGGTTGCGATTTCCTCCTCTTCGGCGAGCTTGTTTGCCGCAGCAACCGCGTGCTCGACGCAACCTCCATAGGTCAGGATCACGATGTCCGAATCCGCCGGACGTGGAAGGGCGGCCGCGCCGAGTACGGGCCTCGAATACATGACCTTGTTTTCGATTATCAGGTGAGGGGACCGAGAAGCGAGGGCCCGGTGCAGGAGCGCCCCTGGATCCGCATACTCATGCGTTGCAAACACGGTAAGGCCCGGCACGCCGCAAAAATGCTTTTCCAGGCTTTGCGAGTGCGTCGGTCCATAGCCGCGCCGTCCACCCATGGGCGCGCGGATGATGATCGGCACCTCGACCTGATCGTTGTACATCCAGCGAAACTTGGCTGCGTGGTTGATGATCTGGTCGGCGGCAAGGGCGATGAAATCTCCGAACATGAGTTCGACGATCACAGGCCTGCCCTTGAGGGCCATGCCCGCCGCCATGCCGACGATGCCACCTTCGCTGATCGGCGTCGTCCAGACACGATCCTGATACGCCGTGGACAGGCCCTTGGTCACTTTGAAGGCGCCGCCATAGGGGTCGAGGACGTCCTCGCCCATCACTACCAGCCGTAGATCGGCTTGCATGAGATCGTGGAGCGCGCGATTGATCGATTCGACGACGCGCATGGGTCAGCCTCGCGCCAGGGTTGCGGCAGCCGCGGATTCGACGGCGCGATCCACGGCAGATCGACAAAAGGCGTCGATCTCCTCGAACTGCGCGACGCGCTGGCGCATCGGGGGGATCGGATCCCGGGCTCGAGCCTGTTCAAGCCGCAAGGGCGACCGGGTATCATCTCCCTTGCTGTGGGGACCGATCCGTTCGGTCCGCAGATAGAGCCAGCACGGGCGGCCCTCGGCGCGAATATAGGCTACAGCCTCCTGGGCAAGCTCACATATCTCGACGGGGTCGTTGCCGTCATAGGCGAACGTGCGGATGCCGAAAGGTTCGGCCCTGGCGATGATCGAACCGGAAACGGTGAGATGTTTTGGGGTGGTTTGGGCGATGTCGTTATCCTCGACCACAAAAAGCACGGGGGCACCGAAAACCGAAGCGAGGTTCAGGCTCTCGTAAACCGCCCCTTCACCCATCGTTCCATCGCCCAGGAAAACCACTGCCACGGCGCCCTCGTCCTTTCGTGCCAGCGCGCAGCCGACCGCCACGGGCGCTATGCCGCCTTGGATTCCATTGGAGTGGAAGTTGCGGAAACACAGGTGCTGACTGCCGCCGCGCCCCCCGCAAATGCCGGTTACACGCCCCATGATCTCGGCAATCAGGCCCTCGACTTCACCCGAGTAGGCAATGAAATGACCGTGGCAGCGGTGGTTGCTCCAGACAATGTCGCGATCCCGGTCAAGAGCGTTCACCACCCCCACCGCATTGGCTTCCTGTCCGATGGATGTGTGCGTGGTGCCGAACAGCAGCCCTTGGGAAAACAGCTCCAGCAAGCGCTCCTCGACAAGCCGGATGAGGATCATCTGCTGATAAAGCCGGGCTACGGTCGGCAATTCGAACCCAAGTAGCGTCCTTTTTTCCTGAGGAAGGGTAAGGTTCTGCAATGCTGAAGACGGCACCAATTTCAGCTCTCCAAAGGAAGACGCCGGAATGGCTCCATCTTTCCTGATGGCGTGCTCGTTCATCAGGCCGCCTCGAGCTGGCGCGAAGCCGCAACAAGGATGGACCGCGTCGTCGACGCTGCCGCCGCCGTTTCCTCGATCGTCCAGGACGGGTCGACCAGGAACGCGATGCTCGTTTCACCAAGCTGCCGCGCGACGGGCAGTCGCTCGGACGGCGCCACGCCGGCATCGGCGAATGCATGCTCGAGATAAATCTCGGAGCAGCTGCCCGAGAAGCATGGAACGCCTGCCGCGTTGACGGCCGCGATCAGCTCGTCCCGCGACCATCCCGAAGACAACATCTCCGGCTTGATATAGAAATAGCATCGATACCAGGCATGCCTGTGTGCCGGATCGAGCCGGGGCGTGTACAGCATCGGCAAATCGGCAAGCGTGTTTATCCAGATGGCAGCATTGCGCTCGCGTTGGTGAATCCAGTCGGGCAGGCGTTCGAGCTGCCGCAAGCCAAGCACGGCCTGGATGGACGTCATGCGCCAGTTGGTGCCGATGCTGTCATGCAACCAGCGGAATCCGGTCGGCCGATGAGGGGCAAAGACCACATTATAGTTCTTGCCGTGGTCCTTGAGGCTCCAGGCGGCAAGCCACAATTTCCTGTCGTCCATCGCGACAAGCCCGCCTTCGCCGCCCGTCGTGATGATCTTGTCCTGGCAGAACGAAAATGCCGCTATGTCACCGAAGGAGCCGATCGGCCGTCCGTTGTATTCGGCTCCATGCGCCTGGGCGCAATCTTCGATCACCTTGATGCCGCTGCGCTTTGCAAGTTCCATGATCGGCGCCATGTCGCACGGCCATCCGGCGATATGCACGACAATGACGGCCTTTGTCCGCGCCGTTATCTTCGGCGCGATCGTTTCGGCGGAAAGATTGCCCGAGGTCGGGTCGACATCGGCGAAGACAGGTGTCGCACCGGCAAACATGACGCAAGCGGCCGACGCGACGAAACTGCGGGGCGTTACGATCACCTCGTCGCCGGCGCCGATGTGGAGGATCTTCATTGCAAGATCCAGCGCGAGGGAGCCATTGGCCAGCGCCACGGCATGACGTCGGCCGAGGCTGCGCGCGTAAGCGCGTTCGAAGCTCTTCACATGGTCGCCGGTCCAGGCGTTCACCCGGCCAGACCGCAGAACGTCCACGACATCGGCTATCTGTTCTTCGTCGTAAATCGGCCAGCGTTTCATCTCGGAACACTCCAGCTAGAATTCAGATGACATTTCTAAGAAGGACAAAGGCCTCGGCCGCCCTCAAATGGACGGCGGTGCCCCTAACGATCGCCAGCGCCCGTAATGTTTCGATCGAACGCTCGTGCGGGAAATTCTTGATCTGCGAAGCAAACATCGACGCAGCTTCGAGTTTGCGGTCGAGTGTCGCCTGGATGTCTATGAAGACATTCGGCACGAAGCTCGGCGTGACATAGGGTGCATTCCAGTTCGTTTCAGACACCGTCTCGTAGGCCATGATCGTCCGCGGGTAGTGCGATTGGGTGGGACGGGCGGCAACCAGCGACGACAGGAAGATCAGCTGGTGGTCCATATGAACATCGCCGACGAAGGGTATAAGCAAGGTGTCCGGCTTGACCGCCTGCAGCAGAGCTTGCAATGCCGCATTGACGGTCGAGTGCGGTGTCTGGCCGAGCTGCGCGGCGGGCAGATCAAGCCAATGCGTGTGTCGCACGCCCAGGCCGGCATGAGCCGCCTTCGCCTCACCGCGGACCTGCTGCGTCATCTCCTCGGTGAAGGCAGGCGGACAGCCTCGCGTAACAACCGCGACATGGACTTCCCCGCCTTCCGCGGCGACCCGGGCTATCGTGCCGCCACACCCCAGAACCTCATCGTCGGGATGCGGCGCGATCACCAGGAGCCGACCAAGGGCCGAGCTCATGACAGAACCGTCCCGGCGGGCATCGCCTTCAAAGCGTGATCGACATGGCGGCGGTCAATGCGTTCGCCCAACAGGGCCACCAGGACGGTCAGGATCAGTATCTGCAGATCGAGCCAGAGATTGCGGTTGCGCACATACCAGAGATCAAGCGCCAGCTTTTCACCGTTGGTGAGACGAGTATTGCCGTTCACCTGTGCCCAGCCAGACAGGCCCGGACGGATCGTGCAGCGAATACGTCCCAGGTCGCCGAAGTCGGCGATGGTGGCTGGAAGCAACGGGCGCGGCCCTATGAACGCCATGTCGCCCTTGGCTATGGAGACAAGTTGAGGCAGCTCATCGATACGGATGGCGCGCATCAGCCGGGTGGCGGGCGTCTCGCGCAAGGCGTCGGGCAGCAGCACTCCATCCGCATCGCGCCCTTCATGCATCGTACGAAACTTGCAGATGACAAAGGGGCGGCCTGCCAAGCCGCTGCGGGTCTGGCGAAAGAACAGTGGACGACCGACACTCGCCCAGACAATTGCGGCAGCCACCATCCATAGCGGCAGGCTGAGGATCAAAAGCACCACCGCGGCGAGACGGCTGGGCATCGCCCGGCCTATCGGCACGCGAGCGGTCAGTTCGGGAGACCGGGCCATCGGATTGCTGAGACCGATCATTGTGACGGCCCCACCTGGACGGGAGGCGGTGCCGCGACAGGAGCGTCAAGACGGCTGGCCAGGTCCAGGGCATTGTCCAGACGGTTTATCGACACCAGGATCGTGTCTCCGGCTACAATCGGATCGTCGAGGGTCGCCACCTTGGTGGCTATCTGGCCGTTCTGCTTGCGGCGGATTTGGTAAGTGAACGCGATGGTGTTGTTGGTGCGTGTCTGTTCCGCCGCCAGTGTGCTCAGCAGCAGGATCTGCTCCTCGGTCGACTCGCGAACCGAGACCAGGCGCTCGATTTCAGAATTGTGGGCCTGAAGCTCCGTCAGCGCTGTGTGCGTCCAGGTCTGGGTGGCGTCGTCCAGGTCACGCTGCAACTGGCTCAATTCCCGGCGAACCGTCGACGCCTGATTGTAGATTTCAAGCAGATGCGACTGCTGCGTGGTCGCCTCGCGCTCGGCGTTCGAGAGATCGGTAAGGGTGACGATGCCTTTCTTGTTGAGGGCCCTGACACGCTCGAGATCGGCTTGCGACGAAGCGATCACAGTCTTCTGTATGTCCGATAGCTGTTCAATATTGGCGAGGGCGATGTTCACTTCGTCGATCCCCGCCAACAGCTGCTTGCGACGTGTGGTCAGTGCGTGTTGATCCGTTTCAAGGATCCGCTGTTCCGTCGGAAGCAACGTTGCGAGCAGATTGGCATTCATGAGGCCTCTGATCTTGGGAGGCAGATCCTGCTCCGAGATCTTGTCGTTGTTTGCCAACTGAGCCTTGATGCGCGCGGCGGCGACGGCTTCCTTGGCAATCTGCACCACGCTTTCATCAAGGGTTCCGCGCAGCCGGGCGCGCGTTACCACGCGATCCTCGGCAGTGGCTCCGCCCGTCGACTGACCACCGGCAAGCGCCACCGCCTGCTCCACCGTCAGTGCTGGCTGGTACGGAAACGAGCCCGGCGCCTTGACATCCCCAAGGACAAAGATCGGACGGAAGCTGACCACCGCCAGTGCTATATGCGGGTCATTGAAGAACTCACGGTCGATGAACGCCTTGCGGATATGCTTCAAAGCGTCAGGCACCGTCAGGCCGCCAACTTCAAAGCTGCCGATCAGCGGAATGTTGACCGCGCCATCGCTGGCCACCGTCAGCTGTTCGGCAGGAAGCGCGTCGTCAATGAAGTCGAACGAAACCACATCGCCGACCGAAAGCTTATAGCCGTCGTCAGCCGCGGCCGTGGCAGCGATCGGGCAAGCCAGGATCGCCACAACAGCGGGGACCGTGATCCGGGCATGTTTCAACGCTTTCGCGAGGATACTGGTCCACGAGCCTATCGATCGCCCGCTCCGTGCCGGATTGCAAAAAGACGCCATGGAAGCCCACCACAGAAATTTCCTGTGAAGACCCTAGCGACACCTGTGCGCGGACAATGAGTCATACATTTGGTGGAGCAGTGACAACCTTCGGTCTCGTGCCCACCCAATTTGGCTAACTGGATGTCGATCGTAACCAACGTATGGTGCGGCTGGATACTGTCGGCCGATTGAACGCTTCCTTGTGGCGGAGCGCCGCAGACAGCTGGGAAGCTTGCGTGCACACAAGTGTTCTTCACACGATCACCAGTCTCGACGTTGGCGGCGCCCAGGTCATGCTTGCCCGTTTTCTTGGCCGGATCGACCAAAACCACTTCTCATCTTCGGTTTTATCGCTGCTTTCCCCTGGGCCATTGGCCGCACAGGTGAAGCATACAAATTCCGGGCTCGTGTCGATCAGCATGACGGAGCGGCCGCGGCCGCGCGATGTCTTTCGGCTGACCCGGTCGATAAGCAGGGCAGCGCCCGATCTTCTTCACGGATGGATGTATCACGGCAACGTCGCGGCAACGCTCGGCTCGGTGCTGGGGCTCAACTTCTCGCCGGTTATCTGGAGTATCCATCACACGGTTCGCGACCTCGCCGACGAGAAACCGTTGACACGTCGGCTGATCCGGCTCTCGGCCCGGCTGTCGAGCCGCGCCAGCGCAATCTCATATTGCTCGCGCGTGGCCGCCGACGATCACGAGCGTCTGGGTTTTGACCCGCGCCGCAGGGTAGTCATACCGAACGGAACGGATTGCGATCAGTTTTCTCCCGCCGCCGACGCCGGTGCGAAATTGCGCCATCTGTTCGGCTTGCCGCCCGGACGGCTGATCATCGGCCATGTGGCACGGTTTCATCCCATGAAAGACCAGATCAGCCTGGTTCGGGCCATCAGCCGTGTGCTGGCGCAGGGATACGACGTTCAGGGCGTGTTTATCGGGGAGGGGCATGCCGACGGGCCGGTGCGGCGCGCCGCCCGCGATCTCGGCATAGACGACCGTATTACAACGCCGGGCATCCGCAGTGACGTTGCCGATCTCATGCCGGGCTTCGATGTCTACGCGCTTTGTTCAGCGTGGGGCGAGGCTTTTTCCCTTGCTGCCGGCGAGGCGATGGCAAGTGGCGTGCCGGCGGTGGTGACGGCGGTCGGCGACTCCGGCTGGCTCGTCGGCGACAGTGGAGTGGTCGTTCCGGCCCGGGACAGTGAAGCACTGGCCGCCGGCTTGATCAGGCTTGTCGGCCTTGAGCCGGCCCAGCGGCGCGCTCTGGGCCAACAGGCGCGTCGCCGCGTCATGGAGAACTTCTCACTATCGCTTTACGTCGATCGGCACCTGGAACTCTACGCAACAGCTCTGGGGCGTCGTCGCCTTATCTCGAGCTGACAGGAGTGACTGGTGGTTGTCATGCACGCGAATGGTCGAGATCATTTTCCCGCCGGCGGGGACGATGCGATGCGCCGCAAGCGGATCGTCGTCATCGCAAGCCTGACGCGTTCGCTCGTCAATTTTCGCCTCGAATTGTTGAAAGCCATGGTCGCCGCCGGGCACGAGGTCATCGCGCTCGCCCCCGACAATGACGAGCAGGCCATCGCCAGGCTGGGTGCGATCGGCGTCAGCTTCCAACAGATTCCGATGGCCAGGACGGGTACCAATCCGCTGGCCGATCTGCGAACGCTCAAGGCGCTCTACCGGCTGATGCGTCGCCTGGCTCCCGACATCGTCCTGCCCTACACGATGAAGCCGATCATCTATGGCGGGCTGGCGGCGCGGCTTGCCGGAGTGCCTCGGCGGTTTGCCCTCTTCACGGGATTCGGCTTCATATTCAGCGGCAGCGTCACGGGCCTGCGTGCAACTGTCCTGCGCCGGTTGAGCATTGGCCTCTACCGCTCGGCCCTGATGGGCTGCGAAGCCGTTTTCGCCTACAATGAAGCCGATGCTCTCGACATCCGGCGCCACAGGATGGTTTCCGCGACCACGCCGGTGATCAAGGTTGCGGGTTCCGGGGTGGACCTGACACTGTTTGCAGCCAGCCGCCCCCCGCCCGGGCCGCCCATCTTCCTCCTGATTGCTCGCTTGCTGCGCGAGAAAGGGATTGCCGAGTTTGCCGCCGCCGCGCGCATCCTGAAGGCCAAGCACCGTACCGCGCGTTTCCAGATTCTGGGTCCGTTCGATCCCAGTCCCCTCTCCATCTCGAAAGCCGAAATGGACCAGTGGACCAGGGAAGGAGCCGTGGAGTATCTCGGCGAAACGCACGACGTCAGCCCGTACCTGACCGCATCCACGGTGTTTGTGCTGCCGTCCTACTATCGCGAGGGCATTCCCCGCAGCGCGCTGGAGGCCTTGTCGACGGGCCGGCCGATCATCACGACCAACGCGCCCGGCTGTCAGGAAACGGTTATCGACGGCGAGAACGGGTTTCGGGTCGAGCCACGCGACGTGAATGCGCTTGCCGCGGCGCAGCGGGCTTTTCTCGAAGATGAGGAACTCGCCGCCAAAATGGGCGCCAACTCAAGAAAGCTCGCGGAAGAACGCTTCGATGTGCACAAGGTGAACCATACCTTGCTCGAGGCGATGGGGCTGTAACAGGGCGCCCGTGATCGTCTGTGCGGTCACGGGCTATCGGCGAAGAAATAACGCCGGATCTGCTGCCGCCTCATGTAGGCCTTCCGCAGGGCGCCGCGAGCCTGTTGGAAAGGGTCGACGCGGTTGAACACCCAGCCAATCGATGGGCCGCCGGCGAAGCGCAGGCGCTCGACAACCTGGGAAAGGGCTTCTTGAGTGGTGCTGTCGAACGCGGCCACGACGACGATTGTGTCGACCGAGGCGGCAATCCTGATTGCGTCCTCAACAACGAGCACGGGCGGTGCATCGATGATCACCACATCGTACTCAAGCCGGAACGCCTCCAGCAATTTGGTGAGCTGGCCGGAGTTGAGGAATTCCGGCAGCGTCTGGTCGTCGGCGGACGGCGCCAGAATATCGAGCTGCGGGATATCAGGCAGCGTCTGGACGATTTCCGCCAGAGCGCAATCGCCTTGCAGATAGTCGCCGAGTGTCCTGCTGGCGGAGCCCAGCTCCATGGCGGTGTGAAGGCTGCGGGTTCGTAAATCCAGATCGATCAGGGCGGTCAGCGCGCCATCCATGCCCGCTGCCATGGCAAGGCCCATGGCTGTCGTCGTCTTGCCTTCCTGCGGCAAGCCGGAACTGACCAGAACGACATGTTTGCTCCGCCCACCGTTCATCCGGGCGCAGGCATTGTAAAGCGATCGGAAAGCGTCGGAGAAAGCAGACCGCGGCCGTGACAACAAGGTTTCGAGAGGGGGCAGGGCGGGGCGCAGGAACTTCTGAGGCAACCGCGGAATTGATGCCAGCAGGGGAGCGCGTATCAGCTTCGATGCACGCCGCAAGTCCCGTATCCGAACTTCCATGCTTTCAAGTGTCAGCACCAGAATCAGCGCCAGGACAAGCGACGCGGCCAAACCGCCCGCAAGCATCAAACGAGGCTTGGGAAAGGAAGGGCTCGTCGGGATCTCGGCCATGGAGACGGTTCGCACGCCGGGTTCGACGGCTTCCGAAAACGGATCGAGACTGCCAAGTTTACCGGACACGAGGTCGTAGAGCTTTTGCTCGGTCGCCAGATTGTTGTTCAGTTCACGCAGCTTGGCCTCCGCCAGGCTCCTTTGACGCAGCTCTTCGTTGGAGGCCTCCAGGCTTTTGACAAGTTGGTTCACCCGGCCTTCGTCGACGCGCACGTCATTTTCCAGGACTGCGATCGTTCGCAGCATCTCTTGGGAAATCATCGCACGGACGGCCGCTACTTTCGCATCGGCCTCCTGGACCAGGGGATGATTGCGGCCGTAATTGCTGGCCAGCTGCGCGCGATCCCTCATCGCTGTCGCTTCATCGTTGCGCAGCGACGTCAGGAAGTCCGATGTGAGCAACGGGTCGACGCCGGCCCCGGTGTCACCGTTCTTGGCCGCTAGCCTGACCTGGGCAAGGCGCGCCTGTGCTTGCGTGTATTCACCCCTGGCGATGCTGAGCTGTTCATTGGCCTGCTGGATCGAGGCGCGCAGCAGATCATCGCGTGGATCACTGGAGACGCCATGCTCGGTCGCGTATTTGGCGATCTGCCCCTCGATCGCGGCAATCCGCGACGCGAGCTCGGTCGATTGCTGCCTCAAAAAGCCGACGGCATCCTTGATGTCCTGCCGCTTGTTGTCACGAGACCATTCCACGAACAGTCTGGCAGTTGCATTGGCAATCTTGGCCGCGGTCGCTGCGTCATCGTTGAAGAACGAGATCGTCATCGCCGCGCTTTCACCCGAGCGATCGACTGACAGGTTCGCCAGATAAGCCGAAATTGCCCGGTCTTGCTGAACATCCTTGGGCGGCAGAGATGTGGCATCCTGCGGGCCCGAGCCGGCGACCAGCGAGAATAGTTTTTGCGGTATCCAGACAATCAGGCCGACTGCCTGTGACAGCACACCGCCACTCGAATCCAAAGTTCCTCCGGCGGCGGCTGGCGGCAGATAGGTGTTGAAGTCCGGATCCTGGATCAGGTCTAGCCTGTCGACCACCAGGCTGGCGAATACGCGAGAGGCGATCAGATCCGCCTCGGTGTCCATCCGCGACTTGTCAGGCTGCTGGTTCGGCTGCGCCTGCGTGGTGTCGAGAGGATTGGGATCGTCGGTTTCGACGACGATCATGGAACGAGCCGTATATGTCTTGGGAAGTTCCATTGCGGTGATGAGTGCGAGTGCGGTGCCGGCAATGACGATCGCAACGATCAGCAGCACGCGTCTGCGGAAAAGACTGTAAAGTTCGCGCGCGCCGAACGTCCGTTCTTCCAACGGCTCGGGCGACTCCTGAAGAAATGGCCCCAGTCGGTTCCATACACTGTTTTCGTCTACTAAGCTCACTGATCGCGCCCCTGTTCCTATCGATCCCACCGGGTCTTCAAGCCGGGTTCGAGACCCAACCCAAGCGAGAAGTTTTTAGCACGGATGCACGGACGCCAGCGCGTTCAAGAGGCTTAGTCGCGGCCATGGGATTATCCGAAAGGATAGCGTAGTTGGCCGCGGGCATATCTTGGCATATGCACCGAACTGCACGTCCATGGAGGCTGGTGAAAAGATAGTTTTCAGGAGTGACGATGAATCATGCCGGGGTCCCTCGCGGGTACTGGGCAAAGCCCGACCGCAGGCCGGCTGCGGCGTCGTTGTCGAATGGGACCGGCAAGATCGGCCTCTGGCTCGCAATGGCCTCCGTCTTTCTCACCCCCTGCAACATCCTGCGGGTCGACACGTTCTACTTCACCGCCAGCGATGCCTTCGCCCTGGCCGCCGTCTTTGCCATGGTCCTGGGGAAATCCCTTTCGCCCGCCCCCCTGGCAGCCGGGACGCTTCTCTGGAACACCGGGGTGGCGCTGCTGTGCGGCATGCTGCTGCTCAGCAGCCTGATCAATGGTGATCCGCAGCGAGGCTTCATCATCTCGGCGCAGTATCTGTATGCCTATTTTCTCCTGGCCTTCATGCTCGCGTCGAGGCCCTGGAGCGAAACGGTTCTGCTTACGAAGGCGCTTATCTGCTCGATCGGCTTGATGTGCATTCACGGCATTGTGGTCATCGACATACTCAAGCAACAACACACCTACCTCACCAGCGGCAATGGCCGCTTTATCGGCTGGGTCGAACGCGAGAATGAATGCGCGACGCTGATTGCACTCGCGGTCCCCCTGCTGTTGTGGCTGGTCGCATCAGGGGGTGCCCGGCCCCGCTGGGCCTGGATCGGAGTGCCGCTCTTTGCGTATGGCATTGTTCTGACTGGTTCCAATACCGGGCTGATCGGGCTTGTCGTCGCGCTCACCGTCTTCGTTGCCATGACGGGCTCCTGGCGCCGCATCATCCTGTTGGCGGTGTCGTCGCTCGGCGCGTTCTTTGTCGTCGTCACGTGGGGCCGCGACTTCCTGCCCCCCATCTTCCAGCGCCGCGTGCTGAATGCGCTGCAGAGTGGCGACATTGACGAGGCTGGCACGTTCGCGGACCGTATGCGGCTTATCCGCGAGGCCATCACCAAGGCGGACAGCAGTTCGCTGCTTGGCATCGGTGCCGACCAGTATCGACATTTCAGCGAGCTGCATGCTCCAGTCCACAACGTCTATCTCTTGATATGGGTCGAGGCGGGACTACTTGGGCTGATCGGCTTTCTGCTCATGCTGGTCGCCGGAATAATCATCGGCATGCTCGCCGCGCGGCTTCGCCAGGGACGAATATCCGCCATCTGCACCCTGACCACGGTCCTTCTCTTCGCCGCGTTGGCCAACGCGCTGCCGCATCTCTACAGCCGGTTTTTTGTCGTGCCCCTGTTGCTTGGGATTGCGCCCAGCGTTGCGATTTTGCGCGGGGGGGCCAGTGCCAGGAGCGGTCGCGGGCTTCCTTCGGAACGCCCGCTCCACGCGTGGCCGGCTACAGCTTCTTCAACGCGGACCAAATTAGGGGTGCACAGCGGCTGAGTTTTGCCAGCCTGACAAGGCCGATCGGCGCTCGCGAAAGCCCGGTCGGAATCTCCCCATGGATAGAGCGGACGACGGGCAGCTACTTCCCCGGCGCGGACGCCTGCGGGGAGATAAAACGACCGAGAGCGAACACGCCGTCGATGAAGTCCTGTCCCATTACAAACCGGCCCTCAACCCAGCGTCCCTGGGCGTCCTGGCTGTCGATGAGCTGACGCACCTTCGAAGTCAGGTCGCCGGCGCTCAACGCATCCATGCCACTGATCCACAGCTGTTGGCGGGAAACCGGCAAGCCGCGCCTGGCAAGCTCCAGCCGGGCGAATACAGGCTCGATCTCGGCACCGGTTTTCATCCCGTAGTGGTGCAGGAGGTTCTTGTCGTCGAAGGTCACCTGGTCATCATCGTCGATGTAGACCGGGCGGTTGGTGTTGAGTTCATAGAAACGGGCCCACTTGCCGTCGGGCAGGCGTGCCGCTTGCAACCATTTGGCCGCCGATTCCGCCGCGTCCAGCAGCCGTGCATCCTTGTTCTGCTCGTTCAACTCGATCAGGTAATCGATATTGCCGGCGGTTTCGCGCGAGACGACGCCTGGCGGCTCGAACTTGCGGCCCCACACCGGCTGCATGGAACGATCGTACCCTTGGGCCCAGCCCTGTTGCGGCGCAGGAAGCTGGGCCGCGAGGAGAAAATCGCCGACCTTTTCCGCTGCCTTGAGATATGCGGGATCACCATATGTACGGTAGGCGTTGAGAAAGAGGCGGCCCATATCGCGAGGGAGATTGTCATTGACGATGAAGTAGGGCGGACGATCGGGCTTCTGCCACTCGTGCGACCAACTGGCCGGAATACTCGCCTTGGCGGCCGTCTCCACATCCGCACCCGGCGCGGCTCCTTTGAAGAAGACCGGAAAGGCCCCGTTCGAATACTGCACCCGCATCAATCGATGAAGCGCCTTGTCGATGCAGGATCGGACATCCGGATCCGAACCGCCGCTCGCCCGGTCGAACCACATCAGGAAATTCAGCACGCTCTGTGTGTTGTTGTCGTCGAGAACGGTCTCGTTGCGATGCGGATTGTCCTTGATGTCGTGACAGGCGTTTCCATCTGTCTTCAGTGCGCGGTAACACCACGTGGCCGCCTTTTTCGGGTCGGTCTCGATGCTGTAAAACCACCCGCCGGACTCCAGCTGCGTCTTGACCAGAGCCGTTGCCACGAGTTGGGCCGACTGAAGCCATTGCTTGTCGCCGGTAACCTCGAAAATGCGCAGGAAGGCAGCTCCGACCGCCGGCGTCCCAGGCGGTTGCACCCAGCCAACGCTTGTCGGCACGGCACCGCCTTCGCCCACTCTCCTTTGGCCATCGAGCGAATATTTCCATACATAGGTTCCGGCCACACCGAGGTGATCGCGGAAGTAGGCGCCCGCGCGCTCGATCGCGCCCCGTGCCTCGGCGACGGTCGGTTGAGGCTCGCCGGCCAAGGCGGTGCCGCAGGACAGCGCGACAACCAGAGCTGAGGCGATACGTCTTCGCACGGCCGCTCCCGCCGGCATCAGGCAGCGGCTTCGCGTTGAGGCGTGGCCGCCTTGGCCGAGCCGCGGATCACGTGAGGCACGAATGGCGTCGCCGCCGCAGGTTTTGTTTCCTCTCTGTGGTAGCTGGGAAGCAACCGGGCAACAAGGTCCAGCACGCCCCCGGTGTCGCCAGCTTTCGCCAGGCGGCGCAGCTGCGAGAATTCCTTGCGAAGGGTCTCGAGCGGCACCGGATTGGGCACCGCGCCCAAGACTCCGGAGATCGGAACGTCGACACGTCTTTCTCTTTCGTCGAAGAGTTCCTCGAACAACTTTTCTCCGGGCCGGCAACCGACAATCTTGATCTTGATGTCTTCATCCGGCCGAAAACCGGCGAGCTTGATCATGCGACGCGCCATGTCGATGATCTTGATTGGCGCCCCCATGTCCAGAACGAAGATCTCGCCCTGTCCCAGGCTTTTCTCCAGGCCATGGGCCGATGCCTGCAAGGTGAGCTCAACCGCCTCCCTTATCGTCATGAAGAAGCGCTTCATCTCCATGTCGGTTACGGTCAGCGGGCCGCCATGGGCGAGTTGGCGCTTGAACAGCGGGATCAGCGATCCACTCGAACCCAGGACATTGCCGAAACGAACGGTCATGAAGCGGGCTGGGGTTTCGCCGGCGACGAAGGCCAGGTCCAGGGACTGGCAATAGAGTTCGGCCAGGCGCTTGGTGGCGCCCATCACGCTGGTCGTGTTCACGACCTTGTCCGTGGAGATCTGGACCATCGCCTTGGCACCGCAAAGGCGGGTCGCCTCTGCCACGTTCATCGTACCGATGACGTTGGTGAGAATGCCCTCACAGGGATTCAATTCGACCATCGGCACGTGTTTGAGTGCCGCTGCATGGAAGACCAGGTCGACGCAATGCCGTTGGAAGATCTCGCCCAGGCGAACCGGGTCGCGTACATCGCAGATGTATGGCTTGCGGTGCACATTCGGGAACTTCTCCGCCAGTTCCAGATCGATGGCGTATAGATTGTATTCGCTGTTATCGATCAGGATCAGTTCCGCCGGACCAAGCGCGGCAATCTGCTGTGTGAGCTCGCCGCCGATCGAGCCTCCGGCGCCGGTGACGACGATGCGGCTGTTTTCGATCATGCGGGACAACGCAGCTTTATCGAGCACTGTCTGGGGCCTTTCCAGCAGGTCGGTAAGCTCGATCGGGCGCAACTCGAAGCGGCTCTCGTGCTTGGGATTGCGCAGCTCCAGGACGGGCGCCGGCCGCGAGACCGCGATGCCCAGGCGTTCGGCCCGGTCGATCAGCGCTTCGAGCGCCGGGTCGACGAGACCAGGCATCCTTTCGGTAAAGATCACGTGCCGGGGCTTGATGCCGCGGACTTCCAGGTCGCTGATCACCGTGTCGAAGTCTTCGATGCTGCCAAGGACCGGCACGCCGCGCAGGAAATACCCCTCCGTCGTCGCGGCATTGTCGAGCAGACCGACCGGCCAATGGGGTGCATCCGGATCCCGCTGCAGTGCCCGGATATAGTGATCGGCTGCATCACCCGCACCGATCAGCAGCACGGGAACCATGTCGCGTCCGTTTCTCGCCCTGTTTGCGGCCGGGCCAAAACGGCCTGTCTCGACGAGCTTGGAGCGGATGCGGACCGAAATGAGCAACGGCACGAGCAAGAGGACCTCGATCACCATCACCGAGCGAGGGATCGAATCGAGGCGTGTCGCCACGAACATCATGAACACGAAGGCGAGCGATGCGACGATTACCGCGCGCAGGATACCGAGCATGTCGCCGACGGAAGCATATCGCCAATTGCGGGTGTAGAGGCAGGTCACCGGGAAGACCACGGCGCATGTAAACAGGAAGCAGGGAAGTGCGAAAAGCAGCGAATGGTAGCTCTCCGGACTGGTGACCTCTCCATCAAGGCCCAATCGCATGAATGAAGCAAAGGACAGCGCCGCGAGCGCCATGGCCAGATCGATGATGTAGAGATGAAGATTCTTGCCGACGGCCTTGGCGCGCCCGACCACCCTGCGACGCAAGTACGACAGAACATGAACGATGGTACGCGGTTTGCTGACAAGACGGCCGACAGCGATTGCGGTGGCTATCAGAAGCGATTGGCCTCCGAGCGGACCGATTGCTTCAAACGGCTGATCTAACTGGCTCATCCTAGGACCTCGACAAAGCTTAGCCGCCGCGCTCTGGGAGAGCACGTCAAGATTATCGGCTGTTTGCACCCCGCAGACACAAATCCGGGCTTGCCAAGACCTTGTTCAATCAAGAACAGGTTGGCCTGCTATCGTTCGGATTCGAGGCTACGATTTATCGTTGCTATGGAGCGCCTTGCCTGCTTTTGGCGCAACACCTGCTTTTGTGCAGGGAGTAGCTATCGGAACCGCGAGAGGAACTTTCCCGAGTTAATCCAAAGAGGTACTTCCGCCAGTCTGGACAAGCCAGCCAGACAGGTCCCGCTGCACCAGCGTGCCCAACTGCTCGACATCGGCGGCGTAAAAGTCGACGAGCTGGGATCGAAGTCTTGGGGGGAAAGGCGGATAAGCAATCTTTCCCGCCAGGGCACCCCGTGCCGCCTCGAAGAGAGAGGTGTTCCGGAACGGACGAACCAGAGGTTTCAACGGCTTCATCATGTTGCGCAGCTGCGGTCCGACCATAGCTTCGCTGCGGTCCTTCACTTTTTTCGCCACCGGCAAAGCCACGTCGCTCTCAGGGAGGTTCAAAAACGTCCTGACCTTGCTCAACTGTTCGACAGGCCTTGCGACTGTTTCCTCGAAAAACAGAACCAGCAGCCGATCCTTCGGATAGAGATCCAGATAGGCCTGCAACTGTGCGCTATAGAGGCCGCCGGCGAGAAAACGCCCAGGCGAATCCCTGCCCACGTCAAGGTAGGATTCTATGTCGCGGTCGACCTCGCCGCGGCGAAAGAGCATGCAATAGTCCGAGTACGCACGCTCGACCGGGTTGCGAAGCTGCACGATCAGCCTGACATGGGGGAGCAGCCGGTGAACCCGTTGCGGTGCCGACGGAGTGTCCAGGTAGGAGTTCGACTTTTCACCGACGAGCTGTCCAGGACGAGTTTTATGAAATTGGCGGAAGTACCAGTCGTCGCCGCGATCGTAGTGGCGACTGAAGTAGTGCAGCTCGGGATCCGGCATGCTGACGTCCGGATCGGCCTGCAGCGACTGCTGCAGCCAGGTCGTGGCGCATTTCGCAGCGCCGATGATGAGGAAGTCGATATCCTCTGCCTGCATTTTAGAACCCTCTTGGATCATTTGTCACCTGTCGTACTGCAAGCCAACCTGGCCGCCGCCGGAGCGCGGAGCGCTTGCCCATAAACTTCCATGACCTTTTCGACGTGCTGCTGCGTGCTATAGGAAAAGCAGGCTTGCTTGCGGGCCGCCTGGCTGATGCGTGCCCACAGCGAAGGATCCGAAAGCAACCGTCGCAGCGGCTCCATGAAAGCTTTGGTGTCTTCCGGAGCGACCAGAAATCCCGTCCGTCCATTCTCGATGGCTTCCGGGTTGCCGCCGTGATCGGTCGCAACCACCGGCGTGCCGAGAAACATCGCTTCGATCAGGGTCCTTCCAAAAGGCTCCCCTATCGCGGGAACGACCAGAACATCCGTCGCCGCCAGGAATGGCTCGATAGGGCTGCGAAAGCCCATGAAACGTATAATCCGATCCAGCCCGCGCTCGACGCAAAGCGCGCGCGCGGCAAATTCAAGATTATGCGAGCCTGCCGGCGAGTTGCCGAACACGCAGCCGACGATCGGGATGTGCGGATGCTCGCGTCGGAAACGTTCAATGATGTTGATGAAGAGAAGCGGACGCTTTCGCTCGATCAGGCCGCCAATGAAACTGAGAATGTGCGTTCCTGGCGCGAGGCCGAGCTCTTCCAGAAGCTTTGCCTTGGCCGCGGCCCTGTCAGGGATGTCCAATGGGTGGTCGAAGGGGCTATGGATAACGCTGAGGCGTCCGTTGAGGGATCTGATCGGATGCTTCGGCCGCGAGAATCGCGACACCGTCACCATGCGATCCGCAATGAACGGCCCGAGAATATTGGCGCCTTTTGCATCGGGATCGCCGCGATGATGCCACACCAGCCGGGCGCCCGCAAACCGTGCGGCAATGCCCCAATTGATATGCGTTCTTCCATCATTGGTATGAATGATGTCGAACCTCTGCTCCCGGATGAAGCGGCTCAAATGCGGCAGCGTGCTGGTCAAATAGGTAGCGACACCTCCCCAGGTCGTTCCTTTCGCGGGCAATGTCGTCAAAGGAGGCAAACCCATGAAGGGCTGGCCCTCCATCTTCAGAAAGTCTGCGAGCGGCCCCGTGATGTCCTGAAGCACCAGGACCGGTGCGACCCTTGAGGTGTCGAGATTCTGGACAAGCTTCAGTGCCGAGATGTGACTTCCGCCGACATCGTCACCGACAAATGGAAAGCAAACCCGAATTCGACCGGTCTCAGCACTCATCGCCTGCTACCCGGTTGCGCTTCCAAGATAGCCGCCACGATCAAGGTAGCTGACGATCAGTTCGGCAGCCTCCTCGGCGCTCGAATCTGGGGTGATCGTGATATGAGGAGCCTCGGGGCGCTCATAGGGACTGCCGATGCCGGTGAAGTTCTGTATCAACCCGTTTCGGGCGCGTTGGTACAGACCCTTCGGGTCACGTCGCTCCGCTACTTCAAGCGGCGTATCGACAAAGATCTCGATAAACTGCCCTTCGCCGAAGAGGTCGCGCGCCATCCGGCGTTCCGCCCGGAATGGTGAAATGAAGGAAGCCAGCGCTATCAACCCCGCATCGACCATCAGCCTTGCGGTTTCAGCGACACGACGAACGTTCTCGACGCGGTCAGCGTCGGTAAAGCCGAGATCCCGGTTCAGGCCGTGGCGGACATTGTCGCCATCCAGAAGGTAGGTGTGCTTGCCGATCGCGTGAAGGCGCTTCTCAACGAGATTTGCGATCGTCGACTTGCCGGCGCCGGAGAGGCCGGTGAACCACAGCGCCGCCGGCTTTTGGCCCTTGGCGATCGCGCGCGCGTTCATGTCCACGTCCAGCGCCTGCCAATGAATGTTGCTTGCCCTGCGCAGGCTGAAGTCGATCATCCCGGCGCCAACCGTGTGATTGGTCATCCGGTCGATGACGATGAAAGCACCAGTCTCATGCACCCGGCTGAAAGGATCGAAAGCAAGCGGCGCCTGTGTCATCAAATTGATGACGCCAACTTCGTTCTTCTCGAGCGTTTTCGTGGCGAGCTTTGCGAAATTGTTGATGTCCAGCCTGTGTTTGATGTGCGTGACGCTTGCCCCCACGACGCTGGTGGCAAGCTTGATGAGATAGGGACGGCCGGGGATCAATGGCTCGTCATGCATCCAGAGCAGATGCGCGGCAAACTGGTCGGAGACTTCGGGTCGCTCGGCCGCGGCTGCCAGAACGTCACCGCGGGAGACATCGATCTCGTCCTCGAGCATCAGCGTGACCGCCTCGCCGGCGCCGGCTTCGGAGAGGTCGCCATCGAAAGTGACAATTCGCTTCACCAGGCTCGTGACGCCTGAGCGCGCCACCGCCACGCGGTCTCCAGGCCTCACTACCCCGGCCGCGATCGTGCCGGCAAACCCACGAAAGTCGAGGTTGGGGCGATTGACCCATTGCACCGGCATCCGGAACGGGGCTGCACGGCGGTCGCTGTCGACCTCGACGGACTCCAGATACTCGACGAGTGTCGGGCCCTGATACCAGGGTAGTTTCGCGCTTCTGGAACGAACATTGTCGCCATAACGGGCAGACAGGGGGATGGCCTGCAACGAGACGAAGCCGAGCGGTTCCGCAAAACTTCGATAGGCCGCCTCGATCTCATCGAACACGGCTTGCGAATAGCCGATCAGGTCGATCTTGTTGATCGCCAGAACGACGTGCCGGATTCCGAGCAGGGAGACGATGAAGGAATGCCGGCGGGTCTGGGTGAGGATCCCCTGCCGCGCATCGACAAGGATGACCGCGAGGTCGGCGTTAGATGCGCCGGTGGCCATGTTGCGGGTGTATTGCTCATGGCCAGGTGTGTCGGCGACGATGAACTTGCGCTGCTCGGTGGCGAAGAAGCGATAGGCCACATCGATCGTAATGCCTTGTTCGCGCTCACTGGCGAGGCCGTCCACCAGAAGCGCGAAGTCGAGATCGTCGCCAGTCGTGCCGTGTCGCCGGGAATCGGCCGCAAGGGCCGAAAGTTGATCCTCCATCAGCAGCTGGGTGTCGTAGAGCAGCCTGCCGATCAGTGTCGACTTGCCGTCGTCCACGCTGCCGCAGGTGAGAAACCGCAACAGGCTTTTCCGCTCATGGGCATGAAGATGCTGGGAAGCGGCCTGGCTCTCCAGGGAAGCTTCGAGATCCGCGATTTGAGCAACACCAAGCATCAGAAGTACCCCTCACGCTTTTTCTTTTCCATCGATGCCGCCTCGTCGTGATCGATCAAACGGCCCGACCGCTCGGATGTCCGGGTGGCAAGTGTTTCCTGAAGCACCTCGGGAAGAGTAGCGGCCGTGCTTTCGGTGGCCGCGGTCAGCGGATAGCAACCAAGGGTGCGGAAACGCACAGAACGCATTTCGGGCACCTCGCCCGGGCGTAGCGGCAGACGATCGTCGTCCACCATGATCCACTGTCCGTTGCGCTCCACCACCGGGCGCTTTGCGGCAAAGTAGAGCGAGACGATGGGGATCTTCTCCCTCATGATGTATTGCCAGATATCGGTTTCGGTCCAATTCGAGAGGGGGAAGACGCGAACGGATTCGCCGGGCCTCAGGCGGCCGTTGTAGAGGTTCCACAACTCCGGACGCTGGTTCTTCGGATCCCAGCCATGGTTCTCGCTGCGAAGCGAAAACACCCGCTCTTTCGCGCGGCTTTTCTCTTCATCTCGCCGCGCCCCGCCAAAGGCGGCATCGAAACCGAACGAGGACAGCGCCGATTTCAACGCTTCCGTCTTCATGATCTGCGTGTAGATCGATGAGTTGTGGGTAAACGGCGTGATGCCCTCGGCAAGACCGGCTTCGTTGCGACGCACCAGCAGGTCCAGACCAAGCCGCGCGACGGTTTCGTCGCGGAAGCGGATCATTTCCTTGAACTTCCAGGTGGTGTCGATGTGGAGCAAGGGAAACGGCAGTTGCGATGGGTAGAAGGCCTTCATCGCCAGATGCAGCATCACCGCCGAGTCCTTGCCCACGGAATACAACATCACTGGGTTGCGCAATTCGGCCGCCACCTCTCGAATGATGTGGATCGATTCAGCCTCGAGCCGCTGCAGATGCGTGAGGGTCGGCGATGACGGACCAGGGCGTCGCGACGCTATGGGCACGGTGGTTGAAGCTTGGGTTGCAAGGGTCATCTAGATTGCCTTTGAAGGAGAAAGATCTGCCTGATCGAGGCTGTCCACCGGCCGTGTCAGCCTGTCGGAGTGGGTGGTCTTCAACGCTTGTTTCAATGAAAGCGCCAAGCCCGCGGTCCACAATATGCCCAGTACGATGTGGGCGATGTTGCCGCCCATCGCACCGATGCGCGGGATCAGCAGAAGTGCCGTGATGTGGAAGGCGGCCGTCGCAACGACAACGATCCGCAACACCTCGCGCTGTTTGCCCATGGCCAGCAGTGCGGAGCGGGCAGCGGAGCCCGAAAGCACGAACGCGACCGCCACCATCTGCACGATGACGAGGTTGGCCGCGCCGAGAAAAGCCGGCCCCGCGGTCCACATGAGCAGAGGACGGACGAACGCCGTGACGATCAATATGCAGACGATGCCAAAGCCGAACAGCATGGCTTCGGCTTGAAAGACCGCGCGTTTGAATTTTCCGATGCTTCCCTGCGCCCAAAAGCGGGCCACGTCGGGATAGAGAACATTCTGGACCTGTGGACCGACCTGCTGGCCGACGCGTCCTATGCGCTTGGCGATTTGGTACAAGCCCGCTGAAGCCGGGTCGGCCAGGAACCCGACCAGCAGCGTATCGAGTTCCTGAGCGCTCACGCGCAATGTGAGCGAAATGTTCGAAGACCAGGCGAAATTCCAGATGCCGGGAAAGCGGCTTGTGATTCCGGCCAGAGGCGCGCGCAGGATCTTGCGAACGCCCTGCCTGTGCAGGGCGCGCATCGTCAGGGTCAAGAGTGTCAGGGATCCGAGGATCTGTGTTCCCGCCCAAACCGCGGTGAAATAGGCGAGATCAGCCTTGAGCAGCACCCCCAGCAAGCACAGCAACACCCGCAAAACCGCATTGAGCAGCTGCCCGTAGGCCAGGAGGCGGAAGTTGCCGGCCATGCGCTGCACCGCGACCGGAACGCCCGAGATCTGGAACAGCAGGACGCTGGAATACAGGACAAGAAGTTGCACGACTTCCGCTGACCAACCGAAGAACGGCGCGACGAGAAGTGCGGCGCCCATGGCGATGACCCAGGCGCAAACGGCGGCGCCAACATCGATAAGCAGGCCAAATTTCATGAGAACGCGCAGTGCATCGCGATCCGAGGACCCGTCCAGGCCCGCCGCATATTTGATGATCGGCTGCCACGACTGGAAACTGACAACGCGCTCGACCACGCGGGTGAACGCGATAATCAACGCAAGCTGGCCATAGTTCGCCACGCCAAGGGCTCGCGCCGAAAGCGCAAATGCCACGAGCCCGAGCAATGAACCGAGAAAATTGCCCGTCAGAAGGTGTGCGATATTGGCCAGGCGCGTGCGGCCGGCGCTCCTGCGTTTGAGGGCCTCCATCGCACGTCCGATCAGGCCTGTGGTCATCGCAATGGTTGCCAAACTCACCCCACACTCCGTCCTTGCGGAGCAATGCAGATCCAGGATTCGCGCCAGATCGCTGCTGGCGTCACCCATCATCGGCGGAAAAGAAGAGCCCGCCACAACCAAGTTTGGCTCTGTAGCAACCTCAATCAGTCAGCATCTGATCGCTGCTACGACTGATGGCCTAGCCCATTAGCGGTAAGGAATCCCGAGCGCGCCGGGTGTGGTCATGTATCGGACCCGCGTGGCGTGTCTCACCGCAGATACGCCGGCACGATGCGCGGCGTGCCCGCCAGCCTTGCAGATCGAACGATCGTGGGGGTGAATGACGAACACGAAGTTGAGACGCTGAACCAATGCAGAGCGCTGAAGACTGCCGTCTTCGCTGCAGGCTGCGGCAACCGCGACCCGGACGATCCCGGGGGCGAGGCAGGCTCGAACTGACGAACTTAGGACAAAGTCTTCAATTGTACCGCGAGAAGTGGATTCCACCGCGGCAAAGCAACTCCTTGGCGGCCGAGGTCAACCACTCGGAGCAGGTCCGCTCAATCAGTTCGGCTTGCGCGTCGGTGAGGTAGTCGGCGAAACCTCCGACCTTTCCGCGGCGCATGCGCCGGCTTTCGGCATCGCCTCTGTCATACACATGCGCCGGCAGGCCCCCCGCCACCTCATGTTCACGCATCGCTTCAAAACGAGAAGCCTGGATGGCCTCCTCGAGGTCAGCTGCGGACGGATCGTGCCGTAGGAATCTCAGAATGCGCGAGGACGTGCCGACAGGGTCACCGGTCAGTTCCTCATAGCTCAAGACGGCATGCCTGTGATGTTTCAGGCCCTTCGCCCAGCTGTTCAGATACACGATAAGAGCCGGCAGGCCCTGCTGATAGTCGCAGATGAAAGCATCCATATCGCCTTCGAATCGATGCTTGTGGCGCGTCGCGTGGAAATAGGCCGACACCACAACGTCGCGAGGGTCGCGAACCATGAAAATGACCGGCCGGTGCAGGAACAGCATATGCCTGTAGTTGAGGTGCGAAACGAGGATAAGCGGCACCCGGGAGCGCTGTTCAGTGTAACGGAAAGCTGGAATCCCACGCTCCGGATCGAGGTCGAAGTTCGGAAGGACTTCGAACATGCGAAAGAGATCGACATTTCCGTCGTGAGCCGTCCGACTGAAGTAGTCCGACAGGATATGCCTGAACCAGGTCCGCCCGGATTTCGGATAGGAGACGAGGAACGCGTCCGCCCCGGAGGCGGCCCAGGTCATCTTGATGCGCGTTTCCATTTTGCGCAGGGCGCGCTGGGTGGTTAGCATGGCGAGAGCTCTTTATTGCCGCGCGCCGCCAGGACGGCGTGAATGACCTGGTCCCAGTTCTGCATCACATATTCAGGCGTGAACCTTGCAGCACTTGCCGCTGCGGCCGCGCCGAGTTTTTTGCGGAGTGTTTCATCGCCAAGCAGCCGCCGCAGGCCCTGCGCGAGCGCGTCGACACTTCCGTTGTCGACGAGAAGTCCGTCCTTCTCATTATCGACCATCTCGCGAGGACCCCACTGGCAGTCGAAGGATATGACGGGCAGGCCGGCCGCCATTGCCTCCAGCAGCACAATCCCCCAACCTTCGTAGCGGGACGAAAGGACAAAGGCGTCGGCGGTCTCCACCCAAATGCCAGGCCGGCTGGTTACCCCGGGCATTTCAACGCAACCCTGCAGGCCCAGGCGATCCCGCTCGGCTTCCAATTCGGCACGGTCGGGACCTTCGCCCCAGATGACCAGCTTCCATTCGGGAAAATCGCGGCGGATGTCGGCGAATGCCTTCAGCAGCAGGTCGAAGCCTTTCTGCGGGACCAGGCGGCCGACAGCGACGAGCACGGCGCCGTTCCGGCGCGGTTTGCCTGTTGCGGGAAGATCGACAGGATTGGGAATAACCCAGCTTCGCCTTCGCATGGCAGGGCTGAAGTAGTTCAGCGCGCCAGTGGTCATGGTGACCAGTCCGAAGGCGGATGGATAAAGCTTTGCCCGCAGGAACCGCCAGACCGGGCCCACGTCCTGCAGCGCGGGATTGTTGCGCTCCGAAACCACGACGTCGAGGCCGAGGCCCCGGCTTGCCGCCAGCGACATCACGTTCGTGCGCGTGAGAAAGCTCAGGATCACATCCGGAGCCAGTTTCCTGAGCGTTCGACGCAGGAGAAATATCCGGCGTGCGCCGGCGCCAATTGCCCCCAGCCTGGACCGCTTCATCTGCGGCAATCCCAACCGCTCTATCCTGACCGCGGCATCGAAATGATAGTAAGGCGGGGGACCGGGGGCCTCGAATGTAACCAGCGTCACATGCCAGCCCCTTGCCGCCCACTGATTGGCGAGAACATTGACGACATGTTCGGTGCCGCCGGCGCCCAGTCCAGGCAGGACGATCACCACATGCGGCCGGTTGGAGCCGACGCGCAAGGATTCACCCGCGACGGCATCGCGATCCAGAAGTGTCAGGCCCGCGCCCCAGTCCATCAAACGTTCCAATCTCAACTCCGATCCGCCCAACTATCCAGCTTTTTGCCGCTGCGAAGAGTTGCACATTGGGATGCATCGGAGACGATCGGTTACCTCTAAAGTTGGACTTGGGCGTAGGATCGAAGCGCACAATAGAAAGGGTCAGTGTCTCACTGTCGCCGCGGCACTGTATTGGAGTCCGAATTCATGCGCATAGCCTTTGTCGGTGCGGTGGAGGGGTCCCGTGTTGCGTTTGACGCCCTCGTCGAAGCGGGCATGACGCCCTCGCTGCTTGTCACCTTGGCGGACGACGCTTCCGCACGCCATTCCGATTTCGTCGATCTGTCAGGTCCGGCGCGCGCAGCGGGAGCCTCGGTCCATCTGACCAAGAATATCAACGCGCCCGACACAATCGCCTGGCTCACGGAAGGGCGCCCCGATTTGACGCTGGTCGTCGGCTGGTCGCAGATCTGCCGGGCCGAATTTCGTGCGATCGCCCGCCTTGGATCGATAGGCTTCCATCCGGCCCCACTGCCGCGCTTTCGGGGCAGGGCGGTAATCCCGTGGACGATCATCGCCAACGAGAAGGAGACCGGGTCCACATTTTTTCGGCTCGACGAAGGCGTCGATAGCGGTCCCATTGTAATGCAGAAGCTTTTTCCCGTGGCCGAGGACGAGACCGCGCGTTCACTCTACGAAAAGCACAAGCAGGCCCTGCGGGAAATGACACCTCTCGTGGTCTCGGCGATCGCTCGCGACAACAACGTGGGCATTTTGCAGGACGACTCGCTCGCCAGCTACTGCGCCAAGCGCTCGGCGGACGACGGATCGATAGATTGGACGCAAACGGCGGAAAGCATTCTTCGCCTTGTCCGCGCTGTCGGCGACCCCTATCCAGGCGCCTTCACTCTCGACGGGGGGAGCAAGATCTTCGTCGACCAGGCACGCATGTTTGCGGGGCGAGGGCGCTACATAGGGCTGAGCGGCCAGGTCCAGGCTCACACCGGCAGCGGTTTTGCCGTGCTTTGCGGCGACGGAGAAACCATCGAAGTCACATCCTGGCGCGGTACCAAGCCCAAGGTACATGCCAAGCTGGTGTCTGCCTGAGAGGGCTATGTTCGCTGGCTGCTTGGAGCGAAAAGATGCCTAGGCTGCGATTGTCGGGCGCGATGGCCGTTCTTGCAGATACCAGCGCACGAAGGCAGCCACCCCATCCTCGACGCTGGTCTCGGGGCGAAAGCCTGTCAGGGTCTGCAGGAGGCGCGGGTCGGCATATGTCACCGACATATCTCCTGATTGCATCGGCAGGCTTTTCCGGATGGCGCGTTTGGCGAGGCAGTTCTCGATTGTCTCGATGAAAGACAACAGCTCCACCGGCTGGCCGCCGCCTATATTGACCACACGCCATGGCGCCACGGGTGACAGCGTATCGACGACATCAGGGCCCGACACCGGCTGGCCGCAAACGGGCGCGCATCCGATGAGCCGAACGATGGCTTCAACAAGATCGCCGACATAGGTGAAGTCGCGTCTCATCGCGCCTTCACCATAGATTTCAATCGGGCGACCGTTCTCGATGGCGTCAACGAATTTGAAGAGCGCCATGTCGGGTCGGCCCCAGGGGCCATACACGGTGAAGAAGCGGAAGGACGTCGTTGGAACCTGGAAAAGATGCGAATACGAATGGGACATCGCCTCCACCGCCTTCTTGGTGGCGGCGTAGAACGTCAGCGGCCAGTCGGTCTGGTCGGTCTCGACGAACGGGGTCGTTTCATTCGCGCCGTAGACCGAGCTGGTGGAGGCAATCAGCAGATGCCGTGGCTTTAGATCGCGGGCAAGCTCAAGCACGTTGAAGGAACCGACCAGATTGCTGTCGGTGTAGCTTCGCGGATTGTCGATCGAGTATCGCACACCGGCCTGCGCGGCCAGATGGACAATCACATCGGGGTTCGCCAAGTCTGCCGCCCGCCGCAGGGCGTCCATGTCTTCCAACTGTCCGATGTGGAAGCGAAAGGCGCCGTATCGCTGCAATAGGGCATGTCGGGATTGCTTCAACGTGACGTCGTAATAAGGCGTCATCCCGTCGAAGCCGGTCACGGAGTGACCTTCGTCCAACAGACGGCGCGCCAGATGAAATCCGATAAATCCGGCGGTTCCGGTGACGAAATACCTCATTCGGCGGCCGCGGCAAAAACAGATATGTCCTCTGCCACACCCTCGCCTATGTTCACGTACTCGAAGCCATGCTTGCAGACCTCTTCGCGCCTGTAGATGTTGCGAAGGTCGACCACGACCTGCTTCGACATGGAGCGTGACAGGCGTTCAAAATCCAGGGCGCGGAACTGGTTCCACTCGGTGACGATCACCAAGGCATCGGCGCCCTTGGCACATTCGTATACTCCCTTCGCGTAATCGACGGTCGCACCGAGCATGAGCTTGGCCTGTTCCATGCCTTCCGGGTCATACACGCGGACATGCGCCCCAAAATCGATCAAAGCCTGGATGATCGAGAGGGAGGGTGCGTCACGGACGTCATCCGTGTTGGGTTTGAATGTGAGGCCGAGCACGGCTATCGTCTTTGCGCGCACGTTGCCGCCGCAGGCGAGGACGATCCTGCGGGCCATTGTGCGCTTTCGCTGGTCGTTCACGGCGACGGTTGTTTCGATCAGCCGCAGCGGCGCACCGCTATCTTGCGCCGTCTTGACGAGAGCCAGCGTGTCCTTGGGAAAACAGGATCCCCCGTACCCTGGTCCTGCATGCAGGAATTTCGAGCCAATGCGATTGTCGAGCCCGATACCTCGGGCCACCTCCTGCACGTTCGCGCCCACGTTTTCGCAAAGATCCGCGATTTCGTTGATGAATGTAATCTTGAGCGCCAGGAAGGCGTTGGCCGCATATTTTATCAGTTCTGACGTGCGACGTCCGGTGAACATGATCGGCGCCTGGTTGAGATAGAGCGGCCGGTAGACTTCCGCCATCACCTCGCGGCTGCGTTCGTCCGACGGCAGGCCGATAACGATCCTGTCGGGGCGTTTGAAGTCGTCGATGGCAGCCCCTTCGCGGAGGAATTCCGGGTTCGACACAATTGCCACATCCGCCGCCGGATTGCAGTTGCGGATGATCCGTTCGACTTCATCTCCGGTCCCCACCGGCACTGTGGATTTGACACAGACCACCGTGAAGCCGCGAACCGCGGCCGCGATTTCCCGCGCCGCCTCGTAAATATAGGAAAGGTCGGCGTGACCGTCGCCTCGCCGCGAAGGCGTCCCGACAGCAATGAACACCACATCCGCGTCTGCGACCGCTGGCGCAAGTTCGCTGCTGAAGGCGAGCTGCCCGGTCGCGGAATTCTTGCTGACGAGGTCTTCGAGACCGGGCTCATAGATCGGCATTCTTCCAGCCTGAAGATCGACAATTTTTGCTTCTGCCTTGTCGATGCAGACGACTTTGTGACCAAAGTCAGCCAAGCATGCTCCAGACACGAGACCGACATACCCTGAACCGACAACCGCAATGCGCATGAACTCGCCACCCCTGATGATGATACCGTTCGATTAAGCCTGCAGCGATCAAGAAAATGGAGCGCGAAATCGGGTATGGCATTACCTCTTCCGAGACCGCCGCGATCTGAAAACGTTGGCCGGCACCGTCTGACTACGCTTAATGTGGATGGTCTTGTCGCTGGACTGGACCCGAGCGATACCTCCCCGCCAGAACGTCAACGAAGGACAGGTGTCCAGTTGCCTTCGGCGCCCGTTCGCAAACGCTGTTGAAATGGTTCACTGTTGTCCGTCTCCGTTCAATGCCTTCACGAGAGTGCATTGAGACGGGCGAAATTTCGCGGTCGATGCAGCGGCGAACGCTTGGTCCATGGCTGATTTCCGGCTCAAGCCATTGTGCAGGAACATCTGCCCTTTCTTTCGAAAGAGACCTTGCTGCTCACAAAAAACGGCAGCAGACCACCCTGGGCCGCTCCGATCTACGGAATTGGAGACGTACGAACAATCGTCGGGCCGAGACGATTTCTTCTGGCACCCCGCCAAAGCCTTTTTGGCTGCTTCTACCCCCGAGCGATGTCCCCAAACCGCGATCCAGGTCCCGTCCGTTGATCCGGATATCGCTTCCCAAGCGTGTTTGCCGGGATCGAAACGCATCAGCTGATCGAACTCTTTCTTCGTCAATTCCGCGGTCTGCGGCCGCTTCGCCTGTCGCTGCCAGGCTCTCAGAGCGTCCAACGTCCGCTGACCAATCCTGCCGTCGGGAATACGAGTCAGGAAATTGCTCTCGAACAGCCGCGCCTGGGCCCGATAGATTTCTGCCTGGCTCAGTTGGGACTGCGCGATGGAGTGTTCCGACATCATCATCAGCGCCAAGCACAGTGCGCCGGCCCTGGCACGGTGACTTTTCATCGATCTCTCCACTCTGGCGGTATTGGTTGGAGGCCCCCTCATTTCCGTGGCCGCAATGGAGACCTGCCGTCAGGCCCGGCTCAGGCGACGAAGTCAATGCGCGTAGTTGGGAGCCCGGTTTGTCTTCGAACCAGCAGTTGCAATGGTGGCCGGTTTTGCGAAGAGGAAAGCTCCATCCTGGGAAAACAGATCCACCGGCATCATTTGGAATTCGCGCTGCGAGTGCGGTACGTCCAATTCCCTATCGACAATACGCCAGAGGTTGTCGAAGAACGACCCGTCGGCAAGCCGTACACTTCCTCCCTTCAGCGGCTTGGTGGAGGAGAAGACCGTTGCGGGATTGGCCCACATGTCGGCAATTGCCACGTCATAGTAACCAGGATGGGTGGCGTTGGGCTTGATGATGGCGAAGGGCGTGTTCTTTTCAGGCCAGCCTATCCGTCCGACAGTCAGGCATTCGCCTGGCTCGGGCAATCTTGCCTTCACCAGATAGGCCAGCGCCGCATCGATGCCGCCGATTTCGGAAACGACGTGTGCCGTCAATCCCGCCCGGGCCAGGTGCATCAACTCTTGCGCCTGTCGCTCATAGATATCGGCCAATGTCAGGAAAGCCAGCCATTGCTGGTGTGGGCAGTCGTGCTTGGCCTGGCAGAGAAGCCGCCCCGCCTCCAAGGCGGATTCGATCCTCCTTTTATCCGCTTCAGCGAACGCTTCCCGCGCCGGGCGGATGTGCTCTGCCAGTTTCGTCAGTTCTTTTGAAATGCTCTCCATTTCCTTCTCCTCCCCGATCGATATCCAGCCAGCCCCTTATTATTACGTTGGCTTGGCCTTACACAGAACTCCTCCAAGGGTATTGCCAGAAATGCTATTAAGGCTCACCCCGCCTATTCTGTTGGGGATGGCTATACTTTCGGCTTCACCTGCATGTTGGCTTTCACGCCGACATTCGACAGCGGAGCGCTGCACATCGGGCATGGTGGTCCACGGCAGGACACTCTCGAAATATCGCGCCGGATGCCGGCGCGTGTTCCAGCGGTGGAGTATGAGCCGATTGAAAATGGGGCCGACCTTATCATTTCGGGGAGGGGGCCTACCCGGCCTGATCCGATTATCCGCTCACTAAGTGGTAGCTGCACGACCGCAAAGATTCCGAATGGCGGCGGAGGCGAAATTCCACTGAGCGAATAGACGTAGTGGCAGGGATCGTTCAAACAACTTGCGCACGCCAACCTCTTGGAGCCTTTAGCGGGAGCAATCCTGGTTGAGCGGGAGGGACTCCCCTGAACTCGATGACCGCAACATTCGCGACCACAGCACCCGCGCAGGCGGGGTGGCGGTTCAGGCAGCCGAGTGTCATTCCGGGTTTCGGATTGACGCTCGGCTTGTCGCTTGCCTACCTCACCCTCATCATCCTTATCCCGCTGTCCGGGCTGATCTGGCGCTCGGCCGCGCTTGGCTGGGCCGATTTCTGGGCGATCGCCACCGACCGCCGCACCATCAATGCGCTGGAGATCAGCTTCGGCACCGCCTTTGTCGCGGCGATCGTCAATGTCGTGTTCGGCACGCTGGTCGCCTGGGTGCTGGTGCGCTACCGCTTTCCCGGCCGCCGCATCGTCGATGCCATGGTCGACCTGCCCTTCGCGCTGCCGACCGCCGTCGCCGGCATCGCGCTGACCACGCTCTATGCGCCGAATGGCTGGATCGGCAAACTCCTGATGCCGCTCGGCATCAAGGTCGCCTACACGCCGCTCGGCATCGTCATCGCCCTGGTCTTCATCGGCCTGCCCTTCGTCGTGCGCACCGTG